>NZ_POTY01000400.1 GCF_003236315.1 Micromonospora craterilacus
GGCCCGGGCCCTGGCCGCCCGCGCCGGCGTCGACGGGCTCCCGCCCGCCCGCCGACGTGGACACCTGACGGTCGTCGACGGCGGCCCGAAACCCGCGGCGGCATGACCTGCCGTCCTACCGAGATCGATAAGAGGAGTGGCACCCAGTGGGAGTGGAAAACCACAGCAAACCGCGGCGCCTGGCGGCCACCGCGCTGCACGCGGCCATCGAACAGGACTGGCGACGCGCCACCGCCGCCGTCGAGCGGCTCAACACCGAGTGCACCGCCGAGGGCCTGTGGGATGCCCTGGTCGGCTGGTGCGACACGTTCGCGGCCCACGCCGCCGGCGGCGACCACATGTTCGGAAGGGTGCGCCTGCTCGGCTGGAACACCGACACCGGCGCGGTCGGCGAGGAACCCCCGACGGCGTACGTCCGGTGGGCGCTCGACCTGATCGGCGCCCGCGCCGCCGGCGACATCGCCGCGTTCCAGGCCGTGGTGCAGCGCCTCAACGACATCGACGACGGCTTCGAGCGCGGCCGGTACGTCTCGGCGCTGCTCACGTCGATCGCGGAGACCATGCGAAGCCTGCCCCGCGGCTACGCGAACACGGGCCGAGCGCCGGCGGGCGGTGGTGACGGTGCCTGACTGGCCGCAGAGCCTCAACGCGCTGGCCATCCGCCGGATCCTCGGCCGGGCGAACTGGTCGACGCCGTTCCGGTTCGGGCCGGACGGCTGGCGTTTCGACCACCTCGACGGCACCGCCCGGATCCTCATCTCCGTCGACCAGCTCGACGACGTCGAGTGGGTGCACGCGTCCATCTCCCGGACCACCGAGATGCCCAGCTACGCCGACCTCAAGCTGCTGCACACCGCTGTCTTCGGCGACCGGTGGGCGTATCAGGTGCTCGCCCCACCCGCCGACCACGTCAACATCCACGACCGCGCGCTGCACCTGTTCGGCCGCCTCGACGGCCACCCCAGCCTGCCCGACTTCACCCGAGGAACAGGATCGATATGAGCGACCAGACCAGCACCACCGCGCCGGCCGACGCGCCGCCGACCGCGACGAGCGAGGGATGCGCCCACCTCGCCGCCGCCGAGACATACATGCAGAACCTCGACGAGTTCACGCGCCGCGTCGCCCAGAACCTCGACGAGGGGTACGTCGCACCCCACGTGACGCAGCAGTGGGCGGCCCGCCAGGAAAAGATGATGGAGGCGGCGCGCACCAACGCGCTGGTGTCCATCGCCGCGTCGCTGGCCGTGCTCGCCGGCAGGGCCCGCCCCCAGCCCGCTCCGGGTGGTGACAACGATGGAGCTTGAGATCCTGTGGCTGATGCTCGGCCTGGCCGTGCCGGCGGGGCTCCTGATGGCCTTCGCGAGGCTGGTCGACTCCGCGCTCTGGTCATCTCTGGCCGGCTTCCTGGCCATGCTCATCATGCTGGCCATGGTCGTGACCGTGGTACCGGAGTTCCTGGCGGTGCTCTGGTGACGGCCGAGCAGCTGCGCGCTGCGGCTGCGGCCTCGCTGCTGATCCCGATCCGGGTCCCCGCCACCGCGAGCGTGCACACCGAGGGCGGCATCCGGACCCTGGATCCGGACCACCCGCTGTACGACCGGCCGTGCCCGGTGTGCGGCGGCCGGCTGGGTGTGCAGCTGGTGGTCCTGGTCTACGTCGGTGTCTGTCCGGACGACCGTAAGTCCGCTGGGTACCACACCGGCGCCGCCGTCGCTGTCCACGCTGCGTGCGCCGTCGGCCCCGAGGCCACCGAGAACTGCGACGTCTGCCACGGCGACCCGGCTGCCGGCGGGCACCTTCAGGACGACGAGGAGTGGGCCGATCGTGGCCACTCCAGCCAGCCCGACTCAACGAGAGGAACAGGATCGATATGAGCGACCAGACCGGCCCGCCGCCGACCACGACCAGCGAGGGTGCGGCGGACGACACGGCGGATGGCCGAGCTGAGTACGTCATGAGCCGACGAGCCCGGATCATGCTCCTGATCTCCGCGCTCTGCTTCATCGCCAGCGTGGCCTACGACGTCAACGCGTTGAGGTGGGCCGGGTTGGGGTTTCTCGTGGTCGGGGCCTGGTGGTTCCGCCGGGACAAGCGGCACGACGACGGCGATGACTGACGACCCTCCGGACCCACCTGACTCGTAGCGGCGCTCTGCCGCTCTGATCGCCCTGCTCAACCCCTTCGGCGCGGCCACCTCGGCAGGTGGCCGCGCCTTGCTATAGCGGGAGAACCATAGATGTTGATCATTAGTCGGCTGGGCCGGGCGGGTGGCCACTAATGCCATGGGGGCGCATCGACGACCGGCTGGCCATGTCGGTCAAAGTTCGGGGCCTGGCCGACCCGGGCGCGACCGGTCTGCGCGCCAAACGGCAGCGCGCCGAGGCGCTCGGCGTGTGGGTCCAGGTCCTGTCCTGGGTGTCCGGCGAACGCAGCGACGGCTTCCTGACCCTGGACATCCTCGACCTGTTCGGCTGGGAGGAGGCCAACGAGCGGCTGTTCCGGGCCCGCTACGGCCGGGCGCCGCTGCTGCATCGTCGTGCCGACGGCGAGCAGTGCGAGTGCATGACCGGCCGCGTGTGGGTCGACGACTACGACTTCCTGATCCACGACTACCTCGACCGCAACCCGAGCCGTAGCGAGAACGACGTCCACAAGGCCAAGGCCAAGGAGCTCAAGAACGGCACGCTCAAGGCGGCCGTACGGGCACGGGACCGGGACATCTGCCGCTACTGCGGCCGCACCTGCCAGCACTCCGACCGTGTCTCCGACGCCGGCCTGACCTTCGACCACGTCGACCCCGAGGTGGCCGACGGCATGTCGAACCTCGTCGTGGCGTGCCGCGGCTGCAACCGCCGCAAGAGCAAGCGCACCCCCGAGGCGGCCGGCATGGTCCTGCTGCCCGCCCCCGGCGAGCAGCCACCCGCCAGCGCGGTACCTGGACCTGGACCTACGTCCGACCTAAGTCCCGACCTGGGTCCGGACCCAAGTCCCGACCTAAGTCCGGACATAGCTCCGGACCCAAGTCCACCACCCGACACGCCACCCGTGGCCAGCACCAACGCACCCGCATACCCACAGACCAGCGACGAGACCAGCGCCCCGACTCAGGTCGCATCGTCTCCCGGGACGGGACGGGCCGGGTCGGGCACCGCTCCCTCCACAGG
>NZ_POTY01000401.1 GCF_003236315.1 Micromonospora craterilacus
GTTAGGTGTTCGGCCAGTTCGGCGGCTTCGATCAGGGCGTCCAGGTTGATGCCGGTGTCGATGCCCATGTCGTGGAGCATGTGGACCGCCTCCTCGGTGGCGAGGTTGCCGCTGGCACCGGGGGCGTAGGGGCAGCCGCCCAGGCCGCCGACGCTGGCGTCGAACTCGGTCACGCCCAGCTCCAGCGCGGTCAGCAGGTTGGCCAGGGCGGTACCCCGGGTGTTGTGGAAGTGCAGCAGCAGCGGGATGTGCGCGTTGCGGTCGCGTACGGCGGTGAGCAGGTCACGGACGCGTCGGGGCGTACCCATGCCGGTGGTGTCGCCGAATGCGACGCGGTCAGCGCCGTCGCGGACCACCCGGTCCACGATGGCGGCCACCCGGGCCGGATCGATGTCGCCCTCGTACGGGCAGCCGAAGCTGGTCGCGATGATCACCTCGGCCCGTGCGCCGGCACCGTGCAGCAGGTCGATCAGCTCGGCGATGTCGTCCAGCGACTCGTCCGTGGCTCGGTTGACGTTGCGCCGGTTGTGCGTGTCGCTGGCGGAGACGACCACTTCGATCTCGGTGAAGCCGGCGGCGAGGGCGCGCTGCGCACCACGGGTGTTCGGCACCAGCGCCGAGTAGCGGACCCCGTCGACCTTCGCCGCCCGCTGCCACACCTCGTCGGCGTCCGCCATCTGCGGGATCGCCTTCGGGTGCACGAACGACACCGCCTCGATCCGCCGTACGCCGGTGCGGGAAAGCGCGTCGAGCAGCCGCACCTTGGCGTCGGTCGGGATCGGCTCCTCGTTCTGCAGCCCGTCGCGCGGCCCGACCTCCCGGATCGACACGAACTCCGGCATCTCTGCCATGCAGTCACCTCGCTGTGACACGTCGCTGTTGCTGGTTCCCCCAGCATGTCACCCCACGGACCGGCAATGTCGATCAAGAGGTTCGCGGCCGGAGCCGGCTCGGCCGGACACGAACCTCTTGATCAACGCGATCCCGGCGGGTCAGCGCATCCGGGAGACGATGCCGGTGTCGTAGTCGCCGGAGCCGAACTCCTGGTTCTCCAGCAGTTCGGCGAAGAAGGGGAGGTTGTTCTTCGGGCCGGCCAGCTCGAACGAGGCCACGGCCGACTTCGCGCGCTCGATCGCCTCGGCGCGGGTGTCGGCGCTGACGATGAGCTTGGCCATCAGGCTGTCGTAGAACGGGGTGACGGTGTTGCCCTCGACGTACCCGGAGTCGACGCGCACCCCGTCGCCGGTCGGTTCCACCCAGGTCTTGATCGCCCCGGGGCCGGGCAGGAACCGCTTCGGGTCCTCGGCGTTGATCCGCAGCTCGATGGCGTGCCCGCGCGGGGTCAGCGCGTCCGGGTCGAACGTCGGCGCCAGGCCGGCGGCCACCCGCAGCTGTTCCTCGACCAGGTCCACCCCGTAGACCAGCTCGGTCACCGGGTGCTCCACCTGCAGACGGGTGTTCATCTCGAGAAAGAAGAACTCCCCGGTGGTGGGGTCGAGCAGACACTCCACGGTGCCCGCGTTGCGGTAGTTCACCGCCTCGCCGGCCCGGATCGCTGCGGCGAGCAGGCGCGACCGCAGTTCCGGCGAGACGGCCGGGGACGGGGACTCCTCCACCAGCTTCTGGTTGCGTCGCTGCACCGAGCATTCCCGCTCGCCGAGCGCCACCACCCGACCGTCGGCCAGGCCGAGGATCTGCACCTCGACGTGCCGCACCCGGGGGAAGTACCGCTCGAGCAGCACCGAACCGTCGCCGAACATCCGCTCGGCGAACGCGCGTACCTTGTCGTACTCGGTGCGCAGCGCGGCCTCGTCGGCGGCCACGCCCATGCCCATGCCGCCACCGCCGGCGGCGGCCTTCACCATCACCGGGTAGCCGATCTCGGCCGCCGCGGCGACCGCCGCCGCCAGGTCGGCGGCCGGCTCGGTGGTCCCGGGCGCCACCGGCACGCCGGCCGCGGCCATCAGGTTCCGCGCGTTGATCTTGTCACCCATGGCGCTGATCGCGTCCGCGCCGGGTCCGACCCAGACCAGGCCGCTGGCCTCGACGGTACGGGCGAAGTCGGCGTTCTCCGACAGGAAGCCGTAACCGGGGTGGATCGCCTGCGCGCCGGTGGACTTGGCGGCGGCGAGGATGGCCTCGGTGTTGCGGTAGCTCAGCGCCGGATTGGCCGGGCCGATGCAGACGGCCTCGTCGGCCTCGACCACGAACGGCAGCTCGGCGTCGGCCTCCGAGTGCACCGCGATCGCGCGTACACCGAGCCGCTTCGCGGTACGGATGATCCGGCGGGCGATCTCGCCCCGGTTGGCGACCAGCAGCGACTCGATCATGCTTCCTCCGAGCGTCCAGATGGTGGGAACGCGTGCTAGGGAACCACGACACCCAGGCGAGAAGGAAGGAAGGGGCCCGGTTGACGCCGGCGGCCCCTGGTCAATACGGCGGTGCGGCAGGCCGGTCTGGACCAGGCCGGACGTGCGCCAGCCGCGGTCAGGCCGGCTCGGTGGGGGCGAGCAGGGCGGCGAGCGTGGCGGCGCGCAGCAGCTCGGCCCGGCGCCGGCGGTCGACCTCGCCGCCGAGGAACGGGGTGGAGTTCATCAGGCCGAACGCGGCGTGCGCCAGCACCCGCGCCTCGCCGTCCGGCAGCCCCGGGTGCAGCGCGGTCAGCACGGTCACCCACTCCTCGACGTAGAGCCGCTGGAGGCGACGAATGCGCCGCCGGGGCTCCTCGGGCAGTCGGTCCAGCTCGTGCAGGTGCAGCGCGATGACGGCCGGGTTGGCCAACGCGAAATCGACGTGAAAGTCAATCAACGATTCCAGTACGGCACGCGGGTCGCCCGGGTGCGCGGCGGACCGTTGCCGACCGCCGTCGAGCAGCCCCTCGCTGACCGGCACCAGCGCGGCTACCAGCATCGCCTCCTTGCCGGCGAAGTGGTGGTAGAGCGCCGGGCCGGTCACCCCGGCGGCAGCGCCGATGTCGTCCATCGACACGCCGTGGTAGCCGCGGGAGGCGAACAGGCCCACCGCGATCTCCAGGATCTCGTCCTTGCGGGACCGGCGCCGCCCCGCCCCCGTGGCC
>NZ_POTY01000402.1 GCF_003236315.1 Micromonospora craterilacus
GTCGATCATGGAGTTGCGGGTGACGAATTGCCCCGATATGGGCATTCTGCAGGGAGTCGCAACTGCATGATCGGCAGGGGCAGCCGCGAATGGCGCCGAGGTCACGCTCGATCGCGGATCGAGTGGCATCGGTGCGGCAGGGAAGCCACTCGATCCTGGATCGAGCGTGACCTTGGGTCGCTCGGGGGTGGGCGTCTCGTGGCGAGGCGCTGTCACGGACGCAGTCCCTGGATCTCCTCAGGGTGGCGGCAGCGCCATGGACATGACCGGCGCGCAGTGGCGCAAGAGCAGCAAGAGCGGCAACAAACGGCGGCGCCTTTGTCGAGGTCGCCGACGATCTCTCCGGCGTCGTCCTCGTCTGGGACAGGAAGGACCGTGCCGGCGGGATGCTCACCTGCCAGCCGGCGGCGTGGCGCGGCTTCGTCGAGCTGGCCAAGGCCGGCGGCCCGATCGCCTGACTGCTCTTGGAAGAAGCCCTCCGCCACCCGGTCGAGGGCTTCTCGCTGTAGGTGACCCGCCGTCTGCCTCAGGCCGGCTGGGTACGCAGGTAGCGGCCGAAGTGCGGGACGGTGAAGGCGACGGTGCCGCGTTCGCCCGAGTAGATCAGGCCCTTCTTGATCAGAGCGTCGCGGGCCGGGGAGAGACTGGCGGGCTTGCGGCCGAGGGCGCGGGCGATTTCCGCGGTCGGCACCGCCGCGTCCATGTCGTCCCGTCCGCCGCCGTCGGCCACGCCCTCGACCAGGGAGAGGGTCGCCATCGCCCGCATGTACTCGCGCTCGGCCGGCGTGGCGCGCTCGAAGCGGGAGCCGAAGAAGCCGACCGCCAACTCGGCCTCGGCTTCCGGGGCGGCGACCCGGACGTCGGCCGCGGTGATCGGCGACCGGGGGGCGTGATCCCAGGTCGCCTTCCCGTACGCCTGGACGAAGTACGGGTACCCGCCGGACTTCTCGTAGAGCAGGTCGAGCGCCTTCGCCTCGTACTGAACGTCCTCCCGCTCGGCGGGCGCGCAGAGCGCCTGGTCGGCGGCGATCCGGTCGAGCCGGTCGATGCGCTGGTAGCGGAACAGCCGCTCGGAGTAGGACTTGGCCGCGCTCAGCACCGCCGGCAGGTGCGGCAGACCGGCGCCGACCACGATCAGCGGTGCGCCGAGCTGGGAGAGTTCGTGGCAGGCGGCGCAGAGCGCGGAGACGTCTTCCGGCCCGACGTCCTGCATCTCGTCGATGAAGATGGCGACGCCGGTGCCCACGTCGCTGGCGACCGAGGCGGCGTCGGTGAGCAGCTCCACCAGGTCGATCTCGATGTCGCCGGAGTCGGCTCGGCCGCTGGCTGCCGGTACGTCGATGCCGGGCTGCCACCGGTCGCGCAGCTTCGGCGCGGCGCTGCCGCGACCGGTCGGGGTGCCCCGCTGGGCGAACGCTTTGAGCACTCCGAGGAAGGCGTCGATCCGGTCCGGTGCCCGGTGTCGGGGGGCGAGTTCCCGGACGGCCATGTGCAGTGCGGCGGCGATCGGCCGGCGCAGGGACTGCTCCGGCCGAGCCTCGATCTTGCCGCTGCCCCAGAGGCGGTTGATGGCCTGGGAACGGAGCGTGTTGAGCAGCACGGTCTTGCCGACGCCCCGCAGCCCGGTGAGCATCAGGCTGCGTTCCGGACGGCCCCGCGCGATGCGTTCCAGCACGATGTCGAAGACGTCCAGCTCGCGTCCCCGCCCGGCGAGTTCGGGCGGACGCTGGCCGGCGCCCGGGGCGTACGGGTTGCGGACCGGATCCACGAATCGCAGAGTATCGGGCCGTCTAGCCGAGGAGCTAGACATGGATAGACGGGGCTACCGGCGTGTCGCCCCTCGACATAAAACTAGTGCTGTCTAGCGTCCACGCTAGACAGCACTAGTTTTGGCAATCGGTTGGCCTGCTCCGCCGTCAGTCGCGCCGCTTGAGGCAGAGCACGAAGTCGAGGGAGTCCAGCTCGCTGTCGTAGAAGTACCAGTTCGTGTAGCCGTCGACCTGGGCGCACTTGGTTTCGGCGTCCCGCTCGCCGCTGGTCTTACCATCGAAGCGCCGCAGCACCTCGTACGACTTCGGCGCGCACTCGCCGATCAGCAGCCTCGGCTTGCCGCCGGACGACGCGGTGTTGCGTACGCACTGCCCAGGTTGCACGAACCGCGGGTCGGTGGACGAGCTGACGGCCGGCGCGCTGGGCGGGGAATCATCGTCCTCCGGCGCGTCGGGTGCCAGCGCTCCCGATTCCTGGGTCGGCGCGGCCACCGACGTGGTGGGCTGGTCGTCGTCCTGCCCGAACAGATAGAACGCGGTCGCACCGCCGAGGATCAGGACCAGCACGACCGCGAGCACCGCGATCGGCCGCCCGCGACCCCGCTTGCGCTCCGGCGGCGGCACGGGCTGGCCGGCGTACGCTACCGCCGCCCCGTCGTCGTCCTGCTGAGCGCGATGAACCTGGGTGTCCTGCGCGGGTGAGCCGTAACCGGCCTCGGCGCCCCCGTACCGGGTGCCCGGGTACTCCGGTCCGGTCGGCCCGTAGCGTCCGGCGCCGAAGTCCGGCCCGTGCTGCGGGGCACCGAAGTCCTGGCCGTGCGGCGCGGCGCGGTAGTCCGCCCCCTGCGGCGCGGCACGGTAGTCCGGCCCCTGCGGCGCAGTGCCGTAGCCCGGGGCCGGGGACCGGTGCGGCCCGCCGCCGTAGGTCTGGCCGGAGCCGTGGGGCTGGCCGCCACCGTGGGGCTGGCCGCCACCGTGGGGCTGGCCGCCACCGTGGGGCTGGCCGCCACCGTGGGGCTGGCCGGAGCCGTGGGGCTGGCCGCCACCGTGGGGCTGGCCGGAGCCGTAGGGCTGGCCGGAGCCGTAGGTCTGGCCCGGACGGTGCTGCTGACCCGGCCGGTGCGTCTGGCCCGGCCCCGGCTGACCCGGCCCGTAGTTTTGGCCCGGCCCCGGCTGGCCCGGCCCCGGCTGGCCCGGCCCGTAGGTCTGGCCTGACCCGTAGGTCTGACCCGGCGTGTAGGTCTGGGCTGACCCGTAGGTGTGGCCCGGGCCGTGGGGG
>NZ_POTY01000403.1 GCF_003236315.1 Micromonospora craterilacus
GCCTGAGCGCCTCGGCCGGCTGCCGATCGTGCCTGTCCCACCCGCGCCCGCCCCGGCGCCGGCCTCGCGGAAGGCCGCGGCGCTGCAGCCGCAGCGGGACACCGGCCGGCCGTGGTGGCGGCGCCGTTGGAACTGGGCCGTGCTGGCCTCGTCTCCCGGCTACGTGACGATGGGCCACTGCTGGACCGAGTCCGGAGCCCGCCGCCGCGCCGACCGGCACGTCCGGAGGGCAGCGCGGTGACCGCCGACGTCGTCGAGCTGACCGAGCGGTCCACCGAGCAGGCCGCCCGCGCCCGCGCCGACCGGATCCGCCAGGGCCTGCGCGACTACCTCGAAACGGTCCAGGAGTTCGCGCTCGCTTTCGAGCGCTGCGACTGGCAGGTCCTCGGCTATCCGACCTGGCAGGACTACCTGGATGGTGAGTACGGCGCGGACCGGCTGCGCGTCCCGGAGGTCCACCGCCGGGCGGCCGTGGCGACGCTGCGGCAGGTCGGCATGTCCACCCGAGCCATCGGCGCCGCGTTGGGCGTCAGCAAGGACACCGCGGCCCGCGAGGTGGCGACTGTCGCAGCTGAGACAGACGACCTGCCGGCCACCGTCCGTTCACTGGACGGCCGCGAACGTCCCGCCACCCGACCGGCCCGCTCGACGCCGGTCGTCATCGAGGAGCGCGGGCCCGAGCCGGGTGAGCACGTGTGGATCGCGATCGCCCGCAAGGGCATCCAGGGGCACGGGCTCAAGACCAAGACGTCGACCAGGTGCTCCCGGTCGACACTCAACGGACTGACGCTGCCGGCCGAGCAGGCCCGCGAGCGGCACGCCGCCGTGTGGTGCCGCACCTGCTGGCCCGAGGAGGCCACCCGTTTCGCGGCGGGTGAGTCTGAGGCCCACGACCCCCGGGCCTCGGACACGGTCGGGGCGGAGCGTCGCGACTCCGCCCCGACCGACCAGCCCGATCCGCTCGCCGGCGTCGGCGCCGACTACGAGCCCGACCCGGCGCGGCGGATCGCCGCTGTCGCCGAGGTCGCGCCGGAGTACGTGCGTCCGGTCGAGCGGCACCCTGAGACGGCCACCCCCGGGCCCGGGCACACGAATGCCAGCCCGCCGGTGGATGGAGCGGACACCGACGCAGTGGTACCGGCGCTCGCCGACCCCGCCGAGGACGTCCCGGTCGGCCACGCCGCTCCAGCTCCCGTCCCGCCGGCCGCTTCCCTGACCGGCGGGACGGGGGTACCGCCCGCCCCGCTGACGTTGACGCAGGTCGGCCGGATCCGGGCCGCGCTCGCCCACCTCAAGGCGTGCGGCGGCGCCCGGGTGGAGGAACGCGTGTACGAGGTGTGGTACTCGTCGGCGGCGCCTGCCCTGGGCGGGTCGCAGCCGGTGCGGCTGGCCAGCGTCCAGTGGTGGCCCGACGGCGAGTTGCACATCCGGTTCCTCGAGTACGCCGGCCGCTACTGCAAGGCGTCGACCGAGTTCTACGCCGCCGACGTCGACCAGGTCCTCGACATGCTGTGCGCCCTGCGGCTGCTGCCGGCCCACCTGTCCACCGCGCACGCCGCCGGCGTCCAGGCCGGGATGCGCGCCGGCGACGCGATCGACGGTGCCATCGAGGAGGCCGACCATGGCTGATCTGCCCCGCTACAAAGGCTGGCGGCAGGTGCCCGCCGGCCTGCTCTCCAAGTCGCAGCTGGCGGATCTGGACCTGCCCCGGGTCCCGGGCGGCGCCCCGGTCCGGGCCCGGGTCGAAACCAGAGACTGGCGTGACCGCAAGACCGTGGTCGACCTGTACAGCCTGGCCGAGGCGCTGCCGTCGGCGGCGACGATCGGTCAGTTGGTGGCGGCCCGGGCCCGCGCCAGCGCGTCGCGGGTGTGCGAGGGCTGCGGCGCCCGCCCGGACCGGTCGCTGCCCTGCGTCAACGGCCGGCATCTGTGCCAGTTGTGCTCGCGCATCGTGTCGCTGCAGCAGCTCGCCGAGAAGGCCGCCGCCGACCGTGCCTCCGTCGTTGCCTGGGCCCGCCAGATGGTCGCCCCCGACCTGCTGCCGCCGTACGTGGTGCGCGTCAAGCAGATCCTCCGGCCGCCCGCACCGTCGGGCCGCCAGAACCTGAACCCGGTCGCGTTGTGGGTGGACGCGGTCGACACGACCGGCCGCCGCCTGGTGAACACGACGGTCCGGCTTGCCGGCCCGCGGGTGCGGGCGGTGCCCGCCGGCGCCGTCGACCCTGCCAGCGTCGAGGAGCAGATCGTGTCCTTGCTCGCCGCCCCGGTGATCGTCACCTGGACCGACAACGAGCTGACGCCGCTGCACATCCTTTACCGCGTCAAGCCCGCCTCCGGCTGGTACGGCGGCAACCCCAACGCGATGAGCTGGCGGGCCACGTACTGGCGCGGCGACGTCAACCCCGACGCCTATCACTTCAGCCGCCGGTCCGCGATCAACGCGGTCCGGGCCGACCGGACGCTGCTCCTGCTGCGCCGCATGGCGGCCACCGACCTGCCGGACGACCCGACGTGACCCGTGCTCCCCGCGGCGTCGGCACCCGCTCGCTCGCGCCGGACTTCCTCGCCGGCGACCCGGAGGTCCGACCCAAGTGCGCGGGCGCGGACCCGGACCTGTTCTTCACCGACGGGACAGCCGCGTTCGCGGCCAAGACGTACTGCCGCCCGTGCCCGCTGCGTCCGGGCTGCCGGGCGTGGGCGCTGGAGCAGGGCAACGACCTGTACGGGGTGTGGGCCGGAACCACCCAGGCGCAGCGGAAGCAGCTCCGCCGGATGGGCGCGTCGTGACCGGGGTGTGGCTGGTGGCCACCACGCTGCTCGGCCGGCCCGCGCCGGCCGAGCAGCCGTACCCGCACATCTGCGCGCTGGTGATGGAGGCGACGCGGCTGCGGGACCGCTACAAGCTCACCCGCCGAGACTGCCCGGCCTGCGCGGGCCGGTCGGCGAGGTGAGTGGCCGTGCCCGACGACGAGTGGGCGGCCGAGTTGCTGCGCGAGCGGTACGCGCCGCCGCCGCGGTTGCCCCCACCCGCAC
>NZ_POTY01000404.1 GCF_003236315.1 Micromonospora craterilacus
GAGCTCGTTCGCGCCGCCCCCGTCAGTGCCGGTGGGCGGCCCGCCCACCCCGGCGGTGTTGCCCGCGGCCTCGACGTCGGCGGACAGCGCGGGCAGCGTGAACCGGATCGCCGTGCCCTCGGGCACGTCGGTGTCCACCCAGACCCGGCCGCCGTGGTATTCCACGATCTTCTTGACGATCGCCAGCCCGATCCCGGTCCCCGGGTAGGCGTCCTTCGCGTGCAACCGCTGGAAGATCACGAAGATCTTGTCCGCGAACTCCGGCTCGATTCCGATGCCGTTGTCCTGGCAGGTGATCTCCCACTCCTCGCCGACCAGCCGGGCCGAGACATGCACCCTCGGCGGCACGTCGGGCCGGCGGAACTTGACCGAGTTGCTGACCAGGTTCACCAGCAGGTTGGTCAGCAGCGGCTCCTCGCCGCGGATCACCGGCAGCTCGCCCCAGGTCAGCTCGGCGTCGGCGTACTGGCGGGCCGGTTCGGTCTGCGCGGCGACGTCCTCCATCAGGCGGTTCAGGTCGACGTCGGTGAAGCCGGCGGTGAGCCGGCCGATCCGGGAGAAGGCCAGCAGGTCGTTGATCAGCCGCTGCATCCGCTGCGCGCCGTCGACCGCGAACGCGATGTACTGGTCGGCCCGCTCGTCGAGCCGGCCCGCGTACCGCCGTTGCAGCAGCTGGCAGAAGCTGGCCACCTTGCGCAGCGGCTCCTGCAGGTCGTGCGAGGCGACGTAGGCGAACTGCTCCAGGTCACGGTTGGACCGGGTCAACTCCTCGGCCTGCTTCTGCAACTGCGTATTGACCCACTCGATCCGCTCCCGCGCCTCGCGCACCTCGGACAGGTCCGCCGCGATCTTCTGGCGCATCGCTTCCACGTCCTCGCCGAGCTGCCGGAACTCCGGCGGCCCGCTGCTGGCGATGCGGTGCCGGTAGTCACCCGTGGCGACCTCCCGGACCTGCCCGGCGAGGCTGGTCAGCGGGCGCAGCACCATCCGGTCCAGCGAGAGCACCAACGCGATGCCGGCCACCGCGACCACCAGGGCGGCGACGATGAGCAGTACGACCAGGAGGTTGCCGGTCCGCTCCACGTTCCGGGCGGTGGCCTCGCGGGCGGCGAAGATCTCGTCCTGGAGCGCGGCGACCGCATCACGCAGCTCGTCGAAGCGCTGCCGACTGGCGTCGTTGAGGAGCGCCTGAGCCGCGGCGGTGCCACTGGTGTTGGTCGTGTCGATCACCGGCTGGGCGACGGTACGCCGCCACTCGTCCGCCTGCCGCTCCACCACCAGCAGGTCCGCCTCGATACCGGGGTAGCTGCCGGACAACTCCCGGATCCGCTGCGCGGTCGCCCGCTCCCGCGCCAGGCCCTGCTCGTACGGGGCGAGGTCTTCGGGATCCGCGGTCACCGCGTACCCCCGGACCCCGGTCTCCTGGTCGAGCAGCGCGTTGAGCATCTCCTGGCCCTGCACCCGCAGCGGCCCGACCTGCACCAGCAGCACGTCGGTGTGCTCGCGGTTCTTCGTGGCGACGAACGCCTCGGCCACCGCGACGCCGAGCAGCATCGTGCCGACCACGGCGAGCAGCACCAGCACCCGGCGCCGCAAGGTCCACTGACCGGCCCGGACGTTCATCGGCCGCCACCCCGGGTGACCAGCAGCATCGCCACGTCGTCGGCGAACGGGCCGCCGTTGAGCTGTTCGGCCCGCCCGACCAGCCAGGCCGGCAGTTCGGGCAGCGGGACCGCCCGGCTGGCCGGCTCGGCGAGCAGGCCGGTCAGGCCGGGTACGTCGAGGCGCTCGTCGCCCTCGCCCACCCGGCCCTCGATCAGGCCGTCGGTGTACATCAGCAGAGACCAGTCAGCGGTGTCGAATTCCAGGTCGAAGGCGACCGGCCGGCGCGGGCGTACGCCCAGCAGCAGGCCGCCCGGCGCCGGCACCGGCTCGACCCGGCCCCCGGCGAGCAGCACCGGCGGCGGGTGACCGGCCAGCCGCACGGTCGCCCGGTTGGCACCGAGATCCAGCCGGACCGTCGCGACGGTCGCGAAGATCTCCTGAAGCCGGCGCTCGCTCATCAATACCTGCTCCAGCGCGGGCAGCACCTCGTCGTCCGGCACCCCGGCGAGGACCAACGCCCGCCAGGCCACCCGCAGCTCGACGCCGAGCGCCGCCTCGTCCACCCCGTGCCCGCACACGTCGCCGACGATCAGGTCGACCCGGTCGGGACGGGTCTGCACCACGTCGTAGAAGTCCCCGCCGATCAGGGCGGCGTGCCGGCCCGGCCGGTAGAAGGTGTGCACCGCGATCTGCTCGGTCGACATCAGCGGCTGCGGCAGCAGGCCGCGCTCCAACCGCGCCGACTCGGCCTGCCGCAGCTCCACCTCGCGCAGCCGGCGGGCGTTCTCGTCGGCCCGCTTGCGCTCCACCGCGTAACGCAGCGCACGGCTCAGCAGCACCCCGTCCACCTGGCCCTTGACCAGATAGTCCTGCGCACCCTCGGCGACCGCCACGACACCCAGGTGCTCGTCGGAGCGGCCGGTCAGCACGCAGACCGCCGCGCTGCCGGACATCTCCAGCACCCGCCGCAGGCCGTCCAGCCCTTGGGCGTCGGGCAGGCCCAGGTCGAGCAGGACGCAGTCCACGCCGGCGATCCGCTGGCGGGCCTCGCTCAGGCTGGTGGCGACCAGCAACTCGATTGCCGAACTCGTCTCGGCCAGCAGCTCACCGACGAGGAACGCGTCACCCTCGTCGTCCTCGACCAGCAGCACCCGCAGCCGCTCGCCGGGCGGCAGGTTGGGATTGCCACCCAGCCCTCCCCGCGGGTACGGCCACGACACGACGGAGGGACCGGTGAGACCGGTCCCCCGGTGCGGCCGGGTCGCCGCCGCGACGGGCGGGAGATCGCTGGTGATGTCGGGCTCCTTCCGAGTGCCCTGCTGATCCTGTATTAGACAACGTTCGCACACAACACACCGGGGCACCCGGAGGCGACATGGAGGATGATGTGCACCCCCAGGTCCCACCCCGAGGAGCCACCGTG
>NZ_POTY01000405.1 GCF_003236315.1 Micromonospora craterilacus
CGCCAGGACTCGACCTCCAGGTAGGGGATCTCGGCGTCGTTCACCGGGTCGCGGCCGAGCCGCTCGGTGTAGCGACCGGTCACCTCGACCCAGCTGTCGTTGGGCAGCCCGGTCGGTACGTCGCCGGTCAGCCCGAGCTTGATCGGCCGGCCGTCGGCGGCGCAGCAGGACAGCACCATCCGGGCCAGGATCGGCTGACCGTCGGGGCCGGTGGCGATGAAGCCGGTGAGCAGCACCCGCCGGTCGCCGATCGAGGCACCCCGGTCGAACAGTGCCCGGGAGGCGTAGTCGAGCACGCTGACGGAGACCGGATCGCCCTCGGGCAGCGGCGGGTAGTCCGACTGTTGCTGGGCGCTCAGCGCGGTGCCGGCCTGACTCGCCGCGTACGACCCGAGGGCCGGCGGGGCGACCAGCAGCAGGCCGAGCACCGGCAGGATGAGCAGCCAGCCGACCCGCGGCTCATGATGGCTGTGCCCGTTCCCATCGTGCTCGGCCGGGCCGCCCGTCGGGGTCTCGCCGGGGCCGTCCGCCAGGCTGCCACTCGCCGAGTCACCGCCCGCCGAGCCGTTGCCCGCCGAACCGTTGCCTACCAGGCTGCCATCCGCCGAGCCGTGCGCCGGGCTGCCGCCGGTCCGGGCGAGCGGGCGGGGAGCGGCCGGGCGTAGCTCGTACCACAGGGTCATGATCGCGGCGACGACCAGCAGCAGGCCGGCGGCGATCAGGAAGGGACGCAGCCCCTCCTTGACGTAGCGCAGGTAGAGGTCGGTGATGCTGGCCCGGATCACCGCGCCGCCGAGCAGCAGCAGAACCACCGCCTGCGCCTGCCGGTTCACAGCAGCACCGCCCCGACCCCGGCGGCGACCAGCAGGGCCACCGCGAAGGTGGTCGGTGCGAACCGGAGGGCGAACCGGCGACCGAAGACGCCGGCCTGCATCGCGATCAGCTTGAGATCGACCATCGGCCCCACCACCAGGAAGACCAGTCGGGACGTGAGGGAGAACTGCGACAGCGAGGCGGCGACGAAGGCGTCCGCCTCCGAGCAGAGCGAGAGCAGTACGGCGAGCAGCGCCAAGGCCAGGATCGACAGCCAGGCGTTGTCGGCGAGGGTCTGCAACCACCGCTCCGGGACCAGCACGTTGATGCTGGCGGCGGCCATCGCGCCGAGCACCAGGAAGCCGCCGGCGTGCGTCACGTCGTGTCGGACGGCGGCCCAGAAGGCCCGGCCCCGCGAGGCGTCGTCCAGCTCCGGCCGGCGCGGCATCCTGATCCACTCGGTACGGCCGAGACGCAGCCAGAGCCAGCCCATCACCATGGCGACGACCAGGCTGGCGAGGCCGCGGGCGAGGACCATCTCGGGGTTGTTCGGAAAGGCGACCGCGGTGGCGGTGAGCACGATCGGGTTGACCGCCGGGGCGGCGAGCAGGAAAGCCAGTGCCGCGGCGGGCGTGACGCCCCGCCGGATCAGCGAACCCGCGATCGGCACCGACCCGCACTCGCAGCCGGGCAGCACCACCCCGGCCGCGCTGGCCGCCGGCACCGCGAGGGCCGGGTGCCGGGGCAGCGCCCTGGCCCAGAACGACCGGGGTACGAACACCGCGATCACGGCGGATAGCAGCACCCCGAACACCAGGAACGGCACCGCCTGCACCATGATCGAGACGAACACGGTGGTCCAGGTCTGCAGGCGGGGATCGTCCAGCGCGGCGGCCAGCGGATCCCGGAAGATGATCAGCAGGATCAGCAGCGCCGCCAGGACCTCCACCGAGCCGATCCGGTCGCCGAGCCACCGCCGGGGCGGCTCGCCACCGGTCGGTGCCGGCTCGCGTACCTCCGTGGCGACGCCCACCGCGCCCGTCGGGTGGTCCTCCGGTTCGCCGGCCGGTGCGGCCTGGTCCGTGTTCGCGGTCACCTCTCGCCCTTCGGCCCGTCCGGATCGCGGCCTGAGACTACCGTCCGGGGTCGGTGGCGTCGATGGATGTCACGGAAGTGGGCGGGTCGCCGGTATCCGCTGGCACCGCCGCCGCGCCGGACGTGAGCACCCCACATGACCTGCGAAGATCACGTTGCCCGTTGATCTTCGAAGGTGTTAGCGTCGGCGAGACAACTTCACCTCCGACAGGGGAGCGCACAGCGCTGAGAGTGCGGGTTCGCCCGCAGACCCTCGAACCTGATCTGGGTAATGCCAGCGCAGGGAGTTCGGTCCACCTCCAGCCCGCCATTGTCCGGCGACGCCGGGCGGGGCGTGCGTCTTCTCCTGGTTCGACACTGGACTGGGAGCAAACCATGATTGGAAACACCAACAGCGACCGCTGGCGCACGATCGACATCGTGGTGGCCTCGGTCATCGCCGTCGCGTTCGGCGTCATCTTCTGGGCCTGGGGCTTCCTCTGGGCCGCCACCGAGGGGGCGTTCGCCTTCTTCCCGCCCGCACAGTCGGTCATCTACGGCGTCTGGCTGGTGCCGGGTGCGCTGGGCGGGCTGGTCATCCGCAAGCCCGGTGCCGCCTTCTACTGCGAGTTCCTCGCCGCCTTCGTCTCGGTGCTGCTGGGTAGCCAGTGGGGCACCGTGGCAATCCTGCAAGGTGCCGTGCAGGGTCTCGGTGCCGAGTTGGGCTTCGCCGCCTTCCGCTACCACTCATTCCGGCTGCCCGCGGCCCTGCTCTCCGGCCTGTTCGCCGGGCTGGCGGCGGCAATCTTCGACCAGGCCAGGTACTACGTGACGCTCGACCTGTGGAGCGCCCGGGTGCCGATCTTCGTGCTCACCGTGCTCAGCGCCACGGTGATCGCCGGGGCCGGCGGGTACGCCCTCACCGGCGCCCTGGCCCGCACCGGCGTCCTCGACCGCTTCCCCGCCGGCCGCGACCGCGCCCTCGTCTGACCGCACCCACCCCACTCACGTTGATCATGAGGTTAGCGGGCGATCTGAAGATCGAAATGCCCGCTAACCTCATGATCAACGTGAGTGGGGTGGGTGCGGTCAGACG
>NZ_POTY01000406.1 GCF_003236315.1 Micromonospora craterilacus
GCTCATCCGGCTCTATCCTCCGTCGTTCCCGTCCCGTCCTCGCCGGCCGCCGGGGCCGCATCCACCGCCACGGCATCCGCTGCGCCCACGCCAGCCGCACCCGCCGGCCTTACGGCCACCGGGGCCGTACCCACGGCCCCGGCATCCGCGACAGCCGCCGGGACCTCGGCCGGGTCCGTCGGCTCGGCGGGGGTGCCGGCGTACTCGTCGACGGTCAGCGCCGCGGCGCCGTCGGCGGGACCAGTCCAGCGTACGGTCAACTCCTCCAGGGCCTGCTCCTGGACGAAGGCCACCACGCCCTGCCGGTACAGCTCCAGCAGGGCGAGGAACCGGGCGACCACCTCCAGGGTGGCCTCGCAGTCGGCGCAGAGCAACGAGAAGGTGGCGGTGCCGGCCCGGCGCAGTCGCTCGGCGATGATCCCGGCGTGTTCCCGGACGCTGACCCGGACCATGTGCACGTGGGCGATGGAGACCTCGGGGATCGGCTTCGGGGTCATCGCCTTGACGGCCAGCTTGAGCAGCCGCTGCGGGCCGATGCCGAGCACCAGATCCGGCAGTGCCTCGGCGAAGCGGGGTTCCAGGGTGACCGCACGGGGGTAGCGGCGTCCGCCGACCTCCTCCAGCGCGGCGATGTGCGCCGCCGCCTCCTTGTACGCCTTGTACTGCAGGAGCCGGGCGAAGAGCAGGTCCCGGGCCTCCAGCAGGGCGAGGTCCTCCTCGTTCTCGACCTCGGCGGCGGGCAGCAGTCGGGCCGCCTTCAGATCGAGCAGGGTGGCGGCGATCAGCAGGAACTCGCTCGCCTCGTCCAGGTCCCAGTCGTCGCCCATGGCCCGGATGTAGGCGATGAACTCGTCGGTGACCTTGTGCAGGGCGACTTCGGTGACGTCGAGCTTGTGCTTGCCGATCAGTTGCAGCAGCAGGTCGAACGGCCCGGTGAAGTTGGCCAGCCGCACGGTGAATCCGCCGCCGTCCGCCGACCCCGCACCGCTGCCGTCAGGTCCCACCTCGTCCGGCAACACGCCGGTGTCCGGCCCCACCGCGCCGTCTGGCACCGCGCCGACGCCGGGCTCCGCGCCTACCGCCGGCTCCCCGCCGGCCGACGACACCGGTACGCCGGCAGCGGCGGTCTCAGCCACCGGGGGCGGCTGTTCCGCTGCGGCGGCCGGGTCGAGGGGCGGCGCGTTCACGCCGACGACCGTAGTCCACGGCCTGGACATCTGGCGTTACCGGCCTACCGCTCCGCCTGCGCGGCGATCACCTCGCGGGCCAACTGCCGGTAGTTGCGGGCGCCGGAGGAGGCCGGGTCGAGCGTGGTGATCGGTGCGCCGGCGACGGTGGACTCGGGGAACTTCACCGTCTTGGTGATCACTGTCTGGTAGACCTTGTCGCCGAACGCCTCCACCACTCGCTGGAGCACCTGCCGGCAGTGGGTGGTGCGGCTGTCGTACATGGTGGCGAGGATGCCCTCGAGTTCCAGGTCGAAGTTGAGCCGCTCGCGCACCTTGTCGATGGTGTCCAGCAGCAGGGCCACGCCACGCAGGCTGAAGAACTCGCACTCCAGCGGGATGAGCACGCCGTGCGCGACGGTCAGCGCGTTGATCGCCAGCAGGCCGAGCGACGGCTGGCAGTCGATCAGGACGTAGTCGTACTCCTTGCGGACGCTCTTGAGCACCCGGGCCAGCGCCATCTCGCGGGCGACCTCGTTGACCAGCTGGATCTCGGCGGCGGAGAGGTCGATGTTGGCCGGCAGCAGGTGCAGCCCGGCCACGTCGGTCTTGATCAGCACGTCCTCGGCGGTGACGTCGTCCTGCATCAGCAGGTTGTAGACCGACAGGTCCAGGTTGTGCGGGTTGACCCCCAGCCCGACCGAGAGGGCGCCCTGCGGGTCGAAGTCGACGAGCAGCACCTTGCGGCCGTACTCGGCGAGCGCGGCGCCGAGGTTGATGGTCGTGGTGGTCTTGCCGACGCCGCCCTTCTGGTTGGCCATCGCGATGATCCGGGCCGGGCCGTGCCGGTCGGTGGGCATCGGCTCGGGGATCGGCTTGCGCATCGTGTAGGCGGCCGGGTCGGCAGGGCCCAGGTCCGAGCCGAGGGCGTTCTGCTGTTCGCGGAGCTCCGACGTCCAGGTCTCGGCACGGTCACCGTTGCCAGCCATGTCCTCGTTGCCCCCTCCCGACGACCATCCGGCGACGGAGCCGCCCGACGTCCTTCGCGGCGCCGCTGCGTACCCCGGTCATCTTGCCGCGAGGGCCGCGCCGATGCCGACTGTACGCCACTGGCCAGCAGGGCGTTCGGCACCCGCTCGGCGTGTCGGCCAGCGGCGTTCGAGCCCGCGCCCGCCGGGGCACCCAGCGGGCGCCCACAGTGTCATCCGACGGCGGTCAGCCCCGGGCGCGTGGGTGCGCGGTGGCGTACACCTCGCGTAGCCGTTCCACGGTGACCAGTGTGTAGACCTGGGTGGTGGTGACCGAGGCGTGGCCGAGCAGTTCCTGCACCACCCGCACATCGGCGCCGCCGTCGAGCAGGTGCGTGGCGTACGAGTGGCGCAGCGTGTGCGGCGAGACGGCCTGCGGCCCGTCGACGGTCAGGCCGGCCCGCGCCGCCGCGCGACGCAGGATGGTCCAGGCACCCTGCCGGGTCAGCGGACCTCCCCGGGAGTTGACGAACACCGCCGGGGTGCCGCGACCGGCGGCGACCAGCCCCGGCCGGCCGCGCACCAGGTAGGCGACCAGTGCCCGCAGCCCGTACCCGCCGATCGGCACCAGGCGGCTGCGGCCGCCTTTGCCGCGCAGCAGTGCCACCCCCTCCTCGACGTCCAGGTCGTCCACGGCGGCGCCGACCGCCTCGGAGATGCGTGCCCCGGTGCCGTACAGGAACTCCAGCAGCGCCCGGTCGCGCAGCGCCAGCGGGGCGCCGTCGCCGGC
>NZ_POTY01000407.1 GCF_003236315.1 Micromonospora craterilacus
CAGGCGAGGCTCCCGGTCGGGGCATCGGATCTTGGTCGACTGCTGTCTTACCTGGAGCCTCGCCCTCATCGATCTCCGGGCCTGCCGCACCCCCTCCGACCTGCAAGATCAGCTTGGAAAAGGCTCAGTGCAGAACCAGGTACGCCAGACGTACACAGGCCGGGTTGTCTGCCGCTTCGGCTGCGGACGTAGCGGCCTCTCTTCCGCTGCTCACGCTGCGTTACCAGTAGAGTCTGGCCGGCGCCGGGATCGCGGCTACTTGTTCCGACCTGAGGGCGGCAGGCCCCGTCAGCGGTCCGCAAAGCACTCGTCAATTGGCCACGGGCTGTTATCGGTAGAGCGGCTGGTCCTGGGTGGGGTCGGCGGGGACCACGTCGAGGCGTGGGTCGGTGGTGAGTTGGGTGATCAGCGCCCGTGTCCCGCCGATCCCGGCCCAGTGGGGATCGACGTCCTTGGCCACGCACCAGGCGTGATCAGCGGGCCAGGTGAACGCCGGCTCGGCGTTGCTGAGACGACGCTGGCCCGGCCATTCCGCAGCGGTGTCCCATGTGCCGACGTCGGATAACGGCCCTCGAAACAACCAGTACGCGCGGTGGGGCACCACAACCTTGGGCACCTGCGGCATCGATGGTGGGGCAGCGGGTGTGGGCGCCAGGCCCGGGTGGCCGTCGGGCCGCTCGAGCGGGGCGGCGGTGTTTCCTTCGTCGATGTACACGGCGTCGTTGTCGGCTGCGACGTCGGCGCCGGCGAAGCCTTCCCAGACGCAGAAGTAGCAGTCTTCGGGGGTCGTGGTGTGGACGGCCAGCACCTCGAAAAGGGTGGGCAGTTGGTCGGTGCGCCAGCCCGCGTCGACGTCGTTCTCGCTTTGGCCGGGGCGTGTCGGATCGGGCAGGAACCGAAGCCGCGCGTAGGCGTCAAAGCCCGCAGGGCCGAGGCCCACAAGCTGCTGCCACGGCAAGTCGCTACGGGCGATCCAATCGGCGGCCGACAGTTCCCGACAGAAGTTGAGTGTCACCCACACAGGAAACGCCAAGTGACGCCCGGACGGCGGCAGATGTGCGCGCCCAATCAGCGGGCATCAAGTCGGCATTGCAGCCAGCCGCCCACGATCCGTGGCACCTGAGGGCGACTCGACTCCGCCGCGCTTGCGTCGGCACGCCGGGAGCCGCTCGTGCGGATCGCGTGGTTTGATCAGAACGTCGAGCCGAAGGGGGCATGGTGGAGCGCAGAGCGATCATCTTCCACGGGACCGGCGCCAACCCAGACATATGCTGGTATCCCTGGCTGGCAGGGCGGCTCGCGGCCCGGGGATACGCCGTCGAGGTGCCGCATTACCCGGGCATCAACGTCGAGCCGATCGCTACGTTCCTGCCGAAGATGCTGAACGGGCACCGCTTCGACGAGGACACTGTCCTCGTAGGCCATTCCGGCGGCGCGGCACTCCTGCTCGCGCTCCTACAGCATGTGGACGTAACCGTCGCCCAGGCAATCCTGGTTGCCGGCTACTGCACCCCGCCCAACACCAAGGAGGAACCGGTCCTCCAACAGGGCTACGACTGGGCCACGATCCGGTCACACGTGCGGGACATCTACTTCATCAACTCCCGCAAAGATCCCTACGGCTGCGACGACCGACAAGGACGCGTCATGTTCGAGCGGCTCGGCGGCACTCAGGTCGTGCGCGACGACGGGCACTTCGGCGACTACAACCAGCCGTACGAGCGGTTCGAACTACTCGACCGGCTCATCCCCTGACGCCGCCGGCGCGACGGCACCTACCCGCCGGACCTTGATCGGCCGCACACTTCTCGGCTACGACCGTGCACCGGTGTGACGGGGCCACGACCAGTCGTGGTGTGGCTCCACGTCGCAGCGCTTGAGAGTGGAGGCTTCATACAGCCAGCGTTGACCAGACGAGCACGTTCTTTCCTTGACGTCCATGGGCACCGCCTGCAAACGGAAATGAGCCCGGCCGTACGGAATCACTGGACGGACCATGGCATTCCGCCCTCCGTGATCGAACGGATGACGGCATACGAGGCGCAATGGGGTGGGTGGCTGCTGCCTCCGGCGCCGCGGTACGAGGGCGGCCCGAAGGTGTTCCGCAGCGACGTGCCGGAGGCGGACGGCGCGGGCAACTGGTGGTTCGATGCGGGCGATCCACGAGTTTCGACTTGGTACGGGTTCATGATCGGTCCCGAGAGTGAATTCTGCATCGACGATCGCGCCAATCGGGTCATCCTGCACAGCTCGATCGAGGGTTGGGTCGAATCGGTTGCGTTGGCGTACCAGGTCCGGTACTGGGCGCCCCAAAGTGTCACCGTGCGTGGGGCGGCCGTCGACGAGATCGACCTGTCCGACATGGAGGAGTTCGTGGAAGTCGCCGGAGTGTCGGACGGTTGGTGGCGAAAAGCGGACACGGTGGTCGCCGTCTACCGGGGAGAAGCCTGGCTCCTGGGGAGCCCCGAAGAACAGATCGCCATCATCTACAGCGGCATCACCGAACCTGAGATCTACCTGGACTACTGACCGCTTATCGGCACGACCACCCGCTGAAGGTCAAGTGCACTCAACTCGGCATGAGCGTGCGCGGTCGACCGCCGCCATGAGCTGCCTGCAACGCGGACAACATTCGCGGGTAGGCGGCTGGCCGACTCGACGCCGCGCCGGCTGGCCGACCTCGGCGTCGGCCCGACCGGTCCTCACGGTCGGCTGCGCCGTGTTGCGCGCCGCACGTCACCGCATGCGGGGCCTCGATCAAGCACCTGGCCCCACGCGTGACGCGGGTCGGCTTCGGCCATCCTTGCCGCCGTTCAGCCCTTCCTGGTCGGATGCCTCGCCCCCACCACCCCACCAGATCAGCTGTGCCGCAATCAGATGCGCGGACCACACGACCGGTCTCTTATACACCTCT
>NZ_POTY01000408.1 GCF_003236315.1 Micromonospora craterilacus
GCCCCGGTGTGCTGGGCGGCAGGGCAGCCCGGTGCGGCCGCGGTGTTTCCTGCGGGTGGCCGCCCGGTCCCGTGGGCGGCCGTCGTGTGCTCAGGTCATCAGGCTGGTGAGGAAGTCGCCGAGCCCCTGGGCCATCATCATCAGGGTCGCTCCGATGGCCTTGAACATCTGCGCGGCGCCCTCCGGCCGGAACGCCATGAAGTAGATCAGGAACGCAAGGCTTCCCCAGGCGAGCACCTTCTTCACGAATACCGGCATCGTCCCTCCCCAGGGCCGGTGGTGCGGCTGGCTTCCCGCCGGGGAGCGAGGCAAACGACGCGTGCCGGGTCTGCGGGCTCGGTGAGCCGGACGAACTACGGCGCCGGTGGGCTCACAGGTAGAGCCCGGTGGCGTTCTCCTCGACCCGCTCGGCGGCCACCGCGTGCACATCGCGTTCGCGCAGCAGCACGTAGCCACGGCCGTGCAGCTCGACCTCCGAACGGTCGTCGGGGTCGAAGAGCACCCGGTCGCCGGAGACGATCGAGCGTACGTGCGGCCCGACTCCCACCGCAGTGGCCCACGCCAGGCGCTTGCCCATGGCCGCAGTGGCCGGGATCACGATGCCGGCGGTGGAGCGGCGCTCACCCTCGCTGCCCTCCATCCGCACCAGCACGCGGTCGTGCAGCAGCCGGATGGGCAGGCCGGAGTCGAGGTTCTGGTCGGCTGTCACGCCGGAGACGCTACCGTGTCGCCCCCGGCCCGGCGTCGGTGGTCACCGGATCAAGCGGCGTCCGGCAGGCGCAATGTGTGGCGGAACTGGCCTACCGTTGTGGCGTCGGGCGTATCCTGTCCGACCTGACGCCGTACGCGGGCCGAATCTTCGCCGGGAGGTGCGCTTGAGCCGATTCGAGCGGATACGTGGGCGGCTGCGTCGCGCGTACGAGTCAGGACGGGAATCGGTTCGCACCGCCCGCAACACCCCACCCGAGGTACCCGAGCCGGCCAAGGTGGCCTCACCGGCCGCTCCGGGGCCGGCGGCACCACCGACCGCGACCGTGGTCGGTGCCGAACCGCCGGCCGCCCTGCACAACTCCACCGCCAGCCGTGACGACGCGGACGTGCCGCACGCGCTACGGATAGCCGCCGCTTGGTCGTGGCGGCTGATCGCCGTCGGCATCGTGTTCTGGGCGCTGCTCAAGATCGTCAGCACCATCAGCATCGTGATCATCCCGCTCGCCGTGGCGATGTTGCTCTCGGCACTGCTGGCGCCCGCGGTGGGCTGGCTGCTGCGGGCCCGGCTGCCGAGGTCGCTGGCGACCGCCGTGGTGCTGGTCGGGGGCCTGGTCGCACTGATCGGCACGCTGACCCTGGTGGTCAACGAGTTCATCCGGGGCGTGCCGGAGTTGGCCAAGAAGTCGACCCAGGGGCTGCAACAGATCCAGGACTGGCTCCAGACCGGGCCGCTGCACCTGTCCGACAACGACCTCAACCGGTACCTCGAAGAGGCCCAGCAGTGGGTCAACAACAACACCGAGCGGTTCACCAGCGGTGCGCTGTCCACCGCCACCACCCTGGCCGAGGTGTTGACCGGCACGGTGCTGGTGCTCTTCGCGACCTTCTTCTTCCTGCGCGACGGCAACATGATCTGGCGCTTCCTGGTCCGGCTGCTGCCGGTGGCGGCCCGGTGGAAGGTCGACGACGCCGGCCGGGCCTCCTGGGCCACCCTGGTCGCCTACGTCCGGGCGACCCTGCTGGTCGCCTTCATCGACGCCCTCGGCATCGGCATCTTCCTCTTCATCTTCGACGTCCCGTTCGCCCTCCCGTTGGCCGCACTGGTCTTCCTCGGCGCGTTCATCCCGATCGTCGGTGCGACGCTCTCCGGCGGCGTGGCGGTGCTGGTCGCGCTGGTCGACAGCGGGCCGGTGACCGCGTTGATCATCCTCGGCGTGGTGATCGGGGTGCAGCAGGTCGAGGGGCACATCCTCCAACCGCTGATCATGGGCCGCGCGGTGGCCATCCACCCGCTCGCGGTGATCATCGGTCTGGCCGCCGGCGTGGTGCTCGCCGGGATCACCGGTGCACTGGTCGCGGTGCCGCTGATCGCGGTGCTCAACACGGCGGTGCGCCGGCTCGCCGCCCGCCGCGTCCCGGACACCCCGCCCGACGCGGTCGTCGTCGCCTCCCGGGCCCCCTGATCCACGACCGCCGGCGGTTGTTCAGCTGTCGGCGAGCCGGGTCAGGGCGCCCCGCACCACCTCGGGGCGGGTGGTGTACCAGAACGGCGGCAACGAGCGGCGCAGGAACGGGCCGTAGCCGCGGGCGGTCTCCAGCCGGGAGTCGAGCACGGCCACCACGCCCCGGTCGGCGGTGGCCCGGATCAGCCGGCCCACGCCCTGAGCCAGGCGGACCGCCGCGATCGGGACGCTGACCGCGGCGAAACCCGACCCGCCCTGCGCGTCGACCGCCGCGGCCCGCGCGGCGGCCAGCGGTTCGTCGGGCCGGGGGAAGGGCAGCCGGTCGATCACCACCAGCTGGCAGGCGTCGCCCGGCACGTCCACCCCCTGCCACAGGGACATCACCCCGAACAGGCAGCTCGACCGCTCCTCCCGGAACCGGCGGACCAGCAGCGGCAACGCCTCCTCGCCCTGCAACAGCACCGGCAGGTCGGTCCGCGCCCGCACCAGCTCCGCCGCCTGCTGCGCGGCCCGCCGGGAGGAGAACAACCCGAGCGTACGGCCACCCAGCGCGGTGACCAGCGCGAGCAGCTCCTCCCCGGCCGCGTCGGGCAACCCGGAGACCCCGGGCCGGGGCAGGTGCGCGGCCACGTACAGGATCCCCTGGCGGGCGTAGTCGAACGGCGAGCCGACATCCAGCGACCGCCAGCCCGCCCCGGAGTCAATGAC
>NZ_POTY01000409.1 GCF_003236315.1 Micromonospora craterilacus
CCGGCAGCGTGCGTGGCCGGGCGGGTTCGGGGTCGGGCTCGCTCGCCCGGTCAGCCGCGTTCTCTGCGCCGGACCCACCGCGCGGGGTGTCGTCCGCCGGCCCGTCGTCCGGCATCGGCCGTTCCGCCGGCCCAGGCTGCGGGTCCGGCGGGTCCGGCGGTCCACCGGACCCGTCGTCCGGACCCGGCGCGTCGCCGGTCGGGTCGGTGGGGCCGAGTTCGTAGAGGAAGCGGCTGGGCTGTTCCTCGTGGTCGTCGCCGCCGACGGCCGCGGAAGCGACCGCGCTGACCAGCAGTCGCCGCCGGGCCCGGGTCACCGCGACGTGGAACAGCCGACGCTCCTCGTCCAGCAGGGCGGAGGTCTGCCCGACCAGGGTGGCCACCCCGCCGGCACCGTCCGCCCGGCCGGCGAGCACGTCGACCAGGCGTTCCGAACCGAGCAGGCTGCCGCGCAGCCGCAGGTCCGGCCAGACGCCCTCCTGCACCCCGGCCACCGCGACCAGGTCCCATTCCAGGCCCTTGGCGGCGTGCGCGGTGAGCAGCCGGACGGCGTCTCCCCGGTCGGCGGTCGGAGCGAGGGTGTCGGCGGGCAGTTCCTGGCCGAGCACATGGTCGAGGAAAACCTCGGTACGCGCGCCCGGTAGCCGGTCGGTGAACCGGGCGGCAGCGTCGAAGAGGACCAGCACCGCGTCCAGGTCGCGGTCGGCCGCCTCGGCCCGACGGCGCCGAGCCAGATCGCCCTCGCCGGCCACCGCCGGGCCACGGGTCAACGCGGCGGACCACAACTCGGCCAGGCCGCTGGCCCGCCAGACGGCCCAGAGGACGTCCTCCACAGTGGCGCCGGCCCGATCGGCCGCTTCCCGGGCCACGGCCAGCAGTCCGGCCACCGTCTGCGCCGGCTCGGCCCAGCGCCGTTCGACACCGGCCAGCTCGGCCGGATCGCGCAGCGCCTCCACGATCAGCTCGCCGGACGGCCGGCGGTCGCCGCCGGCCAGGGCGAGGGCCCGTAGGCCCTGCCGCAGCCGCCGCTCGGCCAGCGGGTCGGCGCCGCCGAGTGGCGAGTGCAGCAGCGCGACCGCCGCCTCCTCGTCGAGCCGCGCCGGCTCCAGTGCACAGCGCAGCAGGAGCAACAGCGGCGCTACCGCCGGTTGCAGGTGCAGCGGCAGGTCCTCGCCGTGCACCACGGTCGGCACACCCGCCGCGTGCAGCGCCCGGCGCAGCCCGGGCAACTGCCGGCCGGTGGAGCGGACCAGCACCGCCATCCGCGCCCAGGGCATCCCGCCGAGCAGGTGCGCCTCGCGCAGGGCGTGCGCCAGCCAGGCCGCCTCGCTGGTGGCCGAGCGGAACGTGCGTACCTCCACCGCGCCCGCCGGCGCACCGGACAGCGGACGCAACCGGCGGTGCGCCGCCGGGCCGCGCAGCCGCCGGGCCAGCCGGGCGGAAGCCGCCAGCAGCCGTTCGCCGGACCGGTAGCTGGTGGTCAGCAGCACCTGCGCGGCGGGCGCTCCGGAGGCGGTGCGGAACCGGTGCGGGAAACCCGCCACGCCGCTGGGGTCGGCGCCCCGGAAGGCGTACGTGGACGAATCAGGGTCGGCGAAGGCGACCAGCGATAGCCCGCCACCGGCGACCGTCTCCAGCAGGTCGAGCTGGGCGGGATCGGTGTCGGCGAGTTCGTCGACGTAGACGTACACCAGCCGGCGCCGCTCGGCCGCCAGCAGCTCCGGGTCGTCGCGGAGCATCCCGGTGGCCGCCCGGACCAGCTCCGCCGGGTCGTACGCGACCGAGCCCCGGTTGGCGACGTCCCGCAGGGCCAGCACGGCGACGTACTCCCGGAGGAACCGGGCGGCGGCCGGCCAGTCGGCGCGACCCAGCCGCTCACCGAGCCGGGCCAGCTCGACCGGGCCGACCCCGCGCTCGGCCGCGCGCATCAGCAGGTCGCGCAGCTGGGCGGCGAACGCCCGGGTACGCAACGCCGGGCGCAGCTCCTCCGGCCAGCCGACCGGGTCGTCGCCGGGTTCCTCGCCGACCACGTCCAGCAGCTCGCGGATGATCAGATCCTGCTCGGGCCCGGTGAGCAGCCGAGGTGACGGCTCGCCCCGCTCGGCGGCGGCGCGCCGCAGCAACCCGAAGGCGTACGCCGGGAAGGTGCGCACCAGTGGCTCGCGCAGCACCCGCTGCCCGGCCGCGGCGATCCGCGCCTCGATCCGGTGCCGCAGGTCGGCGGCGCCCCGACGGCTGAAGGTGAGCACCAGAATCCGTTCCGGGTCGACCCCCTCGGCGACCCGGGTGGCGACCGCCTCGACGAGTGTGCGGGTCTTCCCGGTGCCCGGTCCACCCAGGACGAGCATCGGCCCGTCGGTGTGCGCGACGACCTCGACCTGCCCGGGATCGTCCCGGCGGACATCCGCCAGCGTGCCGCCGCCCTGACCCGAGGCGCCCTGGCCCGAGGCCGCCTGACCCGGGGCTGCCTGGCCCGGGGCGCCCTTGCCCGAGGCGCCCTGACCCGAGGCGCCCTGACCCGAGGCGCCCTGACCCGAGCCGGCCTGACCCGAGCCGGCCTGACCCGAAGCGCCCTGGCCCGAGGCGCCCTGGCCCGGGGCGGCTGGGCCCGAGGCGGCCTGGCTCGGGGCGGCTTCCGGGTGGGCGGCGGGGTGCCCGGTTAGCGGTCCACTCCCCTCGGTCGGCCCGGCGGGCCGACGCACCAACCGGTACGCCTGCATCCCGCCATCCCATCACGCCCCTGCGACACTCGCCGACGCGCCACTCCCTCCCGGCATGATCGTGCTCGATCCAGGATCGAGTGGCATCAGCGTGCGAGGGAGGCCACTCGATCCTGGAT
>NZ_POTY01000040.1 GCF_003236315.1 Micromonospora craterilacus
GGAACCGCCGGGACCACCAGGACACGCCGATCGCACCGCGGCCGGTTCGCCGAGTACGGTCCACCCCGCCGGGTCGACGGTGGGCTACGGGCCCGCAGCGCCCGCGGTGCGATCGGCGTGTCCTGGTGGTCCCGGCGGTTCCTGGAGGTGCTGGAGTCGTTCGCGCTCGGCACCCGGTTGACCCGAGGCCGGTCGTACGCCCGCGCCGGCCAGGTGCTCAGCCTCGACGTCGCCCCCGGTGTGGTGAGCGCGGTCGTGCAGGGCTCGCGGGCCCGGCCGTACCAGGTCCACATCGCACTGCCGCCGTTCCCGGCGGCCCTCTGGACGCGGATCGAGGCGGAGCTGGCCGCCCAGGCGTTCTTCAGCGCCCGGCTGCTCGCCGGCGACCTGCCGGCCGAGCTGGAGGAGCTGTTCGCCGCCGCCGGGGCACCGCTGTTCCCCGCCGCGGTGACCGAGCTGGAGCAGCGCTGCTCGTGCCCGGACGTCGCGGTGCCCTGCAAACATCTCGCGGCAAGTTTCTACCTGCTCGCCGAGGCGTTCGACGCGGACCCGTTCGCGCTGCTGCACTGGCGCGGGCGGGGCCGGGCCGAACTGCTCGACCGGCTACGCGAGCTGCGTTCCACCGGCTCGTCGGCGCCGCCACACGGCGTCGGCTCCGGCTCGCCGACCGGGCACCCGCCCGGTGCCGCCGACGGCGAAGCGTCCGGCGCCCAGCCGGCCGGTCAGCCCGGTGCGACCGTCCCGGCGGCCGGAGCCGCGCGGGCGCTCGCCGACCTGCCCACCGCGCCGCTGGCCGATGCGGTGGACCGGTTCTGGCTACCGCCCGTGCCACTGCCGGACCGTCCGCCCAGCCTGACCAGCCGGCCGGATCTGCTGTTGCGCCAGCTCGGCGCGCCCGCACCGGCGATCGGCGGGCCGGGCCTGGCCGAGCGGTTGCGCCACGCCTACCGGCTGCTCGGGCGCTAGCCCCTGAGTCGAAGCCCCTGGCGGTGGGTCCCGGCGTGCCGGGCGTCACAGCCAGCGGTGGCGGAACCGCCACATGAGCGCCGAGTTGGCCAGCAGCAGTACGGCGCAGATCGCCCCGGCCGGCCGCCCGATGAGTACGGTGGCCGCCGGCAGCGACGCCCACAGCAGGATGGTCAACAACAGCAGCCACCGGCCGCGCCGGACCCGGGCCCGCTGGTCGAGCCGGGCGAAAAATGCCGGGTCGCTCTCCCTCAGGTGGCGGGTGATCTGGTCAAATCTGCGCTGATCCTCTTTGCTGAGCATGTGCCTTCCCCTCACGCGTTCAGCAACGGTGCGGCGGAATACCCACTGCGGCGCGGACTCACGCGCTCATGCTGTTGCTACTTTGGCCAGCCGGGCGCGGAACCGGGTCCGGCGGGCGCTGGCGGCGGCTGAGCGGGGCTTATGTTTGGCCGTGTGGACGAACGGGCCAGCCGGGCGGGAATGTCCCGTCCGGGCAGCCGGTTTCCGAACATCCTGCTCGCGAGGTACGTACCCGAACTGACCGGTAGCCCGGTCCGTTCGCCTGCGGGTGGCTCAGGTCCAGCGGGTCGGCCGGTGGGTGGTCGCCGGGCGGGAGCCGGGCGGCCGGGGGCGTCCGGGCCGGGAGCCCGGCGGTCGGGTGGCGGCCCACCGGCGGCCAGGGCGGTGCTGCCGAGGCGGCTCGGCTCCGCCCGGGTGGTGCGTGGTGTCGTCCGTGGACATCGGATCCCCGCTCCCGGCGCGGGTGCGCCGTCGTGGTGCTCAACGAGCGCCCGCCGTCGGGCGTCGCTGCCAGGTCGGTGCCGACCTCGCCGCCGCCCACCGGCGGGTCAGCGACCCCGGCGGGGCAGCGGGAGGTGACCGGGGACCAGCGCCGAAGTCAGCGTGATCCCGGCCGCGCGCAGCGCGTCGACCAGCGTGTTCTGCAGCAGGTAGGAGTCCGGTAGCTGCCACCGGGCCTGTTCCGGTGCCACCGCCCAGCGGACCTGCCCCTCGGGCAGCCGGGTGGGCGGTGCCGGCACCCACGAGCCGGGCCCGTGCCGCACCACGTGGAAACAGTGCTCCAGTTCGGGTCGCAGCGGGTCGCCCGGGCGGACCAGGAACATCCAGCGACCGGTCGGGGTGATCAGCACCGGGCCGCGTACGCCGGGGCCGGCGGGGTGCGTCCGTACCGCGTCCAGCACCGGCCGGCCCAGGTGGGCGGGGACCTCCAGCACGTCGAAGGAACGGCCGGTGGGCAGCAGTACGCCGTGCGGACGGGACCGCCACCAGGTGGCCACCCGGGCCGGGTCGGCGCTGGCCGCCTGCTCCCAGTCCTCGAGAGCCGGATGGCAGCCGACCGTCGGACAGCCGGCCCGCCCGCAGACGAAACGGCTGCGGGCCAGGCAGGCACCGGGGGTCACCTCCCAGCCGCGCATCGCGTACCGCACCGCGACCCGGCGCAGTCGTACCCGCTCCAATGGCGACAGATGTGCCACGCGTGGTCCGACATTCCCCCACATTGGTGCCATCTCCCCTCGCCGGGCCCGGATCGGCGCCAGCTCGTATGTCGAGCACCGTCACTGCCGTGGCCCGCGCTCGTTGCTTTGACAAAGTGGCCGATGCAACTTGCACGAAAGCTAAGAGGACTGGCCGTACGGCTGACGTACAACTTGTGCGACCAGCGGAAACCTGAGATACGGACGGATCGGCACGCCCGCGGATCGGCCCCCGGCACCTGGGCCAGGGCTCCAGCAAGGGGAGGACTGGGGATGGACGAACTACCCATAGGTCGACGGGTGGCCTACTGGCGGGGGCGGCGGAAGATGTCGCAGCAGGTCTTCGCCGACCGGTTGGGCAAATCGAAGAGCTGGGTCGACAAAATCGAGCGCGGTGTGCGCCGGCTGGACAAGTTCTCCGTGCTCTACGAGATCGCCGACATCCTCCAGGTGGACGTGCAGCTGCTGCTCGGCAAGGATCCGGAGCGGCGTACCGACACGCTGAACTGCATCGACCAGGTCGAGGTCGAGGAGATCCGGGCCGCCCTGGAACGGTACGACTCGATCAGCGCGTACTTCGACGCGGCGCCGTACCCGCCGCCGCTGAACGACATCGGCAAGGCCGTCACCCACGCCTGGCTGACCTACCAGTACGGCCGCTACGGGATGCTGACCCGGGCGCTGCCGAAGCTGCTGCGCGACGCCCAGGCGGCCGACGCCGCGTACGGCGGCGGTGACCAGGGGCAGCGGGCCGCCCAACTGCTCGGGCAGGTCTACCAGATCGCCTCCTCGGTGCTGCGCAAGTTGGGTGAGTGCGACCTCGCCTGGCTCGCCGCCGACCGGTCCATCGCGGTCGCCCAGCGCGCCGGCGACCAGCTGCTCGCCGGCATCGCCACCACCCGGGTCTGCAACGCGCTGGTCGCGATGGGGCGGGCCCGGCCCGCGTTGGAGCTGAACGTCGCCATCGCCAACCGGCTCGCCCCCGGCGGCGGCAACGACACCCGCCCGGAACGGGTCTCGGTCTACGGGATGCTGCTGTTGCAGGGCGCGATGGCCGCCTCCCGGATCGGCGACACCGCCACGGTGGAGGACCTGCTCGACGGCGCCCAGGCAGCGGCGGCCGAGCTCGGCAGCGACCAGAACCACTACTGGACGTCGTTCGGGCCGACGAACGTGGAACTGCACCGCGCGGCGGCGGCCGTCGAGCTGGGCGACGGCGGTCGGGCGGTCGAGGTGCACCGCCAGAAGATCCAGGACGCGCCGTTCGACGCGATGCTGCCCGAGCGCCGGGCACACCACCTGCTCGACCTCTCCCGGGGCTTCGCGCAGATCGGCGACGTGGCCAACGCCGGCGAGATGCTGCTGCGCGGTGACCGGCTGGCCCCGTCCGAGATCCGCTGCCGGCCGATCGCCCACGAGGTGATGTCGGACGTCCTGCGTCGCACACGGGGTGCGCCGCCTTCTCTGATCGCAGAGTTGGCTGAGCACATGGGAGTAGGAGTATGACTTCGGAGCCGGCATGACCGGTTCGCACCGCCATGACGGGCACCGCGAGGTGCTCTACATCATCGCCTGCGGCTCACCGCTGGCCCGAGACGTCGGCCGGCTCGTCGAGCTGGCCCAGCAGGACGGGTGGGACGTCTGCGTGATCACCACGCCGGACGGCGCGAAGTTCGTCGACCGGACGGCGTTGGCCCGCCAGACCGGCCACCCGGTACGTACGCACTACAAGAACCCCGGCGACCCGGACGTGCTGCCGCCCGCCGACGCCATGATTGTCTGCCCGGCCACGGTCAACACGGTCAACAAATGGGTGGCCGGCATCGCGGACACGCTCGCCCTCGGGCTGCTGGTCGAGGCGCAGGGCCGGGGATTACCACTGGTGGCCGTGCCGTACACCAACTCGGCGATGGCGGCCCACCCGGCCTTCCGGGCGGGCATCGACCGGCTCGCCGAGTGGGGGGTGAGCGTGCTCTTCGGCGACGACATATTTCCGCTGCACCCACCCGGGACGGGGGAGCGGTATCAGCATGCCTTCCCCTGGGCCCTGCCGCTGACCGCCGTCCGCGACCGGCTCTGCCGGACCGGGTGAAAGGAGGGGCCCCTTGCCAACGCCTCCCCTGGTAGAAGGGGCCCCTGTCGACACCTCAGCTCCGGTTGCCGGAACCCTTCGACCCGGGCCGTGGCGGCTGCCGCGGCCCGGGCTTCGTGCCGGGGGCGCCCAGGTGCTGCCCCGGGGTCGGCCAGGTGACGTCCCGCAGTGCCGCCGACGCCGGTAAGCTGGCCCGCCGTGAGCACAACCGCAGCCATGCCGACCGTCGCCGACGTGGTGGCCGAGCTGGAGCGGCGCTATCCGCCGGCCTGGGCCGAGGAGTGGGACCGGGTCGGGCTGGTGCTCGGCGAGCCCTTCGCCCCGGTACGCCGGGTCCTCTGCGTCGTCGACGTGGTCCCCGAGACGGTCGACGAAGCTCTCGCCGCCGGCGCCGACATGATCATTGCCCACCACCCGTTGCTGCTGCGTGGCGTCTCCTCGGTGGCACCGACGACGTACAAGGGCCGGATCATCCACCAGCTGATCAAGGCCGACGTGGCGTTGTACGTCGCGCACACCAACGCCGACGTGGCCGTTCCCGGGGTTTCCGACGCCCTCGCCGACCGGCTCGGACTGGTCGATCTGCGTCCGCTGCAACCGTCCCGACCGGGTACGCCCGCCGCCGGCGAGGGCCGGGGCGCCGGCCGGATCGGCCGACTGCCGGAGCCGATGACCCTGGCCGAGCTGGCCCGGCACGCCGCCGGCGTGCTGCCGGCCACCGCCGTCGGGGTACGCGCCGCCGGCGACCCGAACCGGACCGTGCGTACGCTGGCCGTCTGCGGTGGCGCCGGGGACAGTTTCCTGGCCGACGCGACCGCCGCCGGGGTGGACGCGTACCTCACCGCCGACCTGCGCCACCACCCGGCCGGCGAGCATCTCGCCACCGACGGGCCGGCGCTGCTCGACGCGACCCACTGGGCCACCGAGCGGCCCTGGCTGGACGACCTGGCCGCGGTACTGCGGGCCGCGCCGGGCGTCGAGACGCTGGTGTCCGACCTGGACACCGACCCGTGGACCGTACACGCCGCCTCAGCCGCCGCGGGTGAACCCGCAGCGGACGACAAGGAGTCCCGACCGTGAAGGCTGACCCCCAGGTCCAGCGCCGCCTGCTCGACCTCCAGGCGATCGACACCGCCCTCGCCCAGCTCGCCCACCGGCGGCGGTCGCTGCCCGAGCGCGCCGAACTGGAGGCCCTCGCCCGGGAGCTGTCCGCCCTGGAGGACGAGCGGGTCCGTGCCCAGGTGGCGGTCGACGACCTGGACCGGGACATCGCCCGGATGGAGAAGGACGTCGACCAGGTGCGGGCGCGCAAGGTCAAGGACGAGAACCGGCTCGCCGCCGGCACCGGCCCGGCCCGCGAACTGGAGGCGCTCCAGCACGAGCTGGTCTCGCTCAACCGGAGGCAGAGCGACCTGGAGGACGCCGAGCTGGAGCTGATGGAGCAGCGGGAGACCGCCCAGTCGGTGCTGGACGGCGTGGAGCAGCGGCTGGCCGAGGCGCGCGAGCGGCGGGCCGGCACCGAGCAGCGGCGGGACGACAGCCTCGCCGAGATCGGCCGGGAGGAGGAGTTCAAGCGCTCCGCCCGGCAGCCCCTCGCCAACGACCTGCCCGCCGACCTGGTGCAGCTCTACGACCGGATCCGCACCGACACCGGGCTCGGTGCCGCGCTGCTCGCCGCCGGCCGCTGCGGCGGGTGCCGGCTGGAACTCTCCGGCGCCGACCTGGCCCGCATCCGCAAGGCCGACGCCGACGAGGTGGTCCGCTGCGAGGACTGCCGCCGGATCATGGTCCGCACCAACGAGTCCGGGCTGTAACCCGGTGGCGCCGCGTACCGTCCTGGTCGAGGCCGACGGTGGGTCCCGGGGCAACCCCGGCCCGGCCGGGTACGGCGCGGTGCTCCGCGACCCGGCGACCGGTGCGGTGCTGGCCGAACGCAGCGAGGCGATCGGCACCGCGACCAACAACGTCGCCGAGTACCAGGGGCTGATCGCCGGCCTGGCCGCCGCCGCCGAGCTGGGCGCCAGCGAGGTCGAGGTCCGGATGGACTCAAAGCTCGTGGTCGAGCAGATGAGCGGCCGTTGGCAGATCAAGCACCCCGGTCTGCGCCCGCTCGCCGCCCAGGCGGCGCAACTGGTCGGCCGGTTCGCCGCGGTCCGGTTCAACTGGATCCCCCGGGACCGCAACACCCACGCCGACGCCCTGGCCAACGCCGCCATGGACGCCGCCGCCGCGTCGGGCGTCGCCACGCCCACCGTCGCGCCGCCGCGCGTGGTCGAGCCACCGCGCCGGCTGGGTGGCCCGGAGCCGGCCGGCGGAGGCGCGGCGGAGGTCGCCGCCCGGGCCGAGACGCCGGGTGCCGACCTGACCACCGCCCCGGTCTCCTGGGAGCCCCGACCGAGCTTCACCGCGACCCGGCTGATCCTGGTCCGGCACGGCGAGACCGAGTACACCGAGCAGGGCCGCTACTCCGGCCGCGGCGACATCGCGCTCACCGGGGCGGGCCGGGCCCAGGTGCGGGCCACCGCCGCCCGGGTCGCCGCGCTCGCCCCGAACGCCACCGCCGTGATCAGCTCGCCGCTGTCCAGGTGTACGGCGACCGCCGAGGCGATCGCCGCCGCGCTCGGCGACGTCCCGGTACGCCGCGACGACGACCTGATCGAGTGCGACTTCGGTGCCTGGGAGGGGCGTACCTTCGCCGAGGTACGCGAGCGCTGGGCCGGCGAGCTCGACGCCTGGCTCGCCGCCACCCGGGTCGCCCCGCCGGACGGCGAGTCGTTCGCGCAGGTCGCCGACCGGTGCGGACGGGCGGTCGAGCGGCTGCTCGGGGCGTACCCCGGTCAGACCGTCGTGGTGGTCTCGCACGTCTCGCCGATCAAGCTGATCCTGCGCGACGCGCTCGCTGCCAGCGACGCCTTCCTGCACCGGCTCTACCTCGATGCGGCCGGCATCTCGGTGCTGGACCGCTGGCCCGACGGCGGCGTCGCGGTCCGCTCGATCAACGACACCGCCCACCTCGCCCAGGTGTAAGGAAGGGCACCTTATTAACGCCTGGCGTTGTATAGGGGCCCCTTTCTAACACGCTCGTGAGCCGAAGCGGGCGGGCGAGCCCGGAGCGTGATGGCGGCGCCGCGGTCAGCGGAACGCACGCCAGAGCAGGTAGAGGCCGATGGTGGTGCCGAAGAGCACGATGACGGCTTTCAGGATCACCGGCGGCAGCCGGCGGACCAGCCGGGCACCGGCGTACCCGCCGACCAGCGTGGCCGGCGCGATCAGCGCGACCGCCGCCCAGTTCACCGGGCCGGCGATCGCGAAGACGACCACCGTGGTCAGGCCGATCACGGCGGAGAGCAGATTCTTGACCGCGCTCACCCGGGCCAGCGTCGCGTCCAGCACCAGGGCCAGGCCGGCAACCAGCATCACCCCGACGGCGGCGCCGAAGTAGCCGCCGTACACCGCGGCCAGCGCCACCATGGCCTGGAGCGTGACGGCCCGGCGGCGCGGTGGCAGGTCGCGCGGGTGGCCGACCAGCCGGCGCAGCGGATCCTGGAACGCCAGGACCGCGGTTGCCCCGAGCACCAGAAAGGGTACGACCACCTCGAACGCCCGAGCTGGGGTGACCAGCAGCAGCGCGGCCCCGGCCAACGCGCCCACGATGGTGGTGGGCACCAGCGTGATCAGCAGCCGGCCCCGGGGCAGATCCACCCGGCTGCCCGCCACGGCGGCGCCGTACCCGGGGAAGATCGCCACCGAGTTGCTGACGTTCGCCGGCACCGGCGGTAGCCCGACGGCGAGCAGCGCCGGGAACGTGATCAGCGAACCACCCCCGGCCACCGCGTTGACCGTGCCTGCGGCCAGCCCAGCGGCGAGCAGCAACACGGCGTCGGCAAGATCCATGACCCGGAAGGCTAGTACCCCCGACCCGCGCCGCCGTCGGCCCGGGAGGGTGCCCCAAGCCTCGGCCTACTCCCCGACCACGCCGCCGGCCAGCTCCGCCACGATGTCGAGCTGCCCGAGATGGCGGGCATACTCCTGGACCAGGTGGAACAGCACCCGCTCAAGCGGCGCCGGGTCCGCGCCGTTCCATCGCGGCCCAGGCGCTCCACGCGTCGCCAGGTCGCTGCTCTCGACCACCGTGCGGGTGTGCGCGCCCTGCGCACGCAACGCGGCTGTCAGCGCCGCACAGCTCTCCTCCGGCGCGACATACCACCGCTCCCCGCGCCGATCACCCCAGGGGTCTCCGACGTCGCGCCCCTGGAAACCCCACTCGATCCAGCGCAGTTCGACGTAGCGGAGGTGCTTGAGCAACTCCAGCGGGGTCCAGCCGGAAGGCAACCGGCTGCGCCGCTGCTCGTCCTCGGCCAACGTGGAGACCTTCGCCAGCACGCTTTCCCGGAAGTAGTCGAGGTAGCGCAGGAACACCTCGGCCCGCCCGGCGGCCGGGACCGTGGACTCAGGAAACGGTGGCAGCGTCACCCGGCCATTATTCCGCTCGTCCCGACGCCGGCCGGTCCGACCATCCGTGTCACAGCCGGGCCGGGCACGGCAATAGCGGCTGACCCGGTGTCGTTAGGATGTGTGAGCGACGGACGAGTCGACCGGGCGGTCGCGTCGGCGGGCTGCGGCCCGCCGCCGAGGAACGTCCGGACTCCACAGGGCAGGGTGGTTGCTAACGGCAACCCGGGGTGACCCGCGGGACAGTGCCACAGAAAACAGACCGCCGGCCCCATCGGGGACGGTAAGGGTGAAACGGTGGGGTAAGAGCCCACCAGCACCCCGGGTGACCGGGGTGGCTCGGTAAACCCCACCCGGAGCAAGGCCAAGAAAGGGCCGTCACCGCAAGATGACGACCCGCGCAGACGCTTGAGGGCGGCCCGCCCGATGTCTGCGGGTAGGCCGCACGAGCCTGCCGGCGACGGTAGGCCGAGATGGATGGCCGCCGCCGGCGCAAACCCCTCGGGGTACGCGTCGCGCACAAAATCCGGCGTACAGGTCGACTCGTCCGTCGCCTATGACATCGGACGGCTGGCGCTGGCTGTGGCAGGTGCGCGGCGGGCTCACCGCCATCGCGTAGCGAGGAACACGCGGGCCGCCGCGTGGCGTACGTGATGGCGGTGAGCCCGGGTTTGTGGCGCCGGTGACGTGCGCGACTGCCGCCTGGTCAGGGCGGCGTCAGGCCTGGGCGAGGAGTTTGGCGAGGCGTTCGGCTACCGGTGGGGCGTACATGTGCAGTCGGGCCACGTTGATGGCGTCGTGGCCGACCACGGAGAGCAGGGCCTGCGGGCCGACCGCGTACACGGCGAAGTAGCCGGACTGGTTGCGGACGGTGGACTGGCGGAACTCGCCGTGGCCGAGGCGGAGGCTGACCTGCCGGCCGAGGCCGAAGGTCGCCGCCGCCATCGCGGCCAGGTCGTCGGGGTCCATCCCGGCCGGTGCGTCGTGGGTGATGCGCAGGCCGTCGACCCCGCCGAGGACGCTTCCGTGCACCCCGGGGATCTGTAGGCGTAGCTCGGCCAACTCGCTGCCGATCGCCGGGTACGGCAGCGACGGGTTGCCGGCCAGCGACGGCGGGAGCTTGGGCGGCGGTGGGAGGTCCGGCCGCTGTGCGGTACGGCGGGGCAGGAAGGTGTCGCCGGTGCTCACAGTTCCAGCTGCTCCTCGATGGTGCGCAGCTGGTGTCGGGCGAGTGCCAGGTTGGACCGGGTCTTGCTGAGCATCAGGTAGAGGAACAACCCCTTGCCGTTGGATCCGGTGAGCGGCCGGATGATGTGGTACTGGCCGCCGAGGGTGATCAGCATGTCCTCGATGTCATCGTTCAGCTTCAGCATCTCGATGGTGCGCATCTTGGCGCGTACCACGTCGGTGTTGCCGGCCGCGGCGATGGTCAGGTCGATCTCCGGGGTGCCGCCGGCTACGCCGAGGGTCATTCCGCTGGTGTAGTCGACGAGCGCGACGCCGATCGCGCCGTCGATGGTCATGGCGTCCTTCAGAGCGGCGTCAAGGTTGGCCACGTTGCCTCCAGGGTCGACTGACGTATCTGCCCATGCCAGCGCATGGGTCTTCGCAGGGGACCCCCGTCCGCCCCGGTGAAGAAATCTCGGACGAGAGTTGCACACGCAACGTCCCATCCGCACCCTGTGCAGGCAGAACGGGCTGAGCGGGCCACGCAGGGTGACCTCCGGGCCGGGGAGATCGTCGCTGCGGCGGATGTGTCTGTGCCGGTTCGGTCTGGTACCTGCCTCCCCTGCGACCTGGGCTTCCTGCCCACTTGAGGACGACTTCCGCCGCCCGGGCAGCCGCCGTTGCACTCGACGTTCGGCTCGCGTCAACCGAGTGCGGCTGCCGGTGCGACCGCGCCGGGCACAGTTTGTCGGGTCGGCGGGGTCGGCGAAGCCATAGCTTGGGTGCCGCAAGGGAAGGAGATCCGGATGCTGGAGCGGCTCAATCAGGCCATGGACCACATCGAGCGGCACCTCGACGAGCCGGTCGACGCGGCCGAGCTGGCGCGGATCGCGCTCACGTCGGAGTACCACTTCCGGCGGCTGTTCTCCGCGTTGGCCGGCATCCCGCTGTCCGAGTACGTGCGTCGCCGCCGGCTCACCGTCGCGGGCGCGGAGGTGGTCGCGGGGGAGCGGACGCTGCTCGACGTCGCGGTCCGCTGGGGGTACGGCTCGGCCGAGGCGTTCGCCCGGGCGTTCAAGGCCGTGCACGGGGTCGGTCCCGGCGAGGCCCGGCGTACCGGGGCCGCGTTGCGTGCCCAGCCCCGGATGTCCTTCCGACTCACCGTGGAAGGGAGCAGCAGCATGCGATACCGCATCGTGCAGAAGGAGTCGTTCCGGCTTGCCGGCCGCAAGGCCCGGGTGCCGCTGGTGCACGAGGGCATGAACCCCGCGATCGTGGCCTTCGTCAAGGGCATCGAGCCGGCGACCCGGGACCGGATCGAGGCGTTGTCCGACCAGGAACCGCCGGGGATCGTCAACGTCAGCGACGGCCTGACCGGCAACCGTGAGGAGGGCACCGAGCTGGACTACTGGTACGGCGTGGTGACCGGCGCCGAGGTGCCCGGCGACCTGGACGTGTTGCCGGTGCCGGCGGGGACCTGGGCGGTCTTCGAGACCTCGGGGGCGTTCCCCGAGGCGGTGCAGTACCTGTGGCGGGACGTGTTCACTCAGTGGTTCCCGTCCAACCCGTACCGTTCCCGCCCGGGGCCGGAGATCTCGCGTACCCGGGTGTCGGCGGACGGCAGTCACGCGGACGCCGAGCTGTGGATCCCGGTGGAACCGGTCCCGGCCTGACGAACCGGCGCCGTCGGGCAGCCCGCTCGGCACCAGTCAGGGCGGTGGGTAGGTCAGGCGCGAGCGGTCAGGCCGATGTGCCGGAGAGGCCGGCGAGTACCCGCCGCTGGAAGGCGCGGGCCTGCGGGCCGCTGGGCGACATGCCACCGTCCCGGGCGGCGATGGACTGCTCGACCAGGTCGGTGGTGGCGGCGTCGACCAGCGGTCCGGCCTCGGCCAGCAGCCGCCGGCCGGCGGCCACCTTGGGCAGCCACACCCCGTGGCGCAGCCGGACCCAGGAGCGGCAGGCACCGAGCACGGCGTCCTCCGCGCCGGGCGCGGGCACGTCGCCGGGCGGGACCGGCCGGTCCAGCCACCAGCGCAGCGCGTCCAGCACCAGCCGGCGCAGGTCGTCCGGGGCCAGGTCGGCAAAGGCGTGCGCGGCGGGTGGGCCGAGCAGGGTCTGCCCGCTCTGGTACAGGATGCTGCGGTCCAGGCCGTACCAGAACAGGCCGTCCGCGGGTGGCCGCCCGGCCGGGCCGTACGTGGCCCGGAAGTCCATTCGCGCGCCGGTGTTCAGCTCGACCTCGAAGCCCGGTTCGGGGGTGCCGGAGCGGGCCACCTCCCGGCGGTACACGACCAGCTCCAGACCCCGGGCCGGGCAGGGCAGCGCCTCGTGTCGCAGCCGCGCCACCAACTCGCGAGCGACTGCCAGGTCCAGCGGGCCGGCGCAGACCAGCGCCACGTCCACGTCGCTGCGTCCGGGTTGGTACGCCGCCAACCCCACCGACCCCGCCGCGTACGCCCCGCACATCTCGTCGCCGAGCACGTCGCCCGCGACCGCGACCAGTTCGGTCAGGTACCGCCGTAGCGGCTCAACCATGCTCGAGCTCGCCGGGCTCGCCCCACAGCGTCCCGGCCGGCAGGAAGAACGCCGACGGCTCCGCGCCGAGGGCGTGCCGGATGACCAGCCGGGCATGCTCGTCCAGGTCGGGCAGCCGGCCCGGCGGGAACCACCGGACGTCCAACGACTCGTCGTCGTTGACCCGCATTTCACCGCCCAGCAACCGGCAGTGGAAGCCGAGGTTGAGGTATTCGCAGCGGTCCCCGTTGGGGTACGTGTGCGGGTGCGACAGCGCACTGCTCAGCCGCAGCGGCTCGACCTCCAGCCCGGTCTCCTCCAACACCTCCCGTACGACCGCGCTGGCCGGCTGCTCGCCCGGCTCGACGCAGCCGCTCACCACCGACCACCGACCGTCGTCGGCGCGCTGGCCGAGCAGCAGCTCGCCCGCGTCGTTGCGTACGACCGCGCTTACGCTGGGCAGCCAGAGCAGGTCATGGCCGACGTGTTTGCGCATTCGCAGGATGTATTCCGGTACGCCCACCCGGCGACCTTAGCCCGTCGGGTTCGCCGGCTCGCGTCGCCCGCCGCCAGGTTCGGGGCCGAGGTCGACGACATGGTCGGCGCCGCTGCGGCCGTTCGGCTGCTGGTTTTGCCGTTTCTGCACGCCAGGTGGCCTGCACGTCTACTGTGGAAAAGCCTGGCGACTTGCGGTGTTCCGGTGGCGGGCGGTCGTCTCCCGGTGCACAGTGATGCCATGAGCGACAGCGGACGTGGGCACTACTACTGGTGTACGCGACATCACCGGGTCGAGACCGATGCCGACGTATGCCCTGCCCGGCATGTTCTCGGACCGTACGCCTCAGCCTCCGACGCGGAGAACGCCCTGCAGCAGGTGCGGGAGCGCAACGAAGCGTGGGAGGCCGAGGACGCCCGCTGGGCCGGGGAGGACAGCAGGTAGACGATGCGGGACGCCTCCCGCGTCGAGGCACAGCGTGCGCCGCGAGGGCGGTGGCACGTCCCCAAGGAGGGAACCGAGATGGCCGAAGCACAACAGGCCACCCGCCCGGCCGCGAAGCGTACGCCCGCGAGGAGAACCGCGGCGACGGAACGCACTGCGGGCCTCACCCGCACCCCGTCCACCCGCCGCGCGAACGGCACCGCGCCGGCGGCCCGAACTGCCTCCGGCGGTGCCGGGCGGGCCCCGGCGTCGAAGAGCAGTGCCGCCAAGGCTCCGGCGACGAAGGCGACCTCGCCCGCGCGGAAGACCGCCCCGGCCAAGCGGGCCACGACGACGGCGGCGACCCGGCCCGCGACCGGTGCCCGTCGGACGACGGCGAAGACGACCGCAGCGAAGACGGCGACGGCGAAGACGACCGCAGCGAAGACGGCGACGGCGAAGACGACCGCAGCGAAGACGGCGACGGCGAAGACGACGGCGGCGAAGAAGGCCCCCGCGAAGGCGACGGCGGCGAAGGTGACGGCGGCGAAGAGGGCTCCGGCGAAGACGGCGACAGCGAAGGCGACGGCGGCGAAGAAGGCTCCGGCGAAGACGGCGGCGGCGAAGAGGGCTCCGGCGAAGGCCGGCGCTACGGCGGCGAAGGCTGGGCCGGGCGCGCGCAAGGCGCCCGCGAAGAAGACCACGGCGGCGGCTCGGACGACCACGGCGCGCAAGACCACCTCGGTGACGACCGGGGCCCGGAAGACCGCGGCGAAGCAGGCACCCGCGAAGAAGGCGGCGGCCAAGAAGGCCCCCGCGGGCAAGGTGGCCGCGGCGCGGAAGACCGCCCCGGCCAAGCGGGCCACGACGGCGGCGGCGACCCGGCCCGCGACGGGCGCCCGTCGGACGACGGCGACGACGCCCGCGCGTAAGGCCACGACCAGGGCGGGTATCACGGCAAAGACGGCCGCGCCGAAGAAGACCGCGGCGAAGAAAACGACCGCGCCGAAGAAGACGGCTGCGGCGAAGACGGCGCCGAAGACGACCGCGGCGAAGAAGACGACCGCGGCGAAGAAGACGACCGCGGCGAGAAAGACGACCGCGCCCAAGAAGACGACTGCGACGGCGGCGGCGAAGAAGGCCCCCGCGCGAAAGGCCACCACCAGGGCGAGCACCACGGCGAAGAAGACCACCGCCGCCAAGGCTCCCGCGCGGACGGCGACCGCGCGCACGGCGACCGCACGTAAGGCGACCACGCGTACGGCGTCGACGGGGCGGGCCGGCACCGCGCGGAAGGCGGCCGGCTGACCCGGCGTACGCCCGACGACCGTCGGTCGGTGGAGGGCGGCGGGTGCGGCGCGCTGTCAGGATTGACGGATGGTCATCCGACGCGTCCTCGCGCCCCGCATCGACTTCGGTGCGTTGCGCCGCGAGTTGGGCCTGCCCGAGGTCTTTCCGGAGGCGGCGCTGCGGGAGGCCGAGCAGGCCGCCGCCGCGCCGCCCCGGCCGGCCGCCGATCGTAGGGACATCCCGCTGGTTACGGTCGACCCGCCCGGCTCGCGGGACCTGGACCAGGCGATGCACCTCACCCGCCGAGCCGGTGGCGGCTTCCGGGTGCGGTACGCGATAGCCGACGTCGCCGCGCACGTACGCCCGGGTGGTGCACTGGAGGAGGAGACCTGGCGGCGCGGGCAGACCGTCTACCTGCCCGACGGCAACGTGCCGCTGCACCCGCACATCCTCGGCGAGGGGGCGGCGAGCCTGCTGCCCGACGTCGACCGGGCGGCCGTGCTGTGGACCATCGACCTGGACGCCGACGGCGGCACCGTCGCCGTGATGGTGGAACGTGCACTGGTCCGCAGCCGGGCCAAGCTGGACTACGCCGGGGTGCAGGCCGACGCCGACGCGGGTCGGTTGCCGGAGCCGATCGCGCTGCTGCCCCAGATCGGTGCCCTGCTCACCGCCCGAGGACTCCACCGAGGCGCGATCAACCTGCCGATTCCCGAGCAGGACGTGGAGGCCGACGGCGACGGCTGGCGGCTCGTGCTGCGGGCGCCGGTGCCGATGGAGGAACACAACGCGCAGATCTCCCTGCTCACCGGGATGGCCGCCGCGGATCTGATGCTGGCCGGCGGGGTCGGCCTGTTGCGGACCATGCCACCGCCCAAACCCGAGGCGGTGCAGCGGCTGCGCGCGGCGGCGGCCCCGCTGGGAGTGCACTGGCCGGACGGCGTGGGCGTCGGTGAGCTGCTGGTCGGGCTGGACCCGGCCCAGCCCCGGGCCGCGGCCTTCGTCGACCAGGCGGCCGAGCTGATGCGGTCGGCCGCGTACACCGCCTTCGACGGCGAGTTGCCCGGGCAGCCGGCGCACGGCGGGGTAGCGGCCGCGTACGCCCATGTCACGGCGCCGTTGCGGCGACTGGCCGACCGGTACGCCACGGAGGTCTGCCTCGCCCTGCACGACGGCCGGGAGGTGCCCGACTGGGCCCGCGCGGCGCTGCCCCGGCTGCCCGCGGTGATGGCGTCGACGGATCGCACCGCGTCGGCGGCCAGCCGGGGCGCCATCGACCTGGCCGAGGCGGTACTGCTGGAGCACCGGGTCGGCGAGACGTTCGACGCCGCCGTGCTGGACGTGGACGCGCCGTCGAACGGCAAGGCCCGCCCCGGTCGCCCACCCGGTGGCACCGTCGCCCTGGACGACCCGCCGGTACGCGCCCGCTGTGTCGGCGAGCTGCCGCTGGGTACGCGGGTGCGGGTCCGCCTGGTCGCCGCCGACCCGGTCGCCCGCTCGGTCGGCTTCGAACTCGCCTGAGCCCGTCGCGGCACCCCTCGGCGGAGTCCGCAGCGGGGTTTGTCACATTGCCAGTCGCTGCTGCCGGGCCGGTGGATTTGCGAGGATGACGACCATGGCATACGACGCGAGCACGCTGCCCGATGTGTCCGGGCTCACCGTCGGCATCATCGGCGGCACCGGTGACCAGGGCCGAGGGCTCGCCTACCGGTTCGCCCGGGCCGGTCAGGCCGTGCTGATCGGCTCCCGTTCCGCCGAGCGGGCCGCGCAGTCGGCCGCGGAAATCGCCGCGCTGCCCGGCGTGCCGACCGGCGGCAGCGTCACCGGTGCCGCCAACGACGAGGTGGCCCGCCGTAGCGACGTAGTGATCATCGCGGTGCCCTGGGACGGACACGCCGCCACGGTCGCCGCCCTCGCCGAACCACTCGCCGGCAAGATCGTGGTCGATTGCGTCAACCCGCTCGGCTTCGACAAGCAGGGCCCGTACCCGCTGCCCGTGCCCGAGGGCAGCGCCGTCCAGCAGGCCGCCGCGCTGCTGCCCGACTCCCGCGTCTGCGCGGCGTTCAACCACGTCAGCGCCCCGCTGCTGGCCGACCCGGAGATCGACCGGATCGAGCTCGACGTGCTGATCTGCACCGAGGAGCGGGAGTTGGTCGGCATCGTCGGCGCGCTCGCCGCCCGCATCTCCGGCATGCGGGGCGTCTACGCCGGCCGGCTGCGCAACGCCCACCAGATCGAGGCGTTCACCGCCAACCTGATCGCCATCAACAAGCGCTACAAGGCACACGCCGGCGTCCGCGTCACCGACCTCTGAGCCGCTGTCGGGACACCTCCGGAAGGGTCGGAAGAAGTCGTGGTGGGAGTCGCCGATGAGCTTCTCCGCCAGATACCGTCTGAACAACCATGACCAAGGTTCTGTACTCCGCAACCATGTCACTCGACGGGTTCATCGCCGGTCCCGGCGGTGACATGTCCTGGCTGACCGAGCATCTCGGCGGTGCCAACCCGGTGGCCGACGATCTCGTGGGGAAGATCGGCGCGCTGTTCGTCGGTGCCCGCACCTTTCACGGCGACGACCCGAACCGCGACACCGACAAGGCAGGTGCCTTCGGCGGCGCCTGGACCGGCCCGCAGTTCGTGCTCACCCACCAACCGCCCGCCACCCCCGTGCCCGGCGTCGTCTTCGTCGACGACCTGACCGGCGGGCTGGCCGCGGCCAAGGAAGCCGCCGGCGACCGGTACGTCAACGTCCTCGGCGCGGACGTCGCGGCCCAGTGCCTGGCGGCGGGCCTGCTCGACGAGATCCTCGTGTTCATCGCGCCGGTGCTGCTGGGGGACGGCGTGCGACTGTTCCATCGCCCCGGCGGCGCCCACGTTCCGCTGGATCAGGTCAGCACCGCGTCGGCACCGGTACCCACCGTGTGGCTGAAGGTCCGGCGCTGACCGAGACCGGGAGAATCCCGAGCCGAGATGCGGTCGCAACCGGCCGCACCTCGGCCCCGGCGTCGGGCGGTCGAGTCGCCCGGCGTACTCAGAAGGTGTGTTCGGCGGTGGGGAAGCGGCTGTCGCGGACCTCGTCGGCGAAGCGGCGGGTCGCCTCGCCCAGCACGTCGGCCAGATCGGCGTAGCGCTTCACGAAGCGCGGCGCCCGGCCGGTACGCAGACCGGCCATGTCCTGCCAGACGAGTACCTGGGCGTCGGTCTCCGGGCCGGCGCCGATGCCCACCGTCGGAATCGGCAGTTCGGCCGTGATCCGCTTGGCGACCTCGCCGGGGACCATCTCCAGCACCACCGCGAAGGCGCCCGCCTCGGCCACCGCCCGGGCGTCGGCGACCACCTCCTCGGCGGCGTCACCGCGGCCCTGCACCCGGTAGCCGCCGAGCGTGTGCTCGCTCTGCGGGGTGAACCCGATGTGCGCCATCACCGGGATGCCGGCGCCGACGATGGCGGCGATCTGGTCGGCGCAGCGCCGACCGCCCTCCAGCTTCACCGCGTGGCAGCCGCCCTCCTTCATGAACCGGACGGCGGTGCGCAGCGCCTGGGTCGGCCCCTCCTCGTACGAGCCGAACGGCAGGTCGCCGACGACGAGCGCCTGCCGGGTGGCCCGGACGACCGCCCGGACCAGCGGCAGCAGTTCCTCGGCGGTCACCGGCAGGGTCGTCTCGTAGCCGAAGACGTTGTTCGCCGCCGAGTCGCCGACCAGCAGCACCGGGATGCCGGCGGCGTCGAAGATCGAGGCCGTGTACTGGTCGTACGAGGTGAGCATCGGCCACTTCTCGCCACGCTCCTTGGCGGCGATCAGGTCGCGGGTACGGACCCGCCGGGTCGCCGGACCGCCGTAGAGGGCGGTCACCTCGGCCGGGGTGGATTCCACCATGACTGTCTCCCTTCCTCGAGGCCGCGTATGCGGTCCCCGGGTTCCCCGCGATCGTCGCACCGGCGGCCCTGGTCGCGGCAGAGCGCAGTGGAGGATGTCACTCGGGTACGGGTCAGCCGTGCTCCCGCCACCGGTTGGTGATCGGCAACCGCCGGTCCCGCCCGAACGCCTTCATCGAGATCTTCGTGCCGGGCGCGGACTGCCGGCGCTTGTACTCGGCGGTATCCACCATCCGCAGCACCTTGTCCACCATCGCCGGGGTGTGACCGGAGGCCACCAGGCCCTCGCGGCCCAGGTCGCCGTCGATGTAGCCGATCAGGATCGGGTCGAGTACGTCGTAGTCGGGCAGCGTGTCGCTGTCCAGCTGCCCCGGGCTCAGCTCGGCGCTCGGTGGCTTGCCGATCGAGTTCTCCGGGATCGGCGGCGTCCCGCCCAGCCGGGCCGCCTCCGCGTTGCGCCACTTGGCCAGCCGCCAGACCAGCGTCTTCCAGACGTCCTTGATCGGGTTGAAACCACCGACCGAGTCGCCGTAGAGGGTCGAGTAGCCGACCGCCAGCTCGCTCTTGTTGCCGGTGGTGAGCACCAGGTGGCCCTCCTGGTTCGACAGCGCCATCAGGATCACGCCGCGTACCCGGGCCTGGAGGTTCTCCACCGCTATTCCGGACAGCGACATGTTCGCCAGGAAGGTGTCCACCATCGGCTGGATCGGCTCGATCCGGTAGTCCAGCCCGGTGCGCTTGGCCAGGTCGGCCGCGTCCTCCCGGCTGTGCTCGGAGGAGTGCTGGCTGGGCAGGGAGACCCCGACCACCCGGTCGGCGCCGAGCGCGTCCACCGCGATGGCCGCGACGACCGCCGAGTCGATGCCGCCGGACAGCCCGAGCACCACCGAGGGGAAGCGGTTCTTGTCGACGTAGTCGCGCAGCCCGAGCACCAACGCCTGCCACACCTCGGCCTCGTCGGCGACCGGCTCGATGACCCCGCCGGCAGCCGCCGGGCCGGTCGGCGCCGGCGGGATGCTGTCGACGGTGCGGCGCACCACCCGCAACCCGTCGGCGAGTTCCACGCCGTCCGTCTCGCCCGCCGCCGGGTGTGCGCCGCGCTCGGTCGCCTCGGGCAGCGCCACGTCGTGCACGAGCAGGTGCTCGACGAACTGCGGCGCCCGGGTCAGCAGCGTCCCGTCCGCCGCGACGATCATCGAATCGCCCTCGAAGACCAGCTCGTCCTGGCCGCCGATCATGTTGACGTACGCGATGGTGGCCCCGGCCTCGGCGGCCCGGCGACGGACCAGTGGCAGCCGGATGTCGTCCTTGTTCAGCTCGTACGGCGAGCCGTTGATGTTGACCACCAGCCCGACCCCGACCTGCCGGGCGGCGGCGAACGGGCCGCCGGCCTGCCACAGGTCCTCGCAGATGGTGAGCGCCACGTCCACCCCGCCGAGGCGGACCACGGTGAGCATGCCGCCGGGCACGAAGTAGCGGTCCTCGTCGAAGACGCCGTAGTTGGGCAGGTGGTGCTTGAAGTAGCGGGCCACCACCTCGCCCCGGTGCAGCAGCGCGGCCGCGTTGCGGGCCCCCCGACCCGGCTCGGCGTCCCCGCTGACCTGCGGCGGGCCGTCGGCGTCGAGGTAGCCGACGACGACCGGCAGCTCGCCCAGCCCGTCCGCGGCCAGGTCGGCGGCGAGCCGGTCGAGCGCCGCCTTCGACGCGGCGACGAAGGACCGCCGGAAGACCAGGTCCTCCACCGGGTAGCCGGTCAACATCATCTCCGGGAACAGGACCAGCTGGGCACCGGCGTCGGCGGCCCGGCGGGTCCAGGCGCGGACGTGCTCGGCGTTGCCGCTGATGTCGCCGACGCTGGGGTTGACCTGGCACAGGGCGAGACGCAGGGTGGGCATGCCCTCATCTTGCCGCAGCGGGATGCGGCCGACACGCGGGGCGCGGGCAGACCCCGCCGCCGGGTGCCGGCAGCGCCCGGTGCGGCTGGACGCCGGTTCGCCGGCAGGTCGGCGGCCGCCGGTCGGGACTGGCCGGGACGCGGCGGCGGCAGTTCGCGTAACGTCTGCGTAATCGGGCCGGTGGAGACTGATCGGTCAGACCGGGCAGGGCCCGGTCGAAGGCGGACAGAGCGTGTCGCGGAAGGTTGGGGCAGTGGACCGTCAGCAGGAGTTCGTCCTCCGTACGCTGGAAGAGCGGGATATCCGCTTCGTCCGGCTCTGGTTCACCGACGTGCTCGGCACGCTCAAGAGCGTGTCCGTCGCCCCCGCCGAGCTGGAGGCCGCCTTCGAGGAGGGCATCGGGTTCGACGGCTCGGCCATCGAGGGCTTCGCCCGGGTCTTCGAGTCGGACATGGTCGCCATGCCCGACCCGACCACCTTCCAGGTCTTCCCGTTCGAGGGCGGGGTCAGCGGCGAGAGCGCCCGGATGTTCTGCGACATCCTGCTCCCCGACGGCGGACCGTCCTGGGCCGACCCCCGGCACGTGCTGCGCCGGGCGCTGTCCAAGGCGGCGGAGAAGGGCTTCACCTTCTACACCCACCCCGAGATCGAGTTCTTCCTGCTGGAGAACGGGCCGATGGACGGCTCGGTGCCCGTGCCGGTGGACACCGGCGGCTACTTCGAGCACACCACCCACGCGGTGGCGAGGGACTTCCGCCGCCAGGGGGTGCTGGCGCTGGAGCGGATCGGCATTTCGGTCGAGTTCAGCCACCACGAGGTCGCCCCCGGTCAGCAGGAGATCGACCTGCGCTACGCGGACGCGCTGACCACCGCCGACAACATCATGACCTTCCGGCACGTGGTCAAGGAGGTGGCGCTCTCCACCGGGGTGCAGGCCACCTTCATGCCCAAGCCGTTCACCGACCAGCCCGGCAGTGGGATGCACACCCACCTGTCGCTGTTCGAGGGGGAGCGCAACGCGTTCCACGACGCCAGCGACCCGATGAAGCTGTCCAAGGTGGCCCGGGCGTTCATCGCCGGGCTGCTGACCCACGCCCGCGAGTACACCGCGGTCACCAACCAGTGGGTCAACTCGTACAAGCGGCTGTTCCCGCAGGCGCTGCCGGACCGGGTCACCGAGAGTCCGGCGTACGTCTGCTGGGGTCACCTGAACCGTTCCGCGCTGGTCCGCGTCCCGGCGTACGGCAAGCCGAACTCCGCCCGGGTGGAGGTCCGCTCGCCCGACTCGGCCGCCAACCCGTACCTGGCCTTCGCGGTGCTGCTCGGCGCCGGGATGAAGGGCATCGAGGAGGGGTACGAGCTGCCGCCGGGCGCCGAGGACGACGTGTGGTCGCTGACCAGCGCCGAGCGGCGGGCGATGGGGTACGAGCCGCTGCCGGAGAACCTCGCCGAGGCGATCGACGTGATGGCCGGCTCGGAGCTGGTCGCCGAGGTGCTCGGCGAGCACGTCTTCGACTTCTTCCTGCGTAACAAGCGCGCCGAGTGGGAGCAGTACCGCCGCGAGGTCACCCCGTACGAGCGCCAGCGCTACCTGTCGCTGTAGCCGCCAGGCCCCGCGAAGGGCCCGGCGCCGGGCGTTGCGTCCGGCCGCTATCGTCTCGATCACCGTGCCGGCGCCCGCCGGCCGGGGACGGTCGGGGAGGCAGTCGGTGCTGGAGGATCTGCTCAGCGGAGCCTGGCAGAGCGTGGTGTTCGGGGTCGTCGGGGTCGGCCTGATGGCCGCCGGCTTCGTGCTGGTCGACCTGCTCACCCCGGGCAAGCTGCGGGAACTGATCTGGATCCACCGCAACGCCAACGCCGGTCTGCTGCTCGCCGCCAACCAGCTGGGTATCGCCGGGATCGTGTTCACCGCGATCCTGACCAGCTACAGCGACTTCGCCAAGGGGCTGGCCTCGACGGTGATCTTCGGGCTGGTCGGGCTGGCCATCATGGCGCTGGCCTTCTTCGTGCTGGACCTGCTCACCCCGGGCCGGCTCGGCGAGGTCATCTGCTCCGACGAGCCGCACCCGGTGGCCCGGGTCAGCGCCGCCACCCACTTCGGCGCCGCGCTGATCGTCTGTGCCTGCATCGCCTGAACCCCGGCACCGCGGGTCCGTCCACATAGTCTGGTCCGGCTACCCGGCAGTGCGGGTTGCCCGCGCCGGGCCGACCGGACGGGGGCGCGGCGAAGCCCGGGGCCGACGCCTGACGACGCCGGCCCGCGGGCACCGGCGTTACTTGCCGGCAGCGTCGTGACCGCCACGGCCACCCGGGCCGCCCCAGCCACCCGGGCCGCCGAACACGCCGGCCTCCACGGCCGCGGTGATCGCGTCGGCCTGCTCCTGGGTGAGCTTGCCGTCCTTGACCGCCTGGGTGAGCCGCTCGGCCAGCACCTCCTTGCGGTCCTCGGCGGAGCCCTTCGGTCCGCGGTCCCCGCCGCGGCCCGCACGGTGTTCGCCGTCCGGCCGCCCCTGCGACTTGTGCTGCTCGCGGAGCTTCTCCAGCGCTGCGGTCACCTTCTCGGTGGGCACGCCGAGCTCCTGGGCCAGCTGCTCGGCGAACGCCTGTCGCTGCTCCGTACGCTCCGGCCGCTGGCCGTCCTGCTGGTCCTCGGCGCTCGCGCTGGCGCTCGGGGTGCTCTTGTCGTCCGCGAGGGCCACGGTGGGAGCGGCGATCCCCACGCCGAGTACGCCCGCGGCGGCCAGCCCGGCCAGCAGGTGCTTCTTCGAGATCGTGCGGGACATCGGTCCTCCAACTCGTCGGTGATGCGTTGACGTCACCGACAGTGACGATCGAGGCTGGGGGTGGCCCGTGGCGAACCTGTCAACGGGCTGGCAATCCGGCCCGGCGAACCGGACGAACCGGCGGCTTCGGCGCTTCAGCGGACGGCGGCGGCGACGGTCAGCGTGCCGGCGTCGGCGTCGAGGGTGGCCAGCGTGCCGACCGGGACGCTGAGCTGACCGGGGCCGTGGCCGATCGGCAGGCCGCCCAGCACCGGCACGCCCAGGTCGCCGAGGCGTTCGGTGAGGACGTCGGCGACGCCGACCTCCCAGCCGTCCGCGCAGTCGGTGAACTGGCCCACCGCCACCCCGGCCAGCCCGTCCAGCACGCCGGCCCGGCGCAACTGGGTCAGCATCCGGTCGACCTTGTACGGCGGCTCCTGCACGTCCTCCAGCAGCAGCACCGCCCCGGTCAGGTCGGGCATGTCCGGGGTGCCCAGCGAGGCCGCCACCAGGCAGAGGTTGCCGCCGAGCAGCCGGCCGACGGTCCGCCCCGGCACCCGTACGCCGAAGGTCTCCTCACCCTCGACGGCGCGTACGGCGACCGGCTCGGTGGTGGTCAGCGCCGCGTGCAGGGACTCCGCCGAGGCCAGTGGGGTGCGCTCGTCCCGCCAGGCCGCCCCCGGCCCGTGCACCCCGGCCAGCCGGGCGCCCCGCCACAGCGCCAGTTGCAGGGCGGTGATGTCGGAGAAGCCGGCCACCACCTTCGGGTCGCGGCGTACCGCGGCCAGGTCGATCGCGTCCACCACCCGCTGCGCGCCGTAGCCGCCGCGGGTGCAGATCACCCCGCGTACCCGCGGGTCGGCGAAGGCGGTGTTCAGGTCGGCCGCGCGGAGCGCGTCGGCACCGGCCAGGTAGCCCTGCCGGGCGTACACGTTCGGCGCGAGCACCGGCCGCAGGCCCCAGCCGGTGAGCAGCTCGATCCCACGGGCCACCCGCTCCGGGCGGGTCGGCCCCGACGGCGAGACCAGCATCACGGTGTCGCCGGGGCGCAGCGCCGGCGGCCGTACGACGTCGTCGGGCGCGGTGTGATCGGACACAGCGGCAGAGCCTAGTGCGGTGTCCGACGCGCCGGTCGTCGTCCTGGCCCGGTGCGGCAGAACGTGTCTGGACACCACACCGGTCCCGCGCGGCGGCCCGGTCGGCGAGACCGGATAGCCTCGACGGCGTGGCAACCGCGTTGGTGATCGAGAATGACCCGACCGACGACCTGCGCCGGCTGGGGGAGTGGCTGACCGAGGCCGGCCTCGACCTGTCGGTGACCCGCCCGCACGCGGGTGACGCGCTTCCCGCCGATCTCGACGGGTACGCCGCGCTGGTGGTGCTCGGCGGCGACCAGCAGGCATATCCGTACGCCGACGGGGCGCCGGGCGCGTCCTGGTTCCCGGCCGTGGAGGGGCTGCTGCGCAAGGCCGTCCGGCACCGGGTACCGACCCTGGGGGTCTGTCTCGGTGCCCAGTTGCTCGCCACCGCCCACGCCGGCACGGTCGAGCGGAGCCCGTCCGGGCCGGAGGTCGGCCCCGCCGTGGTCGGCCGGCGGGACGCGGCCGAGTTCGACCCGCTCTTCCGGTACGTGCCGCTGATCCCCGACGTGCTCCAGTGGCACGCCGACGAGATCACCGAGCTGCCCGCCAGCGCCACCCTGCTGGCCGCCTCCACCCGCTACCCGCACCAGGCGTTCCGCCTCGGCGACCGGGCCTGGGGCCTGCAGTTCCACATCGAGTGCGACACCGCGATGATCGCGCAGTGGGCCACCGACTCGACGTTGCTGGCCGAGCTGGGCTACGACCCGCAGCTGGTGATCACCGCCTGTAACGCGGTGATGGCCGACGTCGAGGAGGTCTGGCAGCCGTTCGCGGCCCGGTTCGCCGCGCTGGCCCTCGGCGAGCTGGACGACAGCGGCCCGCGCCCCAGCCTGCCGCTGCTCGGGCACTGATGGGCCGGCCGACCAGCGCCGCGGGCCGGCTCGCCCGGTACGGCTTCGGGATCGGCGACGACGACGGTGGCGCCCGCGCCGCCGACCTGCTCGGCCCGGCCGGGCTCGACCTGTGGCGCCCGCAGACCCAGGAACCCGCCGACGAGCCGGCCCAGGAACTGCTCACCGCGCTGTCCCGGGCCGCCGACCCGGATCTGGCGCTGCGCCAGCTGCACCGGCTGGTCGAGGCCGAACGCCGCGCGGTGTTCGGTGTGCACGGCGGCCCGAACGGCGGCATCGGCGCCGACTCGGCGCTGCTCGCCGCGCTGCACGAGGACCCGGGCCTGCGCCGGCGGCTGATCGCCGTGCTGGGCGCCTCCTCGGCGCTGGGCGACCATCTCGTCGCCAACCCGGGCCAGTGGCCGGTGCTGCGGACCGCCCCGGACGGTCTCGCCCCAACCGCCGACGGCCAGCTCGACCTGCCCGGCGACGGTAACCCGGTGGCGGTGCTGCGCCAGGCGTACCGGCTGGCCCTGCTGCGCCTCGCGGCGGCCGACCTGACCGGCGGGCGCGGCCTGGAGCAGACCATGGCCGCGCTCTCCGCGCTGGCCGACGCCACCCTGTCGGCGGCGTACGCGATCGCCGTCGCCGAGCTGCCCGAGGGCACCCGGGAGCCCCGGCTGGCCGTGGTGGCGATGGGCAAGTGCGGCGGCGGCGAGTTGAACTACGTCTCCGACGTCGACGTGATCTTCGTGGCCGCCGAGGACGACGACCTCGCCGCGGCCACCACGGTGGCCACCCGGCTGATCCACATCTGCGGGCTGGTCGCCTGGCCGGTCGACGCCGCGCTGCGCCCCGAGGGCAACCGGGGGCCGCTGGTGCGGACCCTGGCGAGCCACCTGGCGTACTACCGGCGCTGGGCGCGCACCTGGGAGTTCCAGGCGCTGCTCAAGGCCCGCCCGGCCGCCGGTGACCTGGCGCTCGGGCAGGAGTGGATCGACGAGCTGGCACCGCTGCTCTGGCAGGCGGCCGAGCGCCCCGAGGCGGTCGAGGACGTCCGTGCCATGCGGCGGAAGATTATCGACAACATCCCGCCGAAGGAGCTGGAACGCGAGATCAAGCGCGGTCCCGGCGGGCTGCGCGACATCGAGTTCGCGGTGCAGCTGCTGCAACTGGTGCACGGCCGGGGCGACGAGTCGTTGCGGACGCCCGGCACCATCCCCGCCCTGCGGGCGCTGGTCACCGGCGGCTACGTCGGCCGGGCCGACGGTGAGGCACTGCTGCGCGGCTACCGCTTCCTGCGCGGCGTCGAGCACCGCCTGCAACTCCAGGGCCTACGCCGGACCCACACCGTACCGACCGAGCCGGGCGCGCTGCGCTGGCTGGCCGCGGCGCTCGGCTACACCGCCACCCCGGGACGCAGCGCCGTCGAGGAGTTCCGCGCCGAGTGGGTCACCCACGCCGCCGAGGTACGCCGACTGCACGCCAAACTGCTCTACCGGCCGCTGCTGGAGTCGGTGGCGCGGGTGCCGGCCGACGGCCTGCGGCTGACCCCGGAGGCGGCGCGCAACCGCCTGGAGATCCTCGGCTTCGCCGACCCGGCCGGGGCGCTGCGTCACCTCCAGGCCCTCACCGGCGGGGTGAGCCGCACTGCGGCGATCCAGCGCACCCTGCTGCCGGTCCTGCTCAGCGAGTTCGCCGACGCCCCCGAGCCGGATCGCGGCCTGCTCAACTACCGCCAGGTCTCCGACTCCCTCGGCAGCACCCCCTGGTACCTGCGGCTGCTGCGCGACTCCGGGCCGGTGGCCCGCCGGCTGGCCCGGGTGCTGTCCTCCTCCCGGTACGTCGCCGACCTGCTGGCCCGCGAGCCGGAGGCGCTGCGCCTGCTGGCCGAGGAGAGCGAGCTGAGCCCCCGGCCGCGCGAGGTGCTCTACGACGGTTTCGCCGCCGCCGCGGCCCGGCACACCGACCCGGTCGAAGCCACCCGGGCGGTACGCGCGCTGCGCCGCCGGGAACTGCTCCGCCTCGCCTGCGCCGACGTGCTCAGCCGCGCCGGATCGCTCGCCCCGTCGCGTCCGGACGGCGGTCGCCCGGCATCCGGCCTGGCCGACATTACCGCGGTCGGCACCGCCCTGTCCGACGTCACCGACGCCACCCTCGCCGCCGCGCTGCGGACCGCCCGGGCCGCCCAGCCGGCCCTGCCGGGGCTGCGCTTCGCGGTGATCGGGATGGGCCGGCTCGGCGGGTACGAGTCCAACTACCTCTCCGACGCCGACGTGCTCTTCGTCTACGACCCGCCGGCGGGCGTCAGCGAGAGCGCGGCCAGCGCCGCCGCCCACGCCATCGCCGAGGAACTGCGCCGGCTGCTCGGCATGCCCGCGCCCGACCCGCCGCTCGGCGTCGACGCCGACCTGCGCCCGGAGGGCCGGCAGGGGCCACTGGTCCGCAGCCTCGCCGCCTACCAGCAGTACTACGCGCGCTGGTCGAAGGTGTGGGAGGCGCAGGCGCTGCTGCGGGCCCGGTGCGTCTGCGGCGACGCCGACCTGGGCACCCGGTTCGAGCAGATGGTCGACCCGGTCCGCTACCCGGCCGAAGGGCTGACCCGGGAACAGGTCATCGAGATCCGCCGGATCAAGGCGCGGGTGGAGACCGAGCGGCTGCCCCGGGGCGCCGACCCGGCCACCCACACCAAGCTGGGGCGAGGCGGCCTGGCCGACGTCGAGTGGGCGGTGCAGCTGCTCCAGCTGCGGCACGCCGGGGTGGTGCCGGCGCTGCGCGGCACCCGTACCGTCGACGCGCTCGCCGCCGCCCGGGACGCCGGCCTGGTCGACCCGGCGGACGCCGAGGCGATGGCGGCCGGCTGGACGCTCGCCGCGCAGGTCCGCAACGCGCTGATGCTGGTCCGTGGCCGGGCCGGCGACCAACTACCCCGGCACGGCGTCGAACTGGCCGGGGTGGTCCGGCTGCTCGGCCGGGACGACCCGGGCGAGTTCCTCGACGAGTACCTACGCACCGGCCGCCGCTCCCGCGCCGCCACCGAACGCCTGCTGGAGATGTAAGGAAGGGCACCTTATTAACGCCTGCGGTAGAGCAAGGGCCCCCCTTAACACCGCGGGCGGTAGATGCCGGCGGCCGGATCAGCCGCCGACGGTGTACGTGCCGGCGCGCGGCACCGCCACCGCCGTCCAGTCGCCGTCAGCGGAGACCGTCGCGCCGCCGGTGGCGGCCAGCCAGCGGCTGTGCCGGACGCGTACCGACACCGTGCCGGCTTCGGTGGCGCGGAAGGTGACCGAGGCGCCGTCGGCGTGGACCAGCTCGCCGGGCGCGCCGACCAGCGGCGTCGGGTCGGCCACCGCGTACAGCCGCCACCGCTGGTCGGACCAGACCTCCGTCAGGTACGGCAGGCCGGCCGTGACCAGTTCGGCCTCGGCCCGCCCGACCCAGGACAGCGGCGCGTCGGGCACCGCGACGTACTGCACCGCGTTCTCGTCGAGCCAGGCCCGGTAGCTCTCCACGGTCAGCGGCACGCCGGTGCCGGCCGCGCCGGGCACGGTGGTGAAGAACAGCGGATTGCGGTCGATGTCCGCCTGCCGCAGCCAGCCCCGGGCAAGAGGTACGTCGCCGAGCCGGGCGGCCTCCCAGTAGTTGCGGGTGGGTGGCACCTCCAGCCGCCCGGTGCGGCCGCGTCGGTCCAACTCGGCGCGCAGCGGAGCGAAGTAGCCGGGATCGCTCGTCGGCTCGCCGATGCTGCGCAGGTCGGCGGGGACCACCGGCGGCTGCCACCAGCACACCGCCGCCAGCAGCACGACCAGCGCAGCCACCCCCGCCGTCCGCCGAGCCGGCACCTCGCCGTCGGGCGGCACAGTCGTGCCAGGTCGCCGTAACCGACTCGGGAGGCGGGTCAGCCAGGCAGGCGGGCGGGCCGCCGCGGCCAGGACGGGAAGCGCGAACACAGTCGCCAGCCGGGTGGCGTTCAGCCCGACCGGGGTGTGCACCAGCGCCGCCGCGACCACCCCGCCCGCTGCCAGCAGCGCACCTAACCGCACCGGCCGGTATCCGACCAGCGCCGCCACCAGCAGCGCGGTCACCGCCGCCCGGACCGTGTCGGTGCGGCTGATGTTCATCCAGCCACCGTCGCCGAACAGCAGCGCCGTCACGCCCAGCGGCAGGGCGGCCGCCACCGCGAGGAGCAGCCCGTCGGCGTACCGGCGGGACAGCAAAAGCGCGACCCCGGCGAGGCCGACGAAGAGTCCGGCCACCGGACTGGTCGCCGAGGCCAACAGCGCCCCCGCTCCGGCCAGCCCGAGCCGCCACCAACCGCCGCTACTGGCCAGGGCGTGCCGTGGCCCTGCGTTGTTCCCGGCCGGGCCGGGCCGTGGTGAATCGCCGTTTCCGGGCCGCCGGGGTCGCGGTCGAGCGCCGCCCCCGGTCGGGCGGGCGGCGGGGTGCCAGGTGAGGGCGAGCAGGGCGGCGAGGCCGAAAGCCACCCCGAGGCCGTACGTGACCCGGCCGGAGACCAGGTTGCCGGCGATGGTGACCACCCCGACCAGGCTGCCGAGCAGCGGCCGGGGCACCCGGGTGCGTACCAGCAGCGCGGCGAACGCGGTTGCCGCCGCGACCAGCGCCACCACGCCGGTGAGGCGTACCCCGAGCAGGGCCATCACCGGCTGCGCGACCAGGCTGTAGCCGAACTGCTGGACGCCGCCGTACCAGCGCAGGTCGACCGGGGTCAGGCCGTGCGCGACGAAGAAGTCGGCCCGGGCCACCTGCGCCGCCAGGTCCGAACCCATCGGCGGGAGAGTGAGGTACGCCACCCCGAGCGCGACGGCGGACGCGGTGGCCAGCACCACTACCCGACTGCCCCGCATGCCCACCTCCGTACCGCGACCACGGTACTGGCAGCATGTCCGGCGTGCCCCATCACCTCGTGCGCTGGACCGGACTGGCCGGATCGATCATGCTTGCCGTGGCCGCGTTCCTCGGTGGAGCCCTGCCCAACGGGGATCTGCGACCCACCCCGCTGAAGATCTGGCAGGGCCCGTACGGACCGCTGATCATCGGGCTGTGGCTGTTCGGCACCGTCGCCATGGCGGCCGCCTGGTGGGTGCTGCGGGACCGGGTGCCGTCGGCCCGGTGGGCCCTGGTCACCGCCGGGCTGTGGCTGGTGCCGTTCCTGTTCACGCCGCCGCTGGGCAGCCGGGACGCCTACGCGTATGCCTGCCAGGGAGCCAGCTACTCGGCCGGCATCAACCCGTACGAGTTCGGCGTCTCCACCCTGCCGTGCCCCTGGCTGGACACCATGTCGTACATCTGGCGGGACACCCCGGCACCGTACGGACCGCTGTTCGTGGTGCTGTCCGGTGCGGTGGTCGCCGCGACCGGCTCGCTGTTCGCCAGCATCGCGCTGTTCCGGGTGATCGCGGTGGCCGGTGTGCTGCTGACGGCGGCCTGCCTGCCGGTGCTGGCCCGCCGCTGCGGCGTGCCGGTCGGCCGGGCGCTCTGGCTGGCCCTGGCCGGCCCGCTGGTCGGCGTGCACCTGGTCTCCGGGGTGCACAACGACGCACTGATGGTCGGGCTGATGGTGGCCGGGCTGGCCGTGGTGGTCAGCCGGCCGGGTCGCCCCTGGCCGCTGCTGGCCGGTGGTCTGCTGCTCGGCATGGCCGCCGGGATCAAGGTGACCGCGCTGGTGGTGGTGCCGTTCGCGGCGCTCGCCGCGATCGTCGGCGGGTTCTCCCTGCGGGCGCTGCTGCGCGACGGTACGCCGGTGGTCGGTGGGGCGGTGGCCACGTTGCTCGGCGTGACGTTCGCCGCCGGGCTGGACTTCGGCTGGATCACCGGGCTGTCCCACGGCAACGAAGTGATCGCCTGGACCTCGCCGCCGACCGCCGTCGGGCAGACCGTCGGCTACCTGGTGCTGCCGTTCGGCCTGCACGTCGACGCACTGCCGGTGACCCGGGGGATCGGCATGGTGGTGCTGGCGGCGCTGCTGGTCTGGCTGTGGTTCCGGGCACGCACCCGTGATCCGCTCTGGCACGCCGCGCTGGCGCTGACCGCGACGGTGGCGCTGGCCCCGCTGTTCCACCCCTGGTACTGGTTCTGGCCGCTGGTCCTGCTCGCCGCCACCGCGCAGCACACCTGGTGGTTCAGCGCGGTGACGGTGTTCTCCGCGTTCCACGTATTGGCCGACGGCACCGGGCTGCCCCGGTACACCAAGACGGTCGGTGCGCCGCTGATGACGCTGTTGGTGATCGGGGTGGCCGTGTACTTGGTACGGTCGGCTCGGGCGGCCCGCCGCCCGGTTCCCGCCGACTGAGGAGAGGTACGCCGGTGACCGATCCCGGCGCCAACCCACCCGCGTCCGGTGCCCGTTCCGGATCCGCTGCCCGGTCCGCGTCAGCCGCCTGCCCTCCGCCCGGCCGGGCCCGGCTCGCCCGGTACGCCGGCCTGGCGGGCGCGTTGCTGCTGGCGGTCGCCGGGTACCTCGGCGGCGCGCTGCCCGGTGCCACCACCCAGTTCCGGCACGGCGCCGACGGCCCACTGATCGTGGTGCTGTGGCTGCTCGGCACCGCCACCCTGGTCGGCGCCTGGTGGGCGCTGCGCGGCGGCGCCCCGTCGACCCGGTGGGCGTACGTCACCGCCGGGTTGTGGACCTTGCCGCTGCTGGTCACCGCTCCGATGGGCAGCCGGGACGTCTACTCGTACGCCTGCCAGGGCTGGGTGTACGCCGACGGCGGTGACCCGTACACCACCGGGGTGGCGGCGGGCGGCTGCCCCTGGGTGGAGTCGGTCGCGCCGATCTGGCGGGACACCCCGGCGCCGTACGGCCCGTTCTTCGTGCTGCTCGCCGCCCTGGCCGCGCTGCTCGGCGGCGGCCTGGTCGGCACGGTGGTGCTGTTGCGGGTGCTCGCGGTGGCCGGACTGTTGCTGGCGGCGCTCTGCCTGCCCGGCCTGGCCCGGGCCGCCGGGGTGCCGACCCGGCGGGCGGTCTGGCTGCTGCTGGCCTGTCCGCTGGTCGGCGTGCACCTGGTGGCCGGCGCGCACAACGACGCGGTGATGCTCGGCCTGCTCCTGCTCGGCCTGCTGATCCTGGTCCGCCGACCGGATCGACCGGACCGATCGAACCGACCGGAGCGCACGGACCGATCGGGGGCGCTGCTGAACACCGGGATACTGCTGGTCGCGGGGGTGCTGCTCGGCCTGGCGGTGTCGGTGAAGGCGACGGCCGTGGTGGTGCTGCCGTTCGCGGCGCTGGCCGCGGTGCGCGGCCGGCACACCGTACCGGCGCTGCTGCGCGACGGTGGCACGCTCGCCGCCGGGGTGCTCGGTGGGTTGGTGGTCACCTCGCTGTTGTCCGGTCTCGGGCTCGGCTGGCTCGCGGGGTTGGGCCGCAGCGGCGACACCGTGCAGTGGACCTCACCGCCGACCGCGGTCGGCATGGTCGTCGACTACGCCGGAGAGTTGGTCGGCCGCCGACCCGATGCGGTACCGGTGGCCCGCCTCGTCGGACTGGTGCTGCTGGCCGTCCTGCTGTTGCTGCTGTGGTGGCGCATCTGGTCGATACTGCGCGACCGGGACGCCGGCGCCGGTCAGCGGCGGTCGGAGACGGCCACCCGGGTGACCCTGTTCGGTGCCGGGCTGGCGCTGGCCGCCACGGTCGCCCTCGCCCCGGTGTTCCACCCCTGGTACGCGACCTGGCCGCTGGCCGTACTGGCGGTGGCGGCGGCACGGACCACCTGGTTCGTGCTGCCGTGCGCGGTGGCGTCCTTCCTCGCGTTGCCGGACGGCACCAACCTGGCCCGGCTGACGAAGGCGCCGGGCGCGGTGGCGATGACCATCCTGGTGGTCGCCCTGGTGGCCTGGGGCCATCGGGGGGCCCGCAACGCGCTCGGGCCGGCCTCGCGAGTGCGGAGCCGGCCCGAGACGCGCTGAACGTGATCAGCAGTCGTAGTACATGGCGAACTCGTGCGGGGTCGGGCGCAGGCGCACCGGGTCGACCTCGTTGGTCCGCTTCCAGTCCACCCAGGTGGTGATCAGGTCCGGGGTGAAGACGCCGCCGTCCAGCAGGTAGTCGTGGTCGGCCTCCAGCGCGTCCAGCACCTCGGGCAGCGAGCCCGGCACCTGCTTGACGTCGCCCCACTCCTCCGGCGGAAGGTCGTAGAGGTCCTTGTCGATCGGCGCCGGCGGCTCGATCTTGTTCTTGATGCCGTCCAGGCCGGCCATCAGCATCGCGGAGAAGGCGAGGTAGACGTTGGCCGACGGGTCCGGCACCCGGAACTCGACCCGCTTGGCCTTCGGGTTGCTGCCGGTGACCGGGATGCGGGTGCAGGCGGAGCGGTTGCGCTGCGAGTAGACCAGGTTGACCGGCGCCTCGAAGCCCGGCACCAGGCGACGGTACGAGTTGACCGTCGGGTTGGTGAAGGCCAGCAGCGACGGGGCGTGGTGCAGCAGGCCGCCGATGTACCACCGGGCGGTGTCGGACAGGCCGGCGTAGCCGGTCTCGTCGTAGAACAGCGGCTCACCGTTGAGCCAGAGGCTCTGGTGGGTGTGCATGCCGGAGCCGTTGTCGCCGAAGAGCGGCTTCGGCATGAACGTCGCGGTCTTGCCGTTGGCCCAGGCCTCGTTCTTCACGATGTACTTGAAGAGCTGGAGCTGGTCACCGGCGTGCAGCAGGGTGGAGAACCGGTAGTTGATCTCGGCCTGGCCGGCGGTGCCGACCTCGTGGTGCGAGCGCTCCACGGTGAAGCCGGTGTCGACCAGCCGGCGCACGATGCTGTCCCGCAGGTCGGCGTAGTGGTCGACCGGCGGCACCGGGAAGTAGCCGCCCTTGTATGCGGTCTTGTAGCCGCGGTTGCCGCCCTCCTCCTCGCGGCCGGTGTTCCAGGCGCCCTCGATCGAGTCGATGTAGTAGAAGGCCTGGTTGGCGGAGGTCTCGTGGCGGATCGAGTCGAAGATGTAGAACTCCGCCTCGGGGCCGAAGTACGCGGTGTCCGCGATGCCGCTCGCCGCGAGGTACGCCTCGGCCTTCTTGGCCACGTTCCGCGGGTCCCGGGAGTACGCCTCACGGGTGAACGGGTCGTGGATGAAGAAGTTCAGCGCGAGGGTCTTCTGCGCGCGGAAGGGGTCGATGAAGGCGGTCGCGACGTCCGGGAGCAGGAGCATGTCCGACTCGTGGATCGCCTGGAAGCCACGGATCGACGAGCCGTCGAACGCGAGGCCGTCGGTGAAGACGCTGTCGTCGAAGGACTCGACCGGCAGGTTGAAGTGCTGCATCACGCCGGGCAGGTCACAAAAACGTACGTCGACGAACTTCACGTCCTCGTTCTTGAGGTATCGCAGGAGTTCCTCGGGATTGGCGAACACTCGTCCTCCTGGGCACATCCACGGGTAGCTAGGCTCCTGGCGACGCTATGACCGTGCGGTTGCCCGGCCATGTCTCCAGTGTTTCTGCCGTGTTACGTCCCTCGCGGTATGTCACTCCGGCGGCCGGTACGGACGCCGGGGCCGAGGAACTGGTCCGGCTTTGTCAGTGTAGTGACAGTTGGTGCCATTGGTTCGTTTCGGCGCCACGCGTCGGGCCTCCGGCCTCGGTGGGTCCACCACGGCTGGCTAGGCTTGGCCGCTGTGACCAGCCAGCCGCTCCGCCC
>NZ_POTY01000410.1 GCF_003236315.1 Micromonospora craterilacus
GGGTTCGAGGCGGGGGTACCAGATCGCGACGGCCGTCTGGTCGGAGGTGGTGTGGACCTGCCCGTGTTGCAGGCCGTGGTAGAGCGCGTCGCGGAAGTACCGGTAGTAGACGGTGCGTCGCTCGTCGGGGTCGGGGATCAGCCAGTCGGCGAGGGGCCCTTCGTGGAACGCTTCGGCGAGTACGGCGATCAGCGGCCCGGCGTCCGCCTTGGTGGCGGGGCGGACGAGCAGGTTGTTGTTCGTGACGGTCACGGCGGCTCCATGGTCAGGCGGGTTGGCGGACGGTGTCGGGGGCGCGTAGCGGCCCGGTGTCGCTGTCCGCGCCCAGCCCGACCGCCGCGTACACGTCGGGGTTGGTGGTGCGCAGGAGCAGCGCCCAGGCGATGCCGAGGAGCGCGGCGGCGGCGTATGCGGCGGGGAACGCCCAGCGCAACGGCGAGTCTGACGCCACGCCGAGGAGGGTCGCGAACTCGCGCAGGGTCACGGTGAGGATCCCGCTGAGCGCGAGCGTGGCGGCTCCTGGTGCGATCAGCGACCGCCATGGGCCTTCGGTGTGGGTGGTCCGGGCGAAGAAGCCGATCACTGCGGCGGACGTGACGGTCATCAGGATGAGGACGCCGAGACCTCCGGTGACGGTGATCCAGAAGAACAGGTGCACGATCGGGTCCGCCCCGGCGAGGGCGTAGCCGACAAGCACCGCGAAGGCGAGCCCACTCTGGACGAGGGAGCCGACCTTGGGTGCGCCGGTGCGGCGGCTGGTGCGGCCGAACACGGCGGGTAGCACCCGTTCCCGGCCGAGGGCGAACAGGTACCGGGCGACGGTGTGGTGGAAGCTGAGCAGCGCCGCGAACAGCGAGGTGATGAACAGGACCCGCGCGATGGTGATGACGCTGTCGGCCAGGTACGGCGACACCAGGTTGAAGATCAGATCGGTGCCGTCGGCGCGGGCGGCGTCAACGATGCGGTCCGGGCCGGTGGCCACGGACATCGCCCACGCGGAGAGTCCATACAGCAGGCCGGTCACCGCGACGGCGATGTAGGTGGCGCGGGCGATCGTGCGGCGAGGATCCTTCGTCTCTTCGGAGAACACGACGGTGCCTTCGAAGCCGACGAACCCGGTGATCGCCGTGACCAGCGCCGCGCCAATGCCAGCGGCGAACACGTGGGACGGGGCGAGGGTGTCGAAGCTGATGCTCCCGTCGGCCGGGTGGGTCACCATGATGGCGTCGAAGGTCAACGCGACGACGCATTCGGCGACGAGCACGACCGCGAGGACGCGCCCGTTGAGGTCGATCCGGGCGACCCCGAGGGCCGCGACGACGGCCCACACGGCGAGGGCGCACATCCACCAGGTCAGCTGCCAGCCGTACCGGTCGTTGAGGAACTGCGCGGTGACCGCACCGGCCCCGCCGTAGAGCCCGATCTGCATCGCGTTATAGGCCAGCAGCGCGACCATGGCGGCGCCGACGCCGGCCGGGCGGCCGAGTCCCCGGGTGACGTACGTGTAGAAGGCGCCCGCGTTGACGATCCGGCGGGACATGGCCACGTAGCCGACCGCGAACAGGGCGAGCACGGCCGCGACGACCAGGTAGGACACGGGGATGCCGGTGACGCCGGTGACCGCGTATCCGGTGGTCGCGCCGCCCGCGACGACGGTGAGCGGTGCGGCGGCGGCGATGACGAAGAACACCACCGACGGGATGCCGAGCCGTCCTCGCGCGAGGACGGCGGAGACGGTGTCGGGTCTCGTGTGGGACATCAGTTCTCTTTCCGCAAGAGGGTGAACTGGGATTGGCGGTTGCCCGGCGCGATTGCGCCGGGTCAGCGGTGGCGGTGGGTGCGGTGGTTCAGGTGGTGCGGTGGCTCAGCACGGCACCGCCGACGACGGCACCGAGGTCGGCGAGCAGGTCCCGCAGCGGCGGATGCGCCTGCTCGACCTGCTGACGCAGGAACGCGCGAGCCGCCAGCGGAGCACCGTCGAGCAGGACCGGATCGAGCTGGGTGTGCAGCGCCAGCCCCGCGAGGGCCACGTCGAAGGCGTTGAGTCGCTGGTAGTTGCGCAACTGGAAGGAGAGCCGGGCCCACGACCAGGCGGCGGTGTTCATGTCCGCCGGCACGTAGGCCGTGCGTTGCCGCCACCACCGGCCGACCTGGTGTTGACGGAGGAGCCCGAGCTGCCACATCCGGGTCGCCACCTGCTCGTAGGCGGTAGTGGCGAGGAACGCCAACCAGGTCCGAGTCGCGGTGTGACGCGGCTCGGCCACGAGGCGGTCAAGGACGAGATGTTGCAGCCAGTCCTGCGGCGGGAACCCGTTGGTCACCCGCACGTCGCGGCCTTCGAAGGTGACCCGGCCTTCCTGGTACAGCTCGACCAGCAGCGCAGCGGCCAGACCGTGCGCCGTCGCGGACTCGAAGAGACGTGGACGGCCGGTCTGGTCGTCGTGCGCCAGGTAGAAGAACTCGTCGGCGAGACGCATGGTGTACGCGGCGGCGCTACCAACGGCCCGTACCGGCCGGCTCGGTGTCGGATGCTCGCGCAGGTGTGGGGCGTACTCGCCGCCGTGGGGTGTGCTGTTCACCGCGGCTGGCCTTCCTCGGTCGAATCGTCGATGGGAAACCCGAGCTGGCGCAGGAACACCCGGCCGCCCCGATGGCGGCCCAGCTCCTCGACCGCCCAGGTGTGTTGCCCGCAGCCGCCGTCGCCACAGTGGAAACAGGTCCCGCCGTCGCGGTGCTGGAGCACGGTGTTACGCGCGGACTCGAAGCGGTCCACGGCCCGGTCGCTCTCGTCGGAGCCGCTCACGGCACCTG
>NZ_POTY01000411.1 GCF_003236315.1 Micromonospora craterilacus
GGGTGTGTGGGGGCTGTCGAGCTGATTGCACAGACGGGTCACGGTCCGGGGTTACCGGCCGTGGCGTCACGACGGTGTCCCTGCCTGATAGCACGAGCGGATCAGCTCGACAGGGCTCAAGCACCCAGCCGAAGGCCCTTCCGGCCATGCATGGATGTCTGCCGCGGATAGTGACTACGACCCCGACGGCGTCGAGTGGCGGGCAAGCATGAGGGAGGCGGAACCGAGATCAAGCGCGTGTCGGCGGCGGCTCGCAGTTCAGCGCAAGTCGATCTCGACCTCGTGTGCCGTGAGCATTTCTAGCAGGTACGCCAAGGTGATCGCCGGGCTCAGTCGACGTCGGTCGTAGCCGGCGACGAGGTGCTCTCGGGCGACCGCCGAGTCGTGCCACACCAGCCGAAACGGTGTCCGCGCGCCGAACCTCCCGCGGAGACAATCATCGAGGGCGTCAAGGTTCCACCCGAAGTATCCGCCCGGGCCGTTGATCGCCTCGCCGATCGCGCAGTAGAACCCTTCGATGTCGGTCACGAACCGGCCGTCGAGCTGGTATGTCGTGCCGGCCGGCCGGTCCGGCTCACCGGACCGGCGGGCGAGCGCCACGCCAGCCCAGTGGTGGCGCAGCCCCCGGTCGTAGCCAGCCCACAGATTCTTCTCGGCGGGCCGTCCGGCGTACCAGTGTTCCAGGATGCCGAGGACCCCTGTCGGCAGCGGTTCCCGCGGTTCGCTGTCGACCGTCACGTCGAGGAGTCCGGCGCCGAGCCGCGACGGCTCGGCTGCCTCGACCGTTCCGGACACCCCGGCACCGATGACCTGGCTTGCCGAACCATCGGCGGCGACCGCGTACACCTCGGCACTTATCCGACGGCGACGTAACGCGGCCTTGGTCGACTGCCCGACAGCACCGAGCGCGGCTCGCAACGGAGTCTCCGGCCGGCAGCCGACCAGCGTGAACCGCTCCTGAGGCCGGGGCGGCAGATCCACGAACAGCCCTTCGATCTCCGCACACAGCGCCAGCGGCGTGTCGTCCTCGAAGCGGGCGTCGCCACGAAGCAACCAGCGTGGGCGGACCGGATACTCCCACCACCACCGCTCGGGCGGCAGGCCCGCGTCGGCACCAGCGCTCGTGGTCACGCCGCGACCCTACCGGGCAAAGCGCGACAACCGGGCAGCTCCGGTGGCACCGGCCTGAGTCAGCCGCGGGTGCGGTCCAGGGCGGTCCCCGCGTCGACCGCCGCCGCCGGCTGCGGGCTCTCGTGCGCCGCGTCCTCGGTGGGCGCGGCGGCGGGGCGGCGCAGTCGCAGGCCGGTGATGGCCCGGTCGTCGACGTGGGTCACCTCCAGCTGCCAGCCGTCGACGGTGAGGTGCTCGCCGGGCGCGGGAATCCGGCCGAGACCGGCCAACACCAGGCCGGCGACGGTGGTGTAGTCGCCGTCCGGGCGCCCGGGCAGCTCCACGTCGATGTCCGGCAGGTCGTGCACCGGGAAGGTGCCGGGCAGCAGCAGCGCACCGTCCGGCTCGGTACGCACCTCACGTACGTCCCGGTCGGTCTCGTCGTAGATCTCCCCGACGATCTCTTCCAGGATGTCCTCCAGGGTGACGATGCCGTCGACGGCGCCGCGCTCGTCCACCACCAGGGCCATGTGCTGACGTTCTGCCTTGAACTGGCGCAGCGCGTCGACCACCGGCACCGAGTCCGGCAGCAGCATCGGCGGGCGGGCGTACTCGTCGACCGGCCGGTCCTCCCGCACGCCGACCAGGTCCCGCAGGTGGATCACACCGACCGTCTCGTCCAGGCCCCCGTGTTGGACCACCGGCGCGCGGGAGTGCCCCGAGGCGGCCAGCACGAGCCGGGCGGCTTCGGCGGTGGTGCCGCTGTCCAGGCAGAACACCCGTAGCCGGGGCACCAGCACCGCCCGCAACTTCCGGTCGGCGATCTCCACCGCGCCGGCGATGATGGTCTGCTGCTCCACGGTGAAGCCGTTGTGACCGGCGACGATGTCACGCAGCTCGTCCGGGCTGATCTCGTCCCGCTCCGGTTTCGGGTCCAGGCCGAACAGCCGCACCACCAGGTCACTGGTGACGCCCAGCGTCCAGACCGCCGGCCGGGTGAGCGCGGCGAGCAGGTCCAGCGGGCGGGCGACGAGCAGCGCCCACCGCTCCGGCACCTGCATCGCGATCCGTTTCGGGGCCAACTCGCCGAAGACTAGGGTGACGAAGGTGAGCGCCAGGGTGACCAGCACGATGGCCACCGGTTCGGCGGCCCGACCGAACACGTCCAGCAGCGGGACCAGCGGCCGGGCCAAGGACACCGCGGCGGCCGCCGAGGCGAGGAAGCCGGCCAGGGTGATGCCGATCTGGATGGTGGCCAGGAAACGGTTGGGGTCCCGGGCCAGCCGGGCCAGCACCTGCCCGGCCCGACCGGTGCGCTCAAGCCGCTGGACCTGGCTGTCGCGCAGCGACACCAGCGCCAGCTCGCTGCCGGCGAAGATCGCGTTGACGACGATCAGGACTCCGACCAGAGCGAGCTGACCCCAGTAGCTGTGCACGCCCGGCTCTCCCTCGCTGGACCACGCCCGGTGGCGCCGCCGGCGGAGGCCCCGTCGGCGTAGCGGTGCCTATGCCCACTCAGCCCGGCACCGAATCATCGCCCGGGGCACCCCACCCCTCGGCGACCCCTGCGGAGAACCAACCCAGACCACCCCGTTGATCATGAAGTTAGCGGGCGGTTTAGAGATCAAACCGCCCGCTAACTTCATGATCAACGGGAAAGGCCCTCGGGGGGTGGGGG
>NZ_POTY01000412.1 GCF_003236315.1 Micromonospora craterilacus
GGCGTACCAGGAGGGCTTCGGCGGGCACTTCCACAACGACAACTCGGTGGCCGTACTGCGGGACGTGCCCGGCCTGGTGATCGCCGTGCCGGCCCGGCCGGACGACGCGGCGGCGATGCTGCGGACCTGCCTGGCGAGCGCGGCGGTGGACGGCAGCGTCTGCGTGTTCCTGGAGCCGATCGCGCTCTACCACACCCGCGACCTCTACGGCGACGGCGACGGAGAGTGGTTGGCCCCCTATCCCGAGCCGGGGGCCTGGTCCGGCGGGCACGTGCCGGTCGGCCGCGCCCGGGTGTACGGCGTCGGTTCGGCCGAGGACGTCACCATCATCACCTTTGGTAACGGGGTACGGATGTCGCTGCGGGCCGCGTCGAGGATGGCCGACGAGGGCATCGGTACCCGGGTGGTGGACCTGCGCTGGCTCGCGCCGCTACCGGTGGCCGATCTCATCCGGGAGGCGGCCGCGACCGGCCGGGTGCTGGTGGTGGACGAGACGCGCCGGTCCGGCGGGGTGGGCGAAGGGGTGATCGCGGCGCTGGTGGACGCCGGATATGTCGGCGCGGCGCGGCGGGTGGCCGGAGTTGACTCTTTTGTACCATTAGGTCCGGCTGCCCGGCAGGTCCTGGTGTCCGAGGAGGCCATCACCGAGGGTGCCCGTACGCTGCTGGCACGGTAAATTTCGTTCCACCCGGTGCGCCACTTGCGCAGGGCGGAACAACTGTGTGGACTTTGCCTGACGGCGTCGAGCAGACGCCGCGAGCTCGAATTGAGATGAGGAGGCACGCGACAGTGAGCGCGACCGCTGGTCAGGCTGCCGACGGGGTACGCAGTCTGGCGGACCGGTTCGGCATCGAGCCGGGGATGGTCGTCATGGAGATGGGCTACGACGATGACGTCGACCAGGATCTCCGGGACGCCCTGACCGACCGTTGTGGAGAGCTGGTCGACGAGGACACCGACGAGGTGGTCGACGCGGTGCTGGTGTGGTACCGGGACGGCGACGGTGATCTTTTCGAGCTGCTCGTCGACGCCCTCGGCCCGCTGGCCGACAACGGGGTCGTGTGGCTGCTGACGCCCAAGGCCGGCCGCGACGGACACGTCGAGCCGAGCGAGGTCGCCGAGTCCGCGCCCACCGCCGGCCTCCAGCAGACCTCGACGGTGAACGCCGGCAAGGACTGGAGCGGTGCCCGTCTCGTGCTGCGCCGTGGCGCCAAGGGCAGGAAGTAACCCCGCCCGCCCGGTGTGACAGGCTGAGGCAATCCCGACTCGACCCAAGGAGTTCGCATGCCGATCGAGGTTGGCGCCGAGGCGCCCGACTTCGTGCTGAAGGACCAGAACAACCAGGAGGTCCGGCTCTCCGACTTCCGCGGCGGGCGTACCGTCCTGCTGGTCTTCTACCCGCTGGCCTTCACCGGCGTGTGCCAGGGCGAGCTGTGTGAGGTGCGGGACAACCTCAACGAGTACGTCAACGACGACGTCCAGGTGCTGACCGTGAGCGTCGACTCGGTCTACGCGCACAAGATCTGGGCGGACCGGGAGGGCTACCAGTTCCCGCTGCTGGCCGACTTCTGGCCGCACGGTGCCGTCGCCCAGGCGTACGGGGTCTTCAACGACGTCGCCGGCATCGCCAACCGGGGCACCTTCGTCATCGACAAGACCGGTGTGGTCCGCTTCGCCGAGATGAACATGCCGGGCGAGCCCCGCGACCAGCAGGGCTGGCGCAAGGCCCTGGCGGAGGCCACGGCCTGATCCGGTCCCAACCGGTGCGACCGTCCGGCCGGGCCGGTGGGCGGCAGGGTAAGCTTGCCAACCGCCGGTCCGCCGCACGGCGTTTCCGGGCGCGTAGCTCAGTGGGAGAGCACCCGCCTTACAAGCGGGGGGTCGCAGGTTCGAAACCTGCCGCGCCCACCCGACACCATTCCGCTGGTCCTCGCCCTGCATGGCGCCGCATCCGCCATCGACGTCGTACGGCTCCGCTTGGATGAGGGCATGAGCTACGCGGAGGTCAACGGGCTGCGCCTGTGGTACGAGGAGCACGGCGACGGCCGGCCGTTGGTGCTGCTGCATGGCGGGTTCGGCGCGGTGGAGCAGTTCGCCGCGATCTTGCCCGCGCTGGCCCAGCGGCGCCGGGTGATCAGCGTCGACCTGCCGGGCCATGGGCGTACCGCCGACGTCGACCGGCCGCTTCGGTACGAGTCGATGGCCGACGACGTGGCCGGGCTGATCGTCCACCTGGGGCTGGCCGAGGTCGACGTGCTGGGCTTCTCCCTCGGCGGTGGGGTGGCCCTGCGGCTGGCGATCCAGCACCGGGAACTACTCCGTCGGCTGGTGGTCGTCTCCGCACCGTGCCGACGACAGGGCTGGTTTCCCGAGGTGCTCGCCGGAATGCCCGAGCCCGACGAGGCGGCCGGCGAGCGGATGCGGGGCACCCCGCCCCACCAGCTCTACCAGGAGGTCGCGCCGCGCCCGCAGTACTGGCCGCGGCTCTGGGCCAAGACCGGCGAGCTGCTGCGCCGGGAGTACGACTGGTCGCCGGAGGTCGCCGCGCTGACCACACCGACGCTGTTGGCCTTCGCCGACGCGGACTCGATCCGCCCCGGGCACATGGTGGAGTTCTTCGGCCTGCTCGGCGGCGGTCACCGGGACGCGGGCTGGGACGGCACCGACCGGCCGGCCGCCCGGCTGGCCGTGCTGCCCGGCCTCACCCACTACGACATCGTCGAGTCGCCGGCCCTGCCGGCGGCGGTGCTGCCCTTCCTCACCCACACCCTGCC
>NZ_POTY01000413.1 GCF_003236315.1 Micromonospora craterilacus
GCGCGAGGGGGCGGTGGAGACGTCGGGATGAGGGCCGCGACGTCGGCCTGACCCCGGTAGCCGTGATCGGCCAAGATCCCCTGATTGATGCCGCTCGGTGGAGGGATGCCCTGTTTAACCCGCATCGAGGCGGGAAGCCGGGCCGCGTGGTGAGCGAACGAGGCAAGTTGGGGCCGGTGCGCAAGGTGCGCCCGGGACTCACGGCGGCCGGTGCCGGCCTGGCCGGCGATCGGATCGTGGCGGTCGGCAGCACGGCGCGGATCCTCGTCGCGGCCACCGCCCGCGCCCTGCGCGGCGTCGATTGCGCCGACCTCGGCCATGTCGGGCCGGTGTCCCGTTTCGCCGGCACTCCCGACCCGGTGCGCCGGGCCGCGGCGGCCCGCTCTGCCGCCCGGGTCGCCCTCACCGCCGAACAGGCGACCGAGGTCGACGCGGCCCGGGTCGCCCAGTGGTTCGTCGACCAGTATCCGCGCCAGCGTTACCCGGGGGTGTTGCTGGGCTCGCCGCACGGCGGCGCCGCACATCTGGCGATCGCGCTCGGGATGCCGTGGCTGCCCGCCGGCTTCGAGATGACCGCGCACTGGCCGCACGGCGCGGTGGACCGCCCCCGTGCCGCCCTGGACCATGGTGCCGGGTTCGCCGGACGGCTGCTCGCCGGCAATCCTGACCTGCATCTGCGCCAGGTGCACTGCCCGGCCAGCCGGGGCGCGCTGGCCGGGGTGACGGTGGCGCTGGCCGGCCGCTGGCGGGCGCTGCCGGCGGCGTACCGGAGGTTCCTGGCCGAGCGGCTGGCACCCGGCGCGCCGGTGCTGGTGCTGGGCGACGCGCGGACCTGGCCGGTGCTGGACGCCGCCGACGGGCACAGCTTCCAGGTGGGCTGCCCGGCCAGCGGCCTGGATCCGGTGGACTTCCACCCGGACAGCCACGCGCTGCGGCAGGTGTTGCGTTCCGCCGGCGGTGACGGCGCGCACTGGGAGCCGCCGGAGATCACCGCCCCGCCCGCCGCCGCCGAGCACGGCGTGGAGCCCGGTTTCGAACGCGGCGCCCGGGAGTGGACGTCGCGGCACGGGCATCCGCTGCACCGGGTGCTGTTCTCGGCGCCAGGGGTGCTCAGCGCCGCGATCGCCGACCTGTACCGCCGCTGGCTGCGCGCCGCCGGCAAGACCGGTGACCGGCTGGTGGTCGAATGCGGCCGGCTGCTCGACCCGTGGCAGGTGGTACGGGCCGGGCTGGTGCCGTACTGGTGCGAGAACGCCACCCGGCGCAGTGTGGAGCAGGTGGAGTGGTGGCTGGCCGGCAGCGAGCCGTTCAGCTCGGTCGACGTGCTGCCGGAGCCGCCGGGGGTCCGCTCGCCGGCGCTCGCCGGGCTGCCGCAGTGGCTGGCCATCGCCGCCTTCGGCCGCCGCCGCCGGGCGCTGGACCGCACCACGGCGCGGGGCTACCCGGTCACCTCGGTGCCCACCCGCCGGGCCACCGAGGTGCTCCGCGCCCAGGCGTACGACCTGCCCACCCCGCGCCCGCTCGCGGTGGCCGATGCCCTCGCCGCGCTGCGCGACAGCGGCACCGGCCATGGCCTGCTGATCTGTTGAGTCGGGGCTGACGAAACATCCTCGCGAACCCGCGATCCCGTGATTGAGTACCTACGGAGCGGGAACACCGCCGGCTGCGACAGGCTGATCACCTTGGCGTGGCACGGCGCCGTCGCCCGCTGGCATCCCAGTCACGTAACCCACTTCAGGCCCGTGCGTGCCTACGCGCGTGCCCGGTGTCCCGAATCCGGGCGGGGTCCTTCCCGAGGGAGGCGCGGATGTTCGGACAGACCACCACAACCACACCACCACCCACCGATCGGGGCCTGGAGGACCTCGATGCGGCGGCGCTGGCGTACGCGGCGCGGATCGAAGGGCTGCCACCGGAGCGGCGCCACGAGGCCCGCGACGACCTGGTGCGCTTCGCGTTGCCGTTCGCGGGCCGGTTGGCCCGCCGCTACCGGGGGCGCGGGGAACCGCTGGAGGATCTGGAGCAGGTGGCCCGTCTGGGTCTGGTGAACGCCGTCGACCGGTACGACCCGGAACGGGGCTCGTTCACCGCGTACGCGGCGATCACCATCGTGGGTGAGATCAAACGGCATTTCCGGGATCGCACCTGGGGCGTGCACGTGCCCCGTCGGCTGCGCGACCTGATCCTGGAGGTCGGGCAGGCCACGGCGGCGCTGACCAGCGAGCTGTCCCGGGCGCCGACGGTCGCCGAGCTGGCGAAGCGGCTGGACACGCCGGAGGAGGAGATCCTCGCCGCACTGGAGTCGGCGGCCGGCTACAGCCCGGCCTCGCTCAACGCGCCCGTCGGCGGGGAGAGTTCGGCGGAGTTCGGCGACCTGGTCGGCGAGTCGGACATCGCGCTGGAGTCCGTGGACGACCGGGTGACGGTCAGCGGCCTGCTGCACCGACTGCCCTGGCGGGAACGGCGGATCCTGGCCATGCGGTTCTACGGCAACCAGACCCAGGCCGAGATCGCCGCCCGGTTCGGCATCTCCCAGATGCACGTCTCGCGGCTGCTCTCGCGGGCGTTGACCTGGCTGCGCCAGGCGATGCTCGCCGACGCGCCGCCGCCGTGGCAGAACGGCCCCGCCGAATCCGAGTCGGCGGCCAAGGAAGCACGCACCGCCTCGGCCCGCGCCCGCTAGCCCCCGCCGCGCCTCCCTCCAACTGGCCCACCCAGAAGCGAGGGCGGGCGCGGGTCGGGCGGGGCAGCGGGC
>NZ_POTY01000414.1 GCF_003236315.1 Micromonospora craterilacus
CCGGGAGGGGAGTCGCTCGCCACAACGGCGAGGATCCACAACACACACCAGAAGCCCGGTGAACGTTAGTGGACACCGCACTAACGTGGGAGTCGTGCAAATTGGCGTGAACGTACCGAACTTTGCCCCCGGCACAAACCCCGATCTGCTGCGACAGTGGGCGCAGACGGTCGAGGGCCTCGGTTTCGACCTGCTGATGGTCTCCGACCACATCGCGGTCACCCCGGACGTGGCCGAACAGTATCCGGCGCCGTTCTACGAGCCGTTCACCACGCTGTCCTGGCTGGCCGGGGTGACCCACCGGGTCCGGCTGGGCACCACGGTGCTCATCGTGCCGTACCGGCACCCGCTGCTCACCGCCCGGATGGCGGCGAATCTCCACCGGCTCAGCGGGGGCCGGCTCGTCCTCGGCGTCGGGGTGGGCTGGGCCCGGCAGGAGTTCGAGGCGCTCGGCGTGCCGTTCCGGCGACGCGGCGCGCTGACCGACGAGTACCTGCGCGCGATGCGCGACGCCTGGCAGAACACCGACGACTATGACACGGCAGCGATCCCGATCTGGGTGGGCGGCAACAGCGACGCCGGCATGCGTCGGGCAATCCTGCTCGGTGACGCCTGGCACCCGCTGCAGGTAACGCCCGGATGGCTGGCGGACGCCGCCGGGCGGCTGAAGGCCACCGCCGACGAACTGGACCGCCCAGCGCCCGCGTTGATGCCCCGCATCAACCTCCGGCAGACCCGAGAAGCGGTCAATGCCCCGGACCGGCTCGCCGGGGTCGGCACCATCGATCAGATCATCGCCGACATCGACCAGATCCGCCTGCTCGGCGCGGAGGCGGTGGTGCTCGACCCGTTCAACGGTGACCTGGCCGAGATCCGCCAGCCCGAACGGGCATGGCAGACCCTCGCGGCGGTGGCCGCGTACCACAAGTCCCAGGAGGACCGATGACCCAGGACGACGAGACGTTCCTGCGCCGTGCCGTGGCACTCGCCAGCGAGGCCGGGGCATCCGGCGAACGGCCCTTCGCCTCGTTGCTGGTCGGTGCGGACGGCACCGTCCTCATCGAGGACCACAACACCGTGGTGTCGGACTCGGACATCACCGCCCACCCGGAACTGAAGCTGGCCCGCTGGGCCGCCCGCGAACTCACCCCCGAACTGGCGGCCGCCACCACCATGTTCACCAGCTGCCAGCCCTGCCCGATGTGCGCGACCGCGATCGCCCGATCCGGTCTCGGACGCGTGGTGTACGCCCTGTCCGCCGAACAGTTCGAGGAGGTCAAGCCGGCCACCCCGCCGCTGCCCCCGGTGCGGTACGAGGGGCCGGCCCTGTTCGACGAGGCGCGCCAACCGATCGACAACTACTACTAACACGACGACCCGGGTTCGTTATGTAGATGCCGGTTGATGGGCGGGTGGCATGTGGGCTGCGCATCGCCGATCACGGCGGGCGGTCGAGATGTCGATCGTCACAAAGTTCCGGAGTCACGGCAACGTTTGCTGGGGTCGAGAGCGTAAGTAGTGGCCGTGAGATTGAGGCTGAGGGTGCGGGGGACTGATGCACGATCGCGAAGATGAGGAGGTGACAGCCTTTGTACGGGCGCGTTACGGATCGCTGCTCCGGACCGCCTACCTGCTGTGCGGAGACCGAGGGAAAGCCGAGGATCTGGTCCAGACGACGTTGGCCAAGACGGTTGTGGCGTGGCCCCGGCTGCAACGCTCAGACGGCGTCGATCACTACGTTCAGCGCATTCTAGTCAACACCTTCGTGACCTGGAGGCGGCGCCGATCCTGGTGGGAACAGCCGTTGGGTCGGCTGGTGGAGAGTCAGGCACGCGACGAGTACGTGGGGGGTGGAACAGCGGGACTTGCTTCGTCGGGCGTTGGACGGGCTGCCAGCACGACAGCGTGCCGCCGTCGTACTGCGCTTCTACGAGGACCTGTCCGAGCAGGACACGGCGCGCGTACTGGGTTGTTCGGTTGGCACGGTCAAGAGTCTTTCATCAAGGGGTTTGCAGACTCTGCGTAGGCAGTGGGTTGAGGCCGACGCTGTTGCTGATCAAGAGGTGCACTATGCGTAACACGACCGAGTTGCGTGACGGCCTGGCGGATCTGGCCGAGTCGGTGGTACCGACCGAGGGCTATGAAGGCAAGATCATGCGGCGGGCAGACCGGCGTCGCGGGCGGCGACGTATCGCCGCCGGAGCCGCGGCCGCAGTGTGCTTGGCGGTGCTGGTCACGATGTTTCGGGTTGTCGGATTCGGGTCCACACCGCAACTCGCTGCACCGCCGCCGGATGGCCCGTTTCTGGGCTGGTCCCCGGTGGGAGACGTGGACGCTGGCCTGGTACGTGAGGCCACCAGCGTCTGGGACCGTACCAACTCGGCAGGTCCGCACACTGATATTCGGGCCCTTGTCGCGACGCGCCATCCACGCCTGCGCTCGACGGTGGTCGTCTTGCAGGGATACGACAAGCAGGGCGACGCGCGGTTGGCGTTCTTCACCGGTGATTCCGGTGCGGCGGACGCCTTGCGGATGCGGGTTGATCGGCCGGCGCCCGACCCGGTGGAGACTCAGGTGATAAGTCTGGTCAGTCCTCGGTTGTCCGGAGCCGCCGGCGTGGTTAGCCTCGGTCTTTCACTTGAGTGCCATTCGATAGCCGGTCTTCGATGAAGAAGATTTGCGTACCTATCGGCGTTTTCTTGGCATGTTGAGGGCCCGGCGCGGGGCCGGGTTCCTCCGTGTTGCTGGCCG
>NZ_POTY01000415.1 GCF_003236315.1 Micromonospora craterilacus
GCCCGGCCCCGAACCGGCGCCCGGCCCCGAACCGGCGGTCGGCGCGGTGGCCGGCGGTACCGGGGGCCGTTGCTGGGCGGTCGGCGGGTCCGCCACGGGTGCACCGGTGGGCGTGGTCGCCGCCGGGCCGGCGGCGGGCGGCCGGCCCGGGTCAGCGCCGCAGCCGGTGAGCGTGGCCGCGAGCAGGACGACGGCGGGCAGGATGGCGGCGGGCAGGATGGCGGCGGGCAGGATCCGGTGGGTCACTCCGGCAGTCTGCCCAGCCGGCAACACCTGCGGACAGTGTCCCGGCCGCCACGGAACGTGTCGGGTATCCGCCAGCCCGGGGTGCTCGCCGCTCCGCCCGGCCGCCACCCGGGCAGCACCGCCGGCAGCGGATCGGGCCCGGCCGCCGTAGCATGCGGTGCCGTGACGAGCAGTACGGGCGACGAGGTGCGGGGGCCGGCCGCAGTCATCTCGCTGACCACCGACTACGGGCTGGCCGACGGTTTCGTGGCGGCCTGCCACGGTGTGGTCGCGCGGCTCGCGCCGGCGGTCCGGGTGATCGACGTGACCCACCTGGTGCCGCCCGGGGATGTCCGCCGGGGCGCAGCGGTTCTCGCGCAGACCGTGCCGCACCTGCCGGCCGGGGTGCACGTGGCGGTGGTCGACCCGGGTGTGGGTACGGCCCGGCGGGGCGTCGCGCTGGCCACGCCCGGTGGCTTCCTGGTGGGGCCGGACAACGGTCTGCTGCTCGACGCCGCCGCCGCACTCGGCGGGGTGACCGCCGCAGTGGAGTTGACCAACCCGGGGTGGCTGGCGCCCCGGGTGTCGGCCACCTTTCACGGTCGGGACGTGTTCGCGCCGGTCGCGGCCCGGCTGGCGCTGGGCGCGCCGCTGGCCGAGGCCGGCCCGGCGGTCGACCCGGCGACACTGGTCCGGTTGCCCGAACCGGTGGTCGAGCCGGAGCCCGACGGGTTCACCGCCGAGGTGCTGACGGTGGACCACTTCGGCAACGTCCAACTGGCCGCCCCGGCCGACCTGCTCGCCCCGCTGCCGGCCCGGGTCCGGGTAGGTCCGGCCGGCGACGGCGAGGCGGGGCAGCGGGAGGCGGTGCACGGGCGTACGTTCGGCGACGCCCCGGTCGGCGCCCTGGTGGCGCACGCCGACTCGGCCGGCCGGGTCGCCCTCTCCGTGAACGGTGGCCGGGCCGCCGACCTGCTCGCCGCCACCCCCGGTACGCTGCTGCGGGTTCACCGATCCGCGCGCTCCTGACGCGCCTCGCGCCACACACGCACGAAACCTCCATTGTGGAAAGCTGTGAGAGTGGAAAATCGCTGGGTACCCGCCGCCTGTCCCTGCTGCGCGTCCCGAACCGGCGGCGGCACCTGTCCCGTCTGCTTCTGGACCGACGACGGCCAGACCGACGCCGACGCCGACGTCGTACGCGGTGGGCCCAACGGAGAGCTGAGCCTGTCCATGGCCCGGCTCAACTTCGCCGTGTACAACGCCTGCCACCCCCGCTACCAGGACTCGGTCCGCGCCCCTCGACCCGAGGAACTGCCCTGACAGGCGAGGCAGAATGGCGGGGTGCCCGAAGGCGACACCGTCTGGAACACCGCCCGTGTGCTGGAACGCGCGCTGGCCGGAGCCCGGCTGACCGGTAGCGATTTTCGGGTGCCCCAGCTCGCCACCACCGACCTCACCGGCTGGTTGGTACGCGAGTGCGCCAGCCGGGGCAAGCATCTGCTGCTCCGGCTGCACGGGCCCGCTGACGGGTCGCGCTGGACGCTGCACTCGCACCTGCGGATGGACGGCACCTGGCGGACGTACGCCCCTGGGGAGCGCTGGTCGGGCCGGCCGGCGCACCTGATCCGGGTGGTGCTCCGCACCCCGACCGCGACCGCCGTCGGCTACCACCTGCACGAGGTGGCCCTGGTGCCCACCGACGAGGAGGCCCGCCTCGTCGGCCACCTCGGCCCCGACCTGCTCGGCGAGGACTGGGATCCGGCGGAGGCCGTCCGCCGGCTGTCCGCCCACCCCGACACGGCCATCGGCCCGGCCCTGCTGGACCAGCGCAACCTGGCCGGCGTCGGCAACCTCTACAAGTGCGAGGTGCTGTTCCTGCGCGGGATCGACCCCCGGACGCCGGTCCGGGACGTGCCCGACCTGGGCGGCCTGGTCACCCTGGCGCAGGAGCTGCTGGCCGCCAACCGGGGCCGGTGGACCCAGAGCACCACCGGGTCGCTGCGCCGAGGCCAGACCAGCCACGTGTACGGGCGGCGGGCCCAACCGTGCCGCCGCTGCGGCACCGCCGTTCGCAAGGAGGAACAGGGCGAACGGGTCACCTACTGGTGCCCCACCTGCCAGCCCGGCACCGCTATGTGACGGTGGGTACGGGCCGGCCGCCGCGACCGCCGGCCTGAGCATCTCCGTGGAACTTCCACCGGGCGGTCCGGCAGGTCCGCCCAGGTGAACGGCCGGTCAGGCGACCGGACCGGAGTGGCGCGGGCGACACGCCGGGAGACTCGCAGATTGGGACGATTGGGTACTTCCTAACTGACCAACCGAGTCGCATGCTGCGGTTGAGCGCTCACGGAACGTCAGTACCGCGTAGCCGGGTCGCCACGTCGCGGTGGTGGCCGCCGCGCCCCGATTTTCGGGAGAGCCATGGCCGTGTTCCGCAGACTCCGGTCAACCTGGCTGGACCGGGCCACCCGCAACGGCCAGCAGGACCCGCCCGTGGCCGTACCCGCCGCCCGGAGCGGCCC
>NZ_POTY01000416.1 GCF_003236315.1 Micromonospora craterilacus
CGAAGACGTGTTTCTGTCGCAAGGACGTGTCTATCGATGGCTCCACGCCTGTTTCCACTGCCGCCCGACTCGACACCTTCGCCCGTGTCGCACCAATCAACCCTTATGCGTTGCTGAGATCAACTCAGTGGCCATCGTGGACCACCAGCTCACGCTCCCGCAACGGTCCCGCACATTCTGCGGCAGGAGCGTGAACGCTCGCACCGTGTCCGCTCCCGGCCAGTTGTGCCGTTCTTGGCGGCGCCCACTTCGATGATATCGAAGGGCTTGTTGTCGGCGTACCCGACCTCCGGGTCGTGGCATTCGGGGCCGGCGGGGTTCCACAGGTGAGCCATCTCTACCTGCCGGCTTTTCCCCAGGTGAGGGCGGCGGCGAGCGCCTTGATCTCAGCGGCCTCCTCTGCGCAGCACCTGCCAGTCGGGCATAGGCGAGCGACGATGCTGCAACGAAGCGGGAGGACGCTGGGTCCGGAGTTGACGGGGTCCTTGGGATCTCTCGCCGTTCGTGACCTTAGCCGGCCTTCGGTGGCTTGCGGACGAAGGCGGTCCAGGCGGTGGGGGGCGGTGAGGGTTTTCCGGTCAGGGATTCGGTGTGCACGACTGACGGCTCCGCTGTGGTCTGGCCTTCACGTCCGCACCACTTGACAACGCTCAGTGGTCAAGGCGCTGTGCAGAAATGGCTCGTCGGTCAAGAGGCGGTGTCCAGTTCGGACGGTAATGCCTCAGAATTTTACGGGGGCGACCATTCAGTGTATTAACTGCTGTTCTGTGGCCGGTTGTTGGGCAAGAGGAAGTGTGTCCTTGACGGACTGAGAAGAGACGTGTGCGGGAGGTGCCGATCGCGGCGACATTCGCGTACGCTGATAGAACTTCACGGGGTCACGGATGTGAGGAGGTGATCACGGTGAATGGTGTTGTGCGTGGTGAGGTTCGCGGAGTTGCCGACTCGCTCTGACGCTGAGTGGGCTAGTGTCAGCGACTAGGTCACCTTTGTCGCTGGCTCAGCGAGCGCGCCTAGCCGGCGGGCTGCAGGCATCCTTGAGCTGCTGACACTCACTGCCGGCTAGGCGCCCCGCTATTTTGGGGCCGCGGACAACTTCATCTGTCACCGCATGGTGTTCGGCGAGCGGATCCTTCGAGGTCGACCGATCTGGGGTCACGGGAATCGCGCGACTGAAATCGTCTGATGGTTGCGGCGTTCGCTCCGGCGCAATACCGCAACACGCTGATGCCGCCTCTCGCTGGACGACGCCTGGATGAATTCGGCCACCACTGGTCTGCCCCAAGCAGTCTTATCTGAACGGCATTGGGTCAAGTGGGGGCCTGGCACTGCGACGAATGGCATGCCCACCGCTGCCCTGGACACCGTCGATCGGCGGATCAGCGAAGCCGGTTGCGGTTGATCGCGTTGACGAAACCCGTCCAGTCCGACGAGGTGAAGGTGAGTACCGGTCCCGTCGCGTCCTTGGAGTCGCGTACGGCGACGAGGCCGGGGAGGTTGTCGGCGACCTCGACGCAGTCGCCGCCGTTGTCGCCGCTGCGGGTGCTCTTGCGCCAGACGGCGCCGGTCAGGTCAGTCATGCCGCATCTCCCCGATGATTCTCTTGATCATGTCCTTCGATTCTGCCTCGCCGAGGGCGAGCGCATCCAGCCCCCTCCAGACACGTTCGTAGGCGCCCAGCTCATCGGGCTTGTCGAGGTACAGCGCTCCGGTCAATGACTCGCTGTAGACGACCGACGGCTCCGGCGCGGCCCGGCCGCCCTTGGTCGGCGGGAAGTCGAGGATGACGAAGGACCCGGCGACAGCACCCGGTTGCGGACCGGCTGCCAACGGCAGCACCCGGACCGACACGTTCGAAAGATCGGACAGCTTGATGAGATGGTCGAGCTGAGCGCCCATGACGACCGGGCCGCCGACGCCGCGCCGAAGCACAGCCTCCGACAGCACAGCATCAAGCCGGGGAGCCGCCGGCAGCCGTCGAACGAGTAGTGCCTGTCGTTGAAGTCGAACCTGGACTGCCCGCTCACGCTCTTCCTCGCTCAGCCGCCCACCGAGGCGGTAGAGGGCGTGGGCGTACTCCTTCGTCTGAAGGATTCCGGGGATCAGCGACTCGTCGTAGCGGCGTAGGTGGGCGGCGGCGGATTCCAGGCCGACGTAGAGTTCGAACCAGCTCGGCACCGCGTCGCCGTACGCGTGCCACCAGCCCTTGGACTTCGTCTCGGCGGCCAGCCCGCGCATCGCCTCGGTCATCTCCGGCGACACCCCGTACAGCTCGCACATGGCCTTGACGTCGAGGATCCGGACCGAACCCATGCCGCATTCGAGGCGCCAGATCTTCTGCCGGCTGTATTCCAGGGCCTCGGCGGCGGCGTCCAGTGTCACCCCGGCCTCGTTGCGGAACTGGCGTAGCAGCCGGCCGAGTTGGCGGCGCGGCACGGTCGATCCGATGTCCTCGGGCATTCGCACACTCCCTGATTCCGGTACGCAACACTGCGTCACCCGTCTCTGTAACACATAAACCGTCCAGCAAAGAAAGTCAATGCACACGCGAGAAATTGCCGCCCGGAACGTTGCGGCTTCACTGCGGAGTGTCGCAGGATGACCACAGCTCGGCGGCCGGACGATCCCCCCGGACGGCCGCCGCGCTTCCCCGATCGCACCCCTGGTGAGCAGCCCTGTTGCCGTACCGCTGAGTGGAGCTGCGGTGGCAGGGCGGGGTGGGTCCGCCGGCCGGGAG
>NZ_POTY01000417.1 GCF_003236315.1 Micromonospora craterilacus
GCACCCCGCCGCGCCCGCGGCGAGGGCCAGTGGGCGCTCGGACACCGCGAGCCGCTCAACCCCAACGAGCGGATCAAGAAGGACGACGACCCGCTCAACGTGCGGCACCGGATCGAGAACATCTACGCCCACCGGGGCTTCGCCGCCATCGACCCGCAGGATCTGCGGGGTCGGTTCCGCTGGTGGGGCCTCTACACCCAGCGCAAGGCGGGCATCGACGGCGGGCGTACCGCCGTGCTGGAGCCGCACGAGCTGGAAGACGAGTTCTTCATGCTGCGGGTACGCGTCGACGGCGGCCAGCTCGACCTGGCCCAGCTGCGTACGATCGCCGAGATCTCCCGGGAGTTCGCCCGGGACACCGCCGACATCACCGACCGGCAGAACATCCAGTACCACTGGATCCGGGTCGAGGACATGCCGGAGATCTGGCGGCGGCTGGAATCGGTCGGGTTGCAGACCACCGAGGCGTGCGGCGACTGCCCCCGCATCGTGCTGGGTAGCCCGGTGGCCGGGGTGGCCGAGGCGGAGCTGATCGACCCCACCTCCGCCATCGACGAGATCGTCCGGCGGTACGTCGGCGACAAGCAGTTCTCCAACCTGCCCCGCAAGTTCAAGTCGTCGATCTCCTGGCTGGTGGACACCCCGTACCAGGCGAACGACATCGCCTTCCTCGGCGTCGACCACCCCGAGCACGGCCCGGGCTTCGACGTGTGGGTCGGCGGCGGGCTGTCCACCAATCCGATGCTGGCCCAGCGGCTCGGCGTCTGGGTGCCGCTGGCCGAGGTGCCGGACGTGTGGGCGGGCGTGGTCGGCATCTTCCGCGACTACGGCTACCGCCGGCTGCGCCACCGGGCCCGGCTGAAGTTCCTCGTCGCCGACTGGGGCGTGACGAAGTTCCGCGAGGTGCTGGAGAAGGAGTACCTCGGCCGGACGCTGCTCGACGGGCCCGCTCCGGAGCTGCCGGAGAAGCCGATCGACCACATCGGCGTGCACGCCCAGCGGGACGGCCGCAACTACGTCGGCGCCGCCCCGGTGGTCGGGCGGGTGTCCGGCACCCAGCTCGCCCAGCTCGCCGACGTGGTCGAGGCGCACGGCAGCGGCCGGGTGCGGCTCACCCCGTACCAGAAGCTGCTGGTGCTCGACGTGCCGTCGGAGCGGACCGAGTCGCTGATCGCCGGGCTGCGCGAGATCGGCCTGGAGGCCCGCCCGTCGACCTGGCGGCGCGGCACCATGGCCTGCACCGGCATCGAGTACTGCAAGCTCGCCATCGTCGAGACCAAGGCGCGTGGCGAGGAGTTGGTGGCTCGGCTGGAGCAGCAGCTACGCGATGTCGACGCCGACATCTCCATCCACATCAACGGCTGCCCGAACGCCTGCGCCCGCACCCAGGTGGCCGACATCGGCCTCAAGGGCCAGCTGGTGACCGGCCCGGACGGCCGCCAGGTGGAGGGCTTCCAGGTACACCTCGGCGGTGGGCTCGGCATGACCGAGGGCCGCACGGCCGGCTTCGGCCGCAAGCTGCGCGGCCTGAAGACCACCGCCGAGGAGCTTCCCGAGTACGTCGAGCGGCTGACCCGGCGCTACCTGGCCGGCCGCACCGAGGGCGAGGCGTTCGCCAACTGGGTGATCAGGGTCGACGAGGAGGAACTGCGATGAGCGAGCGCAGCGAGCGAATCATCACGCTCAGCGCCGTGGAGCCTCATGGCGGCACACAGCGAAGCGGGGTGCCGACATGAGCGAGTCCCGATCCGTGCCGTTGTACTGCCCGTACTGCGGCGAGGAGGACCTGCGGCCGAGCGAGACCGGCCACGGCGCGTGGGAGTGCCACGCCTGCACCCGGGTGTTCACGGTCCGCTTCACCGGCCTGCTCTCCCGGGCGGTGACCCAGTGAGCGCCCTGGTCTCGGCCGTCGGCCTCGGGCTGGTCGGCACCGGCGCACCCCGCCCGGCCGGTGCCACGCGTCGTGACCCCGCCCAGCTGCGCGAGCTGGCCGAGCGGGCCGGCCGGGAGCTGGAGGGCGCGCCCGCGCTGGAGATCGCCCGGTGGGCCGCGGAGACCTTCGGCGACCGGTTCTGCGTGACCAGTTCGATGGCCGACGCGGTCCTCGCCCACCTGGTCTCCCGGGTCGCGCCCGGGGTGGACGTGGTCTTCCTGGACACCGGCCTGCACTTCCCGGAGACCCTCGCCGTCCGTGACGAGGTGGCCCGCACACTGCCGGTCAACGTCCGGTCGATCCGGCCCCGACTCACCGTGGGCCAGCAGGACGGCGAGTACGGGCCGCGGCTGTTCAACCGGTCGCCGGACGAATGCTGCCAGCTGCGCAAGGTGGAGCCGCTGGAGCGGGCGCTGACCGGCTACGACGCGTGGGCCGCCGGGCTGCGCCGCGACGAGTCGCCGACCCGTGCCAACACGCGGGTGGTGACCTTCGACGCCCGCCGGGGCAAGGTGAAGGTCAACCCGATCGCGGCCTGGACCCAGGCGGACGTGGACGCGTACATCTCCCGTTGGAACGTGCCGGTCAACGAGCTGTTCCGGCGCGGTTACGGCTCGATCGGCTGCTGGCCGTGCACCCGACGGACCAAGGCCGGCGAGGATCCGCGCGGCGGTCGCTGGGCGATGTTCGAGAAGACCGAGTGCGGTCTGCATCTCTGACCGAACGGGCGGCGCCGCCCGGCGGCCTGGTCCGGCCCGGGGGGCGCGGGCCGGGCGGGGCCCCGG
>NZ_POTY01000418.1 GCF_003236315.1 Micromonospora craterilacus
GGCAAGCAGGTGAAGGAGTGGACGCCGGAGAACGTCACCGCCGCCGTGGACGTACCCGCGATCGCCGCCAACTTGTTCGTGCCCAACGCGGTGGCCGGCGGGATGCCCGGCGCGGCCACCAGCAACGCCGGCAGCAGCAGCAAGCCGCCACCACCCACCACGGCGTCCACCCAGCCGGCCAGCGCGGCGGCGGTCAACAGGGTCGTGATGGTCAGCGGGTCCAGGTCCACGGGCCGTCATTCTTCCGACCCGGACCTACCCCGCGCCGCCGCCTGTGGCCAGCCTCACCGGCCGCGCTGCCGCGCCAGCCACATTCCCGCCACGCCGACCGCCAGGAACACCAGCATTGAACAGAGCAACGCCCGCACCATCGGGTAACTGTGCCATGACGTCGTTAAGGTGACACCGTGCGCCTGGCCACGTTCAACCTGCTGCACGGCCGATCCCTGACCGACGGCCTGGTCGACCCCGCCCGGCTCGCCGCCGCCGTGAACGCCCTCGACGCCGACGTCCTCGCCCTGCAGGAGGTCGACCGCGACCAGTCCCGCAGCGGCAACCTGGATCTCACCGCCATCGCCGCCCAGGCGATGGACGCCGCCGAGCACCGCTTCGCCGCCGCCGTGGTGGGCACCCCCGGCGAGGCGTTCCGCCCGCTCACCCACGACGACGACGGCCACGGCGAACCCTGCTACGGCGTCGGCCTGGTCTCCCGCCACCCGGTCACCACCTGGCAGGTCACCCGGCTGCGCCCCGCGCCGGTGCGCTCCCCGGTGTACGTGCCCGGCCCGGGCGGCGGCCTGGTGCTGCTGCGCGACGAACCCCGCGTGGTACTCGCCGCCGTGCTGGACACCCCACGCGGCCCGCTCACCGTCGCCGCCACCCACCTGTCCTTCGTGCCCGGGTGGAACGCCCGCCAACTGCGCCAGGTCGTCCGCGCCCTGCGGACGCTGCCCGCCCCGCGGATCCTGCTCGGCGACCTCAACCTGCCCGCCTGGGCCGTCCGGCTGGTCTCCGGCTGGCGGCTGCTGGGCCGCCGGCCCACCTATCCCGCCGGGCAACCCCGCGTCCAACTCGACCACGTCATCGCCGACCGGCACGGCTTCCGCCAACTCCCGCCGGTCAGCACCGTACGGACCCCGCTGTCGAGCATCTCCGACCACCGACCCCTGCTGGTCGACCTCGGCTGACCGCCGTCACCGACGCCCTACAGCTGGCCCGCCAGGCCGGCGGCTGACCGCGTCGCCCGCAACGCGTTGCGGAACAGCATCGCCACCGTCACCGGACCCACCCCACCGACCCGTGGCGTGATCGCCCCCGCCACCTGATCGCACGACGGGTCCACGTCCGGCAGCAACCGCCGCCTTTCGTACCGCACCCCACCACCGACCACCACCGCGCCCGGCCGCACATGCTCCGGCCGCACGATCCCCGGCACCCCGGCAGCGGCCACCAGGATCTCCGCCCGCCGGGTGTAACGCGGCCAGTCCGCCACCCCCGTGTGCACCACCGTCACCGCCGCGTTCGCCGTCGGCCGCTTCTGCGCCAACAGCAACGCCAACGGCCGCCCCAACGTCGCCCCCCGACCCAGGATCACCACCTCCCGACCGGAAACCGGCACCCCGTGGAACGCCAGCAGCGCCTCGATGCCCGCCGGCGTACACGGCAGGGGAGCGGACAGCCCCAACGCCAACCGGCCCATGTTCACCGGATGCATCCCGTCGACGTCCTTGTCCGGATCGAGGACCTGCAACGCCCGGTCGTAGTCCAGACCACCAGGGATCGGATGCTGCACCAGCACCCCGTGCACACCCGGATCCGCGTTGAAATCGGCCAGCACCGCATGCAGGTCGGCCTGCGACGCCGACGCCGGCAACCGTACGTGCGGCGAATCGAAGCCCAACTCCGCCGCCTGCCGCTGCTTGATCCGGATGTAACCGGCGCTCGCCTCGTCGTCACCCACCAGCACCGTCGCCAGCGCCGGGGTCACCCCCGCCGCCCGCAACCGCGCCACACCGTCGGCCACCTCGGCCAGAATCATCTCCGCCACCGGCCCACCGGGCAGCAGCCGGGCGGTCGTCATCGTCGTCGACATGGCTCACCTCGCCCGCGGAGGCCCAGGCGGACGACCTCCACGACGAGAGCTTCCCGATGGTCGATCCCATCCTCGGTGCCGCCAGTCGCGTCACCGTCAGCCTGCCACACACCGCCAGCGGTACGCCATCGCCGCGCCCTGGGCGGTGGTTACGCGACGGATCAGCCCGGGGGACCGAACGCCAACGCCAACCGCACCGCCGCGTCCCGCACCCCGGTGAACCGGCGCACCTGCGCCAACCGACCCGCCCGCACCGCCATCGCCGCCATCCGCTGCGTCGGCCGGCGCCGCAGCCCGTCGTAGCGGGCCAGCGCCGACGACACATCCGGCGCCGCCGCCAACGCGTCCGACAACGCCACCGCGTCGATCAACGCCTGACAGGCACCCTGACCCAGATCCGGCGTCATCGCGTGCGCCGCATCACCCAGCAACACCCGGCGCCCCTGCACGTACGTCGGCAACGGCGGCAGGAAATGCACGTCGTGATGCAACAACCCGACCGGATCGATCCGCCCCAGCACCGCCGGCAGCGGATCGTGCCAGTCGCCGAACCACCGCCGCAACGCCGCCAGATCACCCTCCGGCGGCCGGTACCCCTCCGGCGCGGCCACCGC
>NZ_POTY01000419.1 GCF_003236315.1 Micromonospora craterilacus
CAACCCCATCCCGCCCTGGAAGCCGCCTGCGCCGACCACGCCGCGTTCCTGGCCGACCTGGCGGCCCACCGGGATCCGCTGCGCCGCCAGGTCCTCGTCGTCACCCGAACCGCCCCCGCCGAACGGGGCAGCCACACGGCACGGCGGCGCGCCGACGACACCGCCCGGGCGTTGTCCGGCCTCGGAGTGACCGCCCGCGCCCTGGACGGGACGGCCGTCACGGCGGCGCTCGTCGCCGCCGCCGACCCCTACCGGCCGCCGCGCCCAGGCGGCCTGGCCACCCCAGACGCCGTCATCACCAGCACCGGCACACCGCCCACGACCTGAGGAGACGAGCATCGTGATCAAAAACCTCCTGGCACGTCCGGGTACGCAAGACTCGGCCACCAACGGCACGGCCGCCGGGCTCGCCGCCACCGTCACGCCCGCGTCCGTGGAGGTGACACCCCGCTGGCTGCGCGTGGGCGACGGCTACACCGCGACCCTCGTGGTCACCGGCTACCCGGCCGAGGTCGGCCCGGCCTGGCTGGAACCGCTGCTGTCCTACCCCGGCCGGGTGGACGTCACCCTGCACATCGACCCGCTGCCCGCGCCGATCGCCGCCTCCCGGCTACGCACGCAGCGGGCCCGGCTGGAGTCGTCGCGGCGCTCCGACGCCGACCGGGGCAAGCTCACCGACCCCTACACCGAGGCCGCCGCGCAGGACGCCGCCGACCTCGCCGACCGGGTTGCCCGCGGCGCCGCCAAGCTGTTCCGCGTCGGCCTCTACGTCACGGTCCACGCCCGTACCGAGGACGAACTCCTGCAGGCGTGCGCCCGCGTCAAGGCCGCCGCCGCGTCCACCCTGCTTGAGGTCCAGCCCGCGACCTGGCGGCAACTCGCCGGCTGGACCACCACACTGCCGCTGGCCACCGACGGGCTGCGGATGCTGCGGACCATGGACACCCAAGCCCTCGCCGCCGCCTTCCCGCTCGCCTCACCCGACCTGCCGGCGCCGCTGCCCGGCGAACCGGCCGCGACCGGGGGCGTCCTCTACGGCACCAACCCGTCCGGCAGCGGCGTGGTGTGGTGGGACCGCTTCTCCCAGGACAACTACAACTCCGTGGTACTGGCACGAAGCGGCGCCGGCAAGTCGTACCTGGTGAAGCTGGAGACACTGCGTCACCTCTACCAGGGCGTCCAGGTGGCGATCATCGACCCGGAGGACGAGTACCTGCGCCTCGCCGACGCGGTCGGCGGCACGGTGGTGCGACTCGGCGTCCCCGGGGTTCGGGTCAACCCCCTCGACCTGCCCGCCGGTGACACCCGACCGGATGCGCTCACCCGCCGAGGTCTCTTTCTCCACACGCTCGTCAGCGTCCTGGTCGGCCAGCTGCCGCCACCGGCCGAGCGGGCGGCGCTGGACCGGGCCATTCTCGCCGTCTACCGGCAGGCCGGCATCACCGCCGACTCCCGCACCCACCGCCGGCCCGCACCGCTCCTGCGCGATCTCGCGGCGATCCTCGCGGCCGACACCGATCCCGCCGCGGCGCAGCTCGCCGCCCGACTGTCGCCCTGGATCGACGGCTCCTTCAAAGACCTGTTCGACGGGCCCAGCACCACCCGGCCGGACGGACACCTGGTCGTGTGGTCGCTGCGGCAGCTGCCGGACGAGCTGCGCACCGTCGGCACGCTGCTGGCCCTCGACTCGATCTGGCGGCAGGTCGACGCCCCGCCCGCCGCCGGACCGCCGCCACGTCGCCTCGTCGTCGTCGACGAGGCATGGCTGCTCATGCGCGACGGCGAAGGCGCCAAGTTCCTGTTCCGCCTGTCCAAGGCCGGCCGCAAACGCCACACCGGGCTGACCGTGGTCACCCAGGACGCCGCCGACGTCCTCGGCAGCGACCTCGGCCAGGCCGTGGTCGCCAACGCCGCCACCCAGATCCTGCTGCGCCAGGCACCCCAGGCCATCGACGCCGTCGGCGACGCGTTCGGTCTCACCGCCGGCGAGCGGCGCCTGCTCCTGGCCGCCAGCCGAGGCCAGGGACTGCTCGTCAGTGGCACCAACCGCACCGCTTTCGAGGCGATCTCCAGCGCCGCCGAACACGACCTGGCGACCACGAACCCGCTCGACCTGATCGCCGAGGACGACATCTAGCACCACCGTAACCGGCGTGGTGGCGCCGCACCCGACATCGGGCGCGGCACCACCACGCCGTGTCCGACACCCACGAAGGACACCCGACCCATGACACCTGCGTCGATCAACTCACCGCCCGCCCCCGCCGACCCCGGCTCGACCGTTCCGGAATCGCCGGTGACCCGCTGGATCCTGGACACGACCGACTGGGCCCTCGACCGGCCCTGGCTGCTCGCCGTCGCCGCCGGCCTGCTCCTCGCGTGGATCGCCGCCCGTCACCTCGTCAACCTCTGGCGACACCGGTGCCACGCCGCCGACGGGCGGCTGGTCACCATCGCCCCACCCCCGGAGGTCGACGAGCACGGCGCCGCCGCCCTGTGGGCCAACCTCGCCGGCATCCTCACCCCCTCGCGCCGCCGACGGCTGCTCTACGGCACCCCGCATGTGGCCTGGCAGTACGCCTGGACCGGACGGCACCTCCTCATCTCGATATGGGTGCCCGGCACCGTGCCGCAAGGAGCGGTCGAAGCCGCTGTCCGCGCGGCGTGGCCC
>NZ_POTY01000041.1 GCF_003236315.1 Micromonospora craterilacus
CCACCAGGGAGGCGCGCAGGCTGAGGCACCCTGCCGGGTAGCCCGGCAGGGTGCTGCTCCGAACCGCGCCGTGCAGGAACACCGTGGCCACCCGCTGGGCGGTCGGCTCGGCCAGTGCCTCGGCGCCGTACGACGCCGGGCCGTTGCTGTAGCGGGTCAGGGCCTTCCGGAACAACTCCTCCTTGTTGCCGAAAGCCGCGTACATGCTCGTGCGGTTGATCCCCATGGCCTCGGTCAGGTCGGCGAGGCTCGCACCCTCGTAGCCGTGCTGCCAAAACACCCGCATCGCGTTCTCAAGAGCCTCGTCGGCGTCGAAGCCCCGGGGTCGGCCGACCTGCGCGCTCCGTTGACTGTTCATGTGATCAACCTTACCAGTTCTGTACCGATCGAACCGGAACTGCTACGGTCATTCTGTACCGACCGATCGGTACAGAACCCGAAGGGGGAGACCTCGTCATGAGCGAGTTGACCGGTAAGACTGCCCTGATCACCGGGTCCACCACCGGCATCGGCCGGGCGACGGCCTACGCCCTGGCCGCGCGAGGCGCGAGCGTGGTGGTGACCGGCCGTAACGCCCAGCGCGGGACGGAGGTGGTTCAGAAAATCCAGGCCGACGGTGGCTCCGCCCGCTTCGTCGCCGCCGACCTGGCGAACCCGGAGGACGTGGCCCGGCTGGCTCGGGAGGCCGGCGAGGTGGACGTGCTGGTAAACAACGCCGGGGTGGGTAGCTTCGGTCCCAGCGCCAGCATCAGCACTGAACAGTACGACGCGATGCTCAACAGCAACCTGCGCGCGGTCTATCTGCTGACCGCCGCCCTGGCCCCGAAGATGGCCGAACGGGGCGGCGGCAGCGTGATCAATGTCAGCAGCGGGTCCAGCACGATCGGGGACGTCAACAACGCGGTCTACGCCGCCACCAAGGCAGCCGTGAACGCGCTGACCCGCGCCTGGGCCGCCGAGTACGGCCCGTCCGGCGTGCGCGTCAACGCAGTCGCACCCGGGCCGGTCCTCACCAGCGTCCCCGCCGAGTATCTCCAGGGCTACGTCCCCCTCATTCCGCTGCGTCGCATCGCCCAGCCGGAGGACGTCGGCGAGGTGATCGCCTTCCTCGCCGGTCCCGGCGCCTCGTACGTGAGCGGGGCCACCATTCCCGTGGACGGTGGCCTTACCGCAGTCGAGCCCCCGAAGCCCGGCCACCTGTAGCAGGAACGCGCGATGTCGGCGGCCGTCTCGGGCGGGCGCTGGGAACGCCTGCTCGAGACGCCCGACCGGCTCTTCTGGCGCTACTTCGGCACCGATCGGTACGCAAGGTGAAGGGGGTGTGACGGAGAAGGCAAAGTTGGGCCGACCACGGGCCTTCGACGCCGACGCAGCGCTCGATGGCGTGCGACGCGGCCGTCACGGCGCGCGATCCGGCCGCCACGCGGGATCTCGTCATCACCGCAGGCGGAATGGCCGATGGACCAGAGCGATCGATCGCACTGCATCGGCCACCACGACCGACCGATTGACCGGCCGATCCAGCACAGGCCGCAGCGTCCGACACTCGTCACGCGGACCCACCGGACGCGCCGCTGCGCTCGGACGGCAGATGGTTCCTTTCGTCTGGACCGACGTCGAGAGGCGAGGACCTTGAGCCGACCGGCGGGCCGACAGCACAACCGATTACCAGGAAGGACCCTCATGACCGCGTCGGTGATCGAGAAGCCCGACTTCACCGGGCTGCGCGCGATGTACATCAACTGCACCCTCAACCGGTCTCCCGACCGTAGCCACACCCAGGGGGTGGTCGACCGCAGTGTGGCGATCATGGAGGCGAACGGGGTCAGCGTGGACCAGATTCGCGCCGTCGACCACGACATCGCCACCGGCGTCCGACCGGACATGACCGAGTACGGGTGGGACACCGACGAGTGGCCCGCGCTGCTGACCCGGGTGCTGGCAGCCGACATCCTGGTGATCGCCGGACCGATCTGGCTCGGCGACAACAGTTCGGTGACCCGCCGGGTGATCGAGCGGCTCTACGGCTACTCCGGTGTGCTCAACGAGCACGGCCAGTACGCTTACTACGGCCGGGTCGGTGGCTGCCTGCTCACCGGCAATGAGGACGGCCTGAAACACTGCGCGATGAGCATCCTCTACAGCCTGCAACACATCGGATTCACCGTCCCGCCGCAGGCCGACGCGGGCTGGTTGGGCGAGGTCGGCCCCGGCCCGTCCTACCTCGACGAGGGCTCCGGCGGTCCGGAAAACGACTTCACCAACCGCAATACCGCGTTCATGACCTACAACCTGCTCCACCTCGCGTCGATGATCCGCCGAGCCGGCGGCTTCCCGGCCTACGGCAACCAGCGCACAGCCTGGGACGCCGGTAGGCGCCCCGGCAACGCCAATCCCGAGTACCGCTGACCACGTCAAGAACGCCCATAGGTACCGACCCGCAAGACACGAATGCGGCGACCGCCACCCTCTCGTTACAGCGCCAAGGATGTGTGTACCGATGACAAGCCCGGCAACGATGAGCTGGCCGAGCCTACGGGTCTCGGACTGGACCTCCACCCGCGACACCCTGCACATGTGGACCCAGATCGTGGGCAAGATCCGCATGGCCCACGCTCCGCTGCTCAACCACTGGTGGCAGGTGACCCTGTACGTCAGCCCGCGCGGGTTGACGACGTCGACCATCCCGCACCGCACAGGGGCCTTCGAGATCGAGTTCGACTTCCTCGGCCACCAGCTCGACGTTCGCACCAGCAACGGCGGCACGCGGAGTCTCCCGCTCCAGCCGATGCCGGTAGCCGAGTTCTACACCCAGATCCTGGCCATGCTCGACCAGCTCGGGGTCGAGGCACCGATCCGGCCGCACCCCAACGAGGTCGACCCGGCGATCCCCTTCGCCGAGGACCACCACCACGCCTCCTACGACGGCGAGGCGGCCGCCCTGTTCTGGCGACAGCTGCTGCAGGCGAACCGGGTGATCGGTGAGTTCCGGTCGCACTTCGTGGGCAAGGTCAGTCCGGTGCACTTCTTCTGGGGTGGGATGGACCTCGCCTGCACCCGCTTCTCCGGCCGGTCGGCCCCGCCGCACCCCGGCGGAGTGCCCAACTGCGGGGACTGGGTCATGGTCGAGGGCTACTCGCGAGAGCTGTCGAGCTGCGGGTTCTGGCCCGGCGGCGGCGAGGAAGGCGCGTTCTACTCCTACGCCTACCCCGCACCCGACGGGTTCGCCGAACAGCAGATCGGTCCCGAAGGCGCATACTTCAGCACCGAGTTCCAGCAGTTCCTGCTGCCCTACGAGGTCGCCCGCGCCGCACCGGACCCCGACCGCACGATCGCCGAGTTCCTCCGCACCACCTACGAAGCCGCCGCGGATCTCGGGCACTGGGACCGCTCCGCGCTGGAGGACAACCCGCTCCGGTGGCACCGAGCCACTGCTTCGTGACGACCACCAACGGGGCGGGCACCAACCGGTGCTCGATCGGTCAACGGCGCACGGTCGGACCGGTCATCGCCCGTGGGCGGTCGAGCTGAGCCGCAGGTCTCCGTCGAAGTCGATCCTGGCCAGCTCAGCGCGGGAGGTAATGCCAAGCTTGGGGTAGACGTTGGCCAGGTGATGGCCGACCGTGCGTGGGCTGATCAACAGCTGCGCCGCGATTTCCCGGTTGGTCAGACGGTCCGCGGCCAACTGCGCGACCCGGAGTTCCTGCGCGGTCAGCCCGGCCGCGGTCGGAGGACCGGCCACCGAGGCGGCCCGCCGGTCGGTCAGCGCCTGCTCGCGCAGCGCCCGCACCCGCAGTGGTTCCGCGCCCAGGCGGTCGAAGGTCTCGGCTGCCGCGGCCAGTTGGGACCGGGCGTCGGCCCGGCGGCGTGCGCGCCGCAGCCACTCCCCGTACAGCAACCGGGTGCGGGCGTACTCGAACGGATGCGACCCCGCCCCCGCGACGTCCAGGGCGGCTCGGAACGAAGCCTCGGCCGCCGATCCGCCCTGGGCGAGGGCCCGGAGACGGTGGCCGGCCGTGCGGGCCCAGGCCGCGCCCGTACGCTGCGCCCACTGCTCCACCATGGCGACCTGAACCCCGACGACGTCGCTGCTGCCGACCTGCGCCGCCGCTTCGACGGTGTCCACGGCGGCGAGCAGCGCGAAGGTGGGGTGGGCGGCCTCGTGGCCGGGCTCGGCGAGGCACACCAGGTCGGTCAGCGCCTCCTGTGGACGACCGTCGAACAGTGCCGCCCGGCCACGAATCCAGTAGGCCGATGCGCCGAGCGCTCGCACCCCACGCGGAACCGAGAGCTGCAGGATCCGGTTGGTGTGCTCGTCAACGGTGCGGTGCTCGCCGCGGGCGGCAGCCAACATGCCGAGGCAGCCGCGGCTCTGCGTGGCGAGGTGATCCGCTCCGACCTCCTCGGCCAGCCGCAGGCCCTCGGCCGCCGCCATCTCGGCGGCGCCCCACCGGCCCGCAGCGGTGTCGAGGACCGCGATCTGGGCCAGCACCAGCGCCAACGCAGTCAGCTCGTGCCGACGCCGCAGCTGTGCGGCCTGCACGCGAAGCACGTCGAGCAGCCCGCCGTCGATGCCCCAGGCCTGGACCAGCGGTACGGGCGGGAGCAACTCCCACGCGACCGTACCGAGCCGACCGACGGTGTCGCTGCCCAGGTCCGAGGTCGTCGGCGTGACCTCACCAGTGAGGTCGTAGCAGGACCACCAGTTTCTCAGCACGGGCATCAGCCCCGATACGGCGGAGTCACCGTCGGTGTCCACGGCCCGCACCCGCTGCAGCGCCTCTTGCTGGAGGTCGGACCGACCGGCCGACCACGCCGCGCGGACTGACACGGTGCCAAGCTCCACCGCGCGGCGGGTCTCGGGAACCACGGCCATGTCGCATGCCAAGTAATGGTGGGCACGCTCGGGCATGCCGTAGGCGAACTCGAGGATCCCGCGCAGCCCGCCGCTCAGCCGGACGACGGGAAGCACACCGCCCAGGCGTTCAGCGTCCTCGAGCAACTGCCGCGCCGCTTCAGCGTGGCCGGCGTGCCACGCGGCGCGGGCGGCGGCGGCCAGTCGGCGCGCGGCGTCCGCCGGCTCCGGCGACAGTTCGGCGGCACGGCACAGCGTGCGAGCCGCCGTCGGACCCGCACTGCGTCGCAGGCACTCCTCGGCGGCATCCTCCAACAGTGTGGCGACGTCCTCGTCCGGCCCGTCGGCAGCGGCCGCCAAGTGCCACGCCCGTTCCATGGTGGCGTCAGGCGGCAGGGCCGCAGCCAGCGCCCGGTGCGCAGCCTGCCGTTCCGGGAAGGGGGAGCCGTCGTAGAGGGCTGCCGGGATCAGTGGGTGCCGGAACTCCAGGCGGGTTCCCGAGGCATGGAGCAGACCGGAGCGCAGGGCCTCGTCCCAGGTGGACGCGTCGACGCCCCAGCCGGCCCCGGCACGGTGCACGACGTGCCGGTCGCCCCGACCCTCGGCGGCTGCCAGCAGCAGTAGCGCCCGGGTCGACGGTTTCAGGGCCTCGGCCCGCGCGCAGAACGCCCGCCGCAACCGTGGCCCGACCGGCACCGGGATCCCGGACGGCGGGAGGGTCGCCTCGCCGTCGGTCTCGCGATCGAGGGTGGGCAGCTCGTGCAGCGCCAACGGGTTGCCCCCCGCGGCCCGCACCGTCCGATCGACCAGCGCCGCGTCGGCCTCCGGCACGACGGCGGCCACGAGCCGACGTGCGTCCTCGTCGGCCAGGCCGCCGACCTCCAGCGCCGGCAACCCCTCCCACGGACCCGAGGCGGGATCCTCGTGTCCGGTCAGCAGCACCGCGACCGGCTCCGTCGCCACTCGCCGCGCGACGAACCCCAGGCAATGCGCGCTCGCCTCATCGACCCACTGAGCGTCGTCGACCACGACCAGCACCGGTCGCTCCTGCGCAAGACCGGAGAGCAGCGACAGCACAGCCGCGCCGATGAGGAAGCGGTTGGCCGGATCCCGGCTCATCCCCAACGCACCCCGCAACGCCGCTGCCTGCGGGGCGGCGAGCAACTCCAGCCGATCCAACACCGGCCACAGCAGCTCGTGCAGCGCCGCGAACGCGAGCCCTGCCTCCATCCGAGTGCCCCGACACCGCAGCACCGTCGCGTCGGACGCCGCCTTGACGGCGTACTCGAGCAGAGCGGTCTTGCCGATACCCGGCTCACCCCACAGCACGAGCCCGGAACCCGCGCGATCCGCCGCCCGATCCAGCAGCCGGTCCAGCGCCGCGGTCTCGGCGCGCCGTCCGAACAGTTTCATGTCCCACCCCAGAGTGTCGCGCCCGGCCGCGATGGCACAGCCGTTTCCCAGGCTATCGCCCGGTCTGCCCCTCGGACGGGCGACCGATTGACCGGCCGATCCGCTGACGGCGGAGCTGCCCGACACTCGTCCTGTGCGCGGTGGCTACGCCGTGCACACCGTCCGCACCGACGACCTGAAGCTGCCAGCCAAGATGCCGACGTGCGCCGGCTGATCCGGCGGCGTGGCGTGCCGCCGCCGGATCCCGCCAGTAGTCGACGTCGCGACCACGCGCCATCAAACCGACGGAGTGAGAGCATGAACTCCAGCTGGATCACCACGCCGATCACTGCGGACCTCCTGCGCGGCGCGCTCGACCTGCAACGCACCGCCCGAGGGGTGCTGCCGCACCGACTGCCCGCCCGGGCCCGCGCCCAGAACACCGACGGTCAGCTCACCATGGTGGAGGCCCAACCCGCCGGCGTCCGGCTGGCTCTCCGCACCCGGGCCACCGCCGTCGAGCTGGACACGCTGCCCACCAGGCAGATCTATGCCGGGCTGCCGGCCCGCCCGGTCGGCGTGTACGACCTGATCATCGACGGTCACCTGACCGGCCAGGCCAGCGTGACCGGAGGCGACACGGTGACCATCGACATGACCACCGGCGGCGCCGAGCACCGGTCCGGTCCACCCGGCACCATCCGCTTCACCGGCCGCCCCGACCGGGTGAAGGACCTGGAGATCTGGCTGCCGCACAACGAGACCACCGAACTCGTCGCCCTCCGCACCGACGCCCCGGTCGCGCCCACACCGGATCAGAGGCGCCGAGTATGGCTGCACCACGGCAGCTCCATCAGCCAGGGCTCCAACGCCACCAGCCCCACCGCCACCTGGCCGGCCCGCGCCGCCTCTCTGGGCGGTGTCGACCTGGTCAACCTCGGCCTGGGCGGCAGCGCGCTGCTCGACCCCTTCACCGCCCGGACCATGCGGGACACTCCGGCCGATCTGATCAGCGTGAAGATCGGCATCAATCTGGTCAACACCGACGTGATGCGGCTGCGCGCCTTCGTCCCGGCCGTGCACGGCTTCCTCGACACAATCCGCGACGGCCACCCCAGCACGCCGCTGCTGGTCGTCTCTCCGATCTACTGCCCGATCCACGAGGCACCCCGGGCCCGGGCGCGTTCGACCTCGTCGCCCTCGGCGCCGGACAGGTGCGGTTCCGGGCCACGGGCGACCCGGCGGAACGGGCGAGCGGGAAGCTCACGCTCGGTGTCATCCGCGCCGAGCTGGCGCGGATCACCGCCCAGCGGGCGGCCGACGACCCGAACCTGCACCACCTCGACGGCCTCGACCTCTACGGCCAGTCCGACTTCGCCGAACTGCCGCTGCCCGATCAGCTCCACCCGGACACCGCCACCCACCGCCGCATCGCCGAACGCTTCGCCAAGCAGGCGTTCGCCCCACCCGGTCCCTTCGCAGAGTAAGGGCGGGCGTTGACGGTGGTTGGTCACGGAGGGTCTTGGTCGGTCGAGTGCGGTGTCGGCGGAGTGGAGCCGGGGCGTTCGTACGATCTGTCGCTTGACCGGTCAGTCGGCCTGCCTCTCCAGATGGGCGAGGACGCGGTCCGAGATCCTGGCGAGCATGTCGAGTTCCTCCTGGCTGAGGGCGTCGATGAACAGTCGGCGGACATGTTCGACATGTACGGGTGCAGCGTCTTCGATCGCCTTGACACCGGCTGGGGTGGCGACGATGAACGCTCCGCGTCCGTCGTCGGGGCATTCCTCCTTGTCCACCAGTCCGCGCTCTGTCATCCGCCTGACCTGGTGGGACATGCGGCTTTTCTCCCACTCCACCAGCTTGGCCAGGTCCATGAAGCGCATCCGTCCGCCGCTGGTTTCGGTGAGTTTGGCCAACACGAGGTAGTCGGAGGCGGACATGCCGGAGTCGGCCTGGACTCGGCGGGAGAGTCGTCCGATGAGCTTCTCCTGCATGCGGATGAAACTGTCCCAGGCGGCCTGCTGTTCCGAGGTGAGCCAGCGGGGCGTTGCGTCCATGCGGGGAGCGTAACCACATCGTGCCTGGCTCATGTCTGCCGGACACCCTGAGGGGTACCGCGGTCCGCCCAGTAGTGCAGGCAGCCGGCGTTTCGGAAACTGGTTGACGGATCAACTATCGGTGTCTAGTGTAGCTGATGCATCAACTAACCGGTTGCAGGTTGTCATGCGCGTGGCCGCTTACCCGGTTCGCTGCGGGCATCGAGGCTTCGATCCGCAGGCTGAAGCCACGGACGCGAAGCTCCAGAAGGGAATCCCATGAGCACTGCGAGCAAGGTCGGTCTCGACGCGCTGCTGACGCCCGAGGAGAGCGTCCTTCTGCTGATCGACCATCAGCCGTTCCAGTTCGCCAACCTGAACAGCCACGAGCCGACGATGGTCGTCAACAACGTCATCGGACTCGCCAAGGCTGCCAAGGTGTTCGACGTCCCGACCATTCTGACGACCGTGCTGGAGGAGCGCGGCGGCCTTCTCCTCCAGGGTCTGCAGGATGTGTTCCCGGAGCAGAAGCCGATCAACAGGACCTTCATCAACACCTGGCAGGACGCGCGCGTCGTGGATGCCGTCAAGGCGACCGGACGCAAAAAGCTGATCATCGCTGGCCTATGGACGGAGATCTGTGTGGCGATGCCCGCCCTGCAGGCGGCAGGTGAGGGCTTCGAGGTCTTCGCGGTCACCGACGCCTCGGGTGGTGTCTCGAAAGAGGCCCACGACATGGCGGTGCGCCGCATGGTCCAGGCAGGCGTGGTGCCGATCACCTGGATGGCCGTGCTGGGCGAGTGGCAGCGCGACTGGGCCCGCGAGAAGACCGTGCCGGGCGCCGCCGAGATCCAGGCGCAGCACGGCGGTGCCACCGGTGTGGCCTTCGCCTGGGAGATGCAGCTCCTCGCCGGACACGCCGGAAGCAGCCTCTGACCTGACCACCGCGCCGGTCGGCCCATCTAGCAGCTGAGATCTGATGGAGGACACATGGTAGTGAATGTGAGCGATGTTCCCGAAGCCAAACGGTACGAGGCTCGGGTCGAGGGAGAGTCCAAGGTCGCGGGCGTCGCGCAGTACATCCGCACCACGGAACTCATCGCGTTCGTACACACCGAGGTCTCGCCCGAATACGAGGGCAGGGGAGTCGGCGCGGCCCTAGCCCGCGCCGCCCTCGACGAGGCCCGCGCCGCGAACCTGCTGGTCCTGCCCACCTGCCCATTCTTCGCGGGTTGGATCGCCCGGCACCCCGAGTACCAGGACCTGGTGTACCAGTCCCGCAGCAGAGTCAGCGACTGAACAGCCGGGCACGGCAGCGACGGAGGTCGGTATGAGCAGCGGAAGCGCGAAGAAGGCGTACGAGGGCCAGTCGATCACCGTGACCTTTGAGGCCAGGCGTTGCCTGCACGCCGCCGAGTGCGTCCGCGGCTTGCCGGAGGTCTTCGACACGGGCCAGCGCCCGTGGATCCGCCCCGACGGTGCCGAGCCCGAGCGCCTGGCCGAAGTGGTGCGGCGCTGTCCCTCCGGAGCGTTGCAGTACGAGCTCGTAGACGGCGGGGCGGAGACCCCGGACAGGCCCACGCAGATCAGCCGCGACTCACCGGACAGTTGATCGTGCGCGGTAAGTCGAGAGTGGACACGTCGCACCCGACACCGCGGTGATTCAGCGGCTTCGACGCGCCGGTTGCCTACGCCTTCGGAATCACGTCGATCACATCGCCGGCGGTGCCCGTGAGGTCGTGGTCGATGGATACAGAACATGCAACCCGGCCGAAGATGGAAGGACGCTATGACCGAGCAGGTGGTCGGCAGAAGCTACCGGTTCAACCTGGGTGAACTGAAGGTCCGGTTCACCTTCGACTCGCAGACTCAGGGCAGCTTCGTCGTCGAGAACGGCGCCGGGCTCGCGCCCGACGGTCACGCGGAGACCGTGAAGCTCGACCTGAAGAAGATCCGCGACGGCGTCTACCTGAATTCGTGGACCGAGGCCAGCGGTGCCACCGTCACCCACGTCGAGGACTTCGCCAACGCGACGGTGTATTCCAACGTGACGGTCGGCGGCACTCTCTACAACTTTGTCGGGACTATCGAGGAGGCATGACCATGGCCGAGAAGGCGACCGACCAGGCTCAACGTAACACCGAAATCGTACTGACCGCCATGCGGGAGCTTTTCGCCGAGAAGGACATCACCGCGCTCGACCGGTACTGGGCTGAGCCCTACGTGCAGCACAGTCCCCAGATGGCCAGCGGTCTGGACACGCTCCGCGCGGTGGTGCCGGATCTGGAGGGCTTCTCATGGGAGCCGAAGCGGATCGCCGCACAGGGCGACCTCGTGTTCACCCACAGCATCGTCCACGGCTGGGCGCCGAACCCGGTCGTCATCGTCGACATCTTCCGGCTCGATGATGGTCGTATCGTCGAGCACTGGGATGTTATTCAGGATCTCATTTCCGCCGAGGCGACCGTCGACGGTAACCCGATGGTCTGACGCCCCGCAGGTGGGGGAGGAACGGTGCCGATACGCCGTTCCTCCCCGCCGACCCTCGTCCTTCGCGACGTCATCCTGGTGGGCTTCTCGATGGGCACGGGCGAGCTCGCCCGCTACGTATCGCGGTTTGGCCACGAGCGGGTCGCGAAGCTCGCGTTCCTCGCCTCGCTGGAGCCCTTCATGGTTGCTCGCGACGACAATCCCGAGGGCCTGCCGCAGGAGGTCTTCGACGAGATCGAGGCTGCGGCGGGCGAAGGGTGACCGCCACGCCTGGTACACGCAGTTCTTCTCGGACTTCTACAACCTCGACGAGAACATCGGCAGCCGCATCAGCCGGGAGGCGGTCACCGGCAACTGGAACGTCGCCATCTCCAGCGCACCCGTGGCGGCCTACGCCGTCGTCTCCTCGTGGATCGAGGACTTCCGCGCCGACGTCGAGGCGGTCCGGGCGAGCGGTAAGCCGGCGCTGATCCTGCACGGCACCGCCGACAACATCCTCCCCATCGAGGTCACGGCCCGTCGCTTCCGTCAGTCGCTGCCCGACGCGCAGTACGTGGAGATCGAGGGGCCCCCGCATGGGCTGCTCTGGACGCACGCCGACGAGGTCAATGCCGCCCTGCGCACCTTCCTCGGCTCGGTCCACGACTAACCGGCACGGCGGCCGTCGGCCGCTGGCCGAGACAACGGCCGGACGCTGTCACCGACGAGCGAGCAGAGCCCGCGACGCAGCCCCGAAAACCCCGCACGCGCCCGCGGCTGAGGATCCAGCCATCTGCTGCGAGGGCGGCGTCGGCGGCCATCTCACGTACCCGACCTACTCGCCGACGCGACCCCGAACCGGATGACGCCGCAACGCCCAGCTGAGAAAAGGACAGCCGCCATGACCGTACGGCTGCTCAACCCCGAAAACCACGTCGCGATCCCGCTCTACCACCATGTGGCGATCGCGACTGGAAACACTCAGATCCACCTGGCGGGCCAGGTCGCCTGGGACGAGAACGGCCAGCTGGTCGCCGACGACCTCGCCGGCCAGAATCGCTCAGGTCTACCGCAATGTCGCGAAGGGGCTCGGCGCGGCAGGGGCGACGTTCCACGGCGTCGTCCGCTTTACCTGGTACTTCGCGAAGTAGGACCGCAGCATGTCGCTGTCGTCGTCCAAGTGGGTTTACAGGATGTATAGGAGGTTGTGGGTCGCGGCGAAGTGGTCGTTGTCACGTGGTGGTGTCCGTGCGAGCAGGTGTTTGGCCGCTTGGTTGCGGCGTTCGCTTCCGAGGCCGACGCCGACATGGGTCAGGGTGGGATGGTTGGTGAATGGGGTGAACGCCTCGACCGGTAGCGATGACTGGGTGACCCAGAGGTCGCGGAGTCGGGGTGCGGCGGCGAGCCCGTGAAGGGCGTTGGGCTGGCGTAGGCGCCGCATGCCGTCGAGGTCGACGCGGAGCAGCGCGGTGCTGGGACTGAAGTCGGGTAGCTGGTCGATGGTCAGGGCGTTCAGGATCAGCCATTGCAGCGCGGGTAGGCGCGGCACCGGTTCGAGGTTGGTGAGTCGACGGACGTTGCGGACTGCGAGGTAGCTCAGGGTGGGGATCTGGGTGAGCCATTCGGCGTCGGTCAGGGAGCCGAGGGTGAGTGATAGTGACTGCAGGTGCGGCAGTGTGACGATTGGGAGGACTTGGTCGACCGGGATTCTCCACAGGGCGAGGCCCTGCAGGTTGGGGTTGGTGTCAAGTAGGTCCGCGAGGCCACGGCGATGTGTGGCGATCCTGAGTTCGCGCAGCTTCCGGAACGCGGTGGCGGGGGTGAGGTCGAGGGGCTTGCGGGTCTCGCCGAGGTCGAGGAACTCGACCTCGGCGTTCAGTTGGTGCAGTGGGGTCAGGTCGGTCAGGTGGAACAGGTGGGCCACGCTGAGACGGCGAAGGTGCGGGAACCAGCGCAGGAACCGCAGCGTGGACAACTCGGTATCAAAGCCATACGCGCGCAGGGTGACGGACGGATACTCCGCCAGGACCGCGGCGAGCGTCCGGTAGTCCGCATCGGAGAGCGGCACCTGGAACTGCACCCTCGTAGCCGTGTCGAGCTCGGCCCGCAGCCGCGGCACGTCGATCGGACTCGACACCTCCACCAGACCGCCCACAGCTACGGATCTTCCCGCCTGCGGTCGCCGCGCTCAAACTTCAAGCGGCGGCGACCTTCTACCCGTTCGCCCGGCCGTGCGCTGAGCGGCCAGAAGCGGATGCCGGGCAAGACCCCGATCTGCTCGTTCGTGTGCGGCATGATGGGCGTTCATGGGCACCATCGACCCGTACGTGACCATCGCGGAACCGACCTTCGTGGCACGGTTCCTTCTCAATCCCAACACGGACACCGAGGAGTCCGTAGCCAATGTGGATGCCTTCGTCGGTCTTCCTGACGACTCCAGTTGGGCGTTGACCATCTTCACCGTCGAGGAGGTCCGCCGCCTGCTTGCGAGATGGAAGGAGACCGGTGAAGTCGCGAACGGGAGTTACTTCTGGGCCATTGACCAGCTGATCGTGCCGGAGCCGGGCGTGCCAGCCATGACCACAGCGATCCGAGAGCTCGTTCGCAGTGGGGAGATCGCAAGCGTCGGCGTCCGATACGAGGATCCGGACTGACGCCGCTTGGGGTACCCGCGAGGGATGGTGGCTCAGGATGGGTGCCGCGCACGGGTGGCGCCGTGAGCGGATACTCGCTAATGATGCGGGGCGGTTGCGGTGGTCGGACGATCGAGCGTGACGAGGTGACCTTTGCCGATTGCGTGCGTCAGACCATTGTCTCCGGGAACCAGCCGGTCAATCCGCGCCGATAGCCGTATGCGGGCGACGACGTCGCCGGCGCGGTCGATGGTAGCCAGCGAACCGTCCGCGAAGGCGAACAGCACGCCGCTGGACACCAAGGCCGAAGCGAGGGCTATGCCATGCGGTAGATGCCGTACGGTGGTGACGGCACCATGACTTAGGTCGATGACCGCGATGCCGGCGTCCTCGACGAGCCACAGCGTGTCGCCGTGGAGGATCGGCGTTTGTGGGCGGAGGTCACGCTCGTGGTGCCACAGCACCTGCACACCGTCCAGCGAATGAAAAGTCATGACCGTGCGTCGACCACAGAGGAACGCGACACGGCCATCGTCGCTGACTCCGTAGCCGTCCCCGGCATCGGGAATGACCACCGGCTCCGGCAGCGTCCACTGCCTCAGGATGGCCCCGGAGGTGCCCATCACCAGTAGTTTCGGCAGACTGGTGCCCGCGATGAGCACCGCATCGGCGGCAGAGTCACCTTCGGGCCTCCAATGAACCGGCTGCGGCCAGGCAAGTGGACCGGCTCCGACAACCGCAGCGCCATCGAACGGCAGGCACCTGCCGTCGGCAAGGGCGACCCGCGTCAACGGGTGGTAACCGCGCCACCCTCCGAGCAGAACAGCAGCGCCGCAGACGCTGATGTAATGCCGCAGGCTCATGCCGGGCGTCGACCACAATCGTCGCCCGCTGTCCAGGTCGAAGCAGTGCAGAACTCCTGCTCGGCTCAGGTATAGGCAGCACTCACCCGCGATAGTGGCCGTGCCCCAGCAATCCTCGACACGCTGTTCCCACAACTGCACCCCGCTACGCGGGTCCAGCCGGACCAGACGCGAGTGCCGCTCCGCCACGACGAGAGAACCGGCCGCCACCGCGACCGCGTGCAGGCCCGAACTCAGGTGCAACGGCCGCGACCACGACACGCTGACCGACTGATCCACCACGGCATGATCGCACGCATCGGCAAAGCGGGAGACACGCACTCAATTCGGCAGTTTCCAGCGACAATCCACCGACGTCGAGCCACGCTGCGTGACGTACGGATCGCGGCTCAGTACACCTGACCTTCGCCGATACCCAGCCACCGGTCAGGCAATGCGCCCGGCAGCTACCCGAACGAACTGACATCGACAGGGTCGCATGCCGGCCCTGTCCCGCCGGTGACGTCGGCGGCGATCAGTTCCTGATTAGAAGGGGGGTGCGTCCTCGCCCATCAACGCCAGCACGACGCCTCCCTTCCCGCGCTTGAGGCTCTGGACCACGACCTTGCCGGTCCTGCCGTCGGGCAGCTCCAACGTAAAGGTCTTCCCGACCGCGTTCTTGGGGCCATTGCCGGCGCTGTTGGCGGGTCGGAAGTCGCCTGCCCACGGCGGAATCCCACCCTTGCGGGCGGGCTCGGCGAAGAGCGCGGCGGTGCCGGGGGTCCTGGTGCCGTCCGAGGAGAGAAGCACTGAGGCGCTGCGATAGGTAGCCATATACGGCAAGGCTATCCCGGACTGCGCTCGTTTGCGCCACGACAACTGCGCCGTGTGTCGGCGTACGACTCTGGGTGTCCAGGCAGGTACGGCTGAGCCTACCCAGCCACGGACCTCGCCTGGGGCGGTGTCGGTGACGTTGCGTAGTCTTCGGGGGCGTGTCGACGGTTCTCGGTGGGAGGGTGAGCGGTGGCGCGTACCTGGCTGTCCGTACGAGTCGAGCTGGTGTCCGGTCGTGGCATTGACCTGTGGCCTCGACCTGGCAGGGTCTTCGCCGTGAGCCGGTCGCATGCCTTCGGCCAGTTCGCGGACGCGATCAACCTTGCGTTCGCCCGTTGGGACCTCGCCCACATGCACATGTTCACGATGGCCGATCAGGCCCAGATCACGCCGCTTGAGCTGTGGGATGGCGAGGCACCCGAGGGCCGCATCGACAGCGCCAGGACCAAGCTGAGCCGGCTGGGCGGCGGCGAGCAGTTCGCGTACGTGTTCGACTTCGGTGACGACTGGGCGCACCTGTGCACGGTCGCCGAGTCCCGCATCGACCCGCTGGAGACGCTCGGCGGCCTGCCTGCCGAGCCGACGCCGTACTTCGGCTGGGGTGAACTGCCCGATCAGTACGGCCGGCGCTGGGACGGCGACGACGGCGAGTCAGCGGCGCCGAAACCGCCGCGTCGACCGCTTGCCGACCTTCCGCCGCTCCTGCCGTGGTGGGGACCACGCCAACGCGGACAGTAACGGCCCGCAGATCATCGACGATAACCACCTGGGCACGTTCACGCGTACCTACCTGGGCATCCGAACTCGTACGCCGACACCCTGACGCGAACGGCCACAGGAAGGCGACCTTGATCTGCTCTCACCCCTTGGGTTGACCGTGCTGCCCGCAGCCCAAGGGCCAGACCACGGCCGCCGAACCTGCAGCTTCGACGGCCGACAGCCGCCGGCTCGGCCGACCTCTCGCCACCGCGTCCGCACTTGCACGCACCAGGCCCAGACGCCTCCGAGGTTGTCGGCGCGCACGATCGGCCGGACTAAGGGGTTCAATGGACCGGCAGTGTCAGCGTTGTCTGGCGGATAGGTCCTTGGTGAGGCAGGTGGTTCCGTCAGGGCTGGGCAGTGGTATCGACTGGTAGCCTTCGCTGTGATAGAGGTCGATGTTCCGTAGGCTTTTGGCGCCGGTGGACAGGAGGATGCGGCGGCAGTCCGGTTGGGCGGCGGCTTCGGCGGTGTGTAGCAGCCACCGGCCGAGCCCCTGGCCTCGCAGGTCGGGCACGACGGCGAGCCGACCCAGGTGCCAGTCGGTGTCGACGCGACGGGCCCGCACCATGCCCAGCAGTCGGCCGTCCCGCCAGATGCCGGTGGTGTGCCAGGTCGCCAGCCAGTCGCGTACCTCTTCCAGCGACTCGTGCAGGGCCGGTATGGCGATGGTGTCGTTGACGACGGCCTCGTCCACCCAGCAGCACCGCTGCAGCACGGTGACCTCGGGCGCGTCGTCGGGGGTCAGCCGTCTCGCGTAGGACCCTGGCAGCGGTCCGGACAGGGTCCCGGCTCGTGTGCGTTCGCGCATCGGTCGTAGGGCGTGGGCGACTCGGACCAGTTCGTCCAGCAGGTCGACAGCCGCCGTGTCGTGGGCCGTGTCGGGCCGCTGCCGACCATTTTCGGTTGCGTCACCGATGCGGATCGCGACCGTGGCGCCCAGCGGAACCAGGCGCAGCGTGGTCACCACCTGCTTAGCGTGCTGAACCGACCGGGTGCCCGCCGAAGTGTGGCCGTAGCTGACGAAACCGATCGGCTTCTTGTGCCCCCCTGCGCCCGTCATGCTGCCTTCCTCAGCAAGATGCTCAGGCGAATGGCGGAGATCAGGAAGAAGATCCCGCCGAGGGTGGCGTAGCCGCCGACTCCGGCGATGTTGCCGGCGCCCTGGAACGCCTGGGCCAGGAAGCCCGCCCCGGCCAGGACCGATATGCCACCGCTGAGGATCTGCGGCACCTGACCGCCGGAACGCCGCTGCCGCACGGCAGCGATGAGCTGGGGAATCCCAGAACCCACGGCCCACGCACCCCAGACCCCGAGGGCGGCGGTGATGGACACCCAGCGCTGGTGCAACCAGCCGGACCAGGATGGGAGCAGGACATTCACGCCGATATCACCGAACCGGTGACGCGCACCCCGACAGGGTCTGCCACGAGAGCGCGCATCCTCACCGCCGCGAACGAGCTGTTCTACGCCCAGGGCATCCGCGCCACGAACGCCGACCGCATCATCGAGCAGGTCGGCATCACGAAGGTCACCTTCTACCGCCACTTCCGCACCAAGAGCGAGCTCGTGGTCGCGTAGCTGGAGGAGCAGGCGGCCGCAGAGCGGGGATGGATAGAGAGCGTGCGCCGCAAGGGCGACCCCGTGGGGTCACTGCGCACCCTCGCCACCGGCATCGGTGCCGCGAGCTGCCGTCCGGGATTCCGAGGCTGCGCATTCATCAACGCCGCGGCGGAGTTCACCGATCCCGACGACCCGGTCCGAGAAGCCATCGACGCGCACCGCCGATGGATGCTTGATCAATTCGCCGACATCGCCACAGAGGCAGGGGTGGACGACGTCGGTTCCACCGCGAGGCAGCTGATGATCCTGCGAGACGGAGCGATGGTGAACGGCTACCTCGGTGAGTCGTCGTCCGTGGCCGACTCCCTCAGCGCGGCGTTCTGCTCGATCATCACGACGGCGGTGCCCGCGGTCAGTGAGACGACCAGAGACACCGGACCCCTGTGACCTGTTGCGCGGTTGCGCAAAGGGTCCCGGACCTCTCTCCGCGCCCTCGGCGTCGATGTCCTTGTCCGCCTGCTCACCTGCCCCGAGGCCACTGAACTCGGCCTGTCCGGGGAGGCGTCGCCGCCCACCACGCGCGCGCCGGCATCGGACACGGGCATATGGGGAGTCTCGCATTGCCCGCCCACACTCTGCCCTGGGCAGTCCGTCCACGGGCGCGTCAGATGTGTGGGTAAGCGCGTCGTAATCTTGGTGTCCGCGTGATCACGCGGCGTCTATGGCGGGGACCGGCACGATCACGAGGTCATCGCCAGGACCATCAAAGGTGATCGGCGTTCGCCGCTGTCTAACGGTGCCAATATCCCATTGCCCTTACCCGGGCCCGCCTGCGGTCGGGGCGTTGTCTCCCGAGCGGGCGAACAGGGCGTCGGTGAGGTCTGGGGCCGTGCGTTCGAGTTCCGGTTGGCGTCCGGCCTCGATCAGGGCTGCGGCCAAGCGAGGAAGGTCCGCATGCTCGGCTCCCTTGCCACCGACGATCGCACGCAACGCCGGGACGAGCACACGGCGGTCGATGCTACGTGCGTCCTTTCGGATCAGGTCCGCGGCGAGCCCAGCTCCGTACCAGTCTTCCGCGGCCCTCGAAGCAACCAGGCAATGAATCGCGCAGACAGCCGCGCGCAGAGTCATGCACCCTTCGTCAATCAGTTCATGGACTATTCCGCACACCTTGTCCGGCGGCAGACGGTGCGCCTCGGCGCGCATGGTGCCCAGCACTATCTCCGTGGCGTCCCCGATGGCCGGCGTAGTCCTTTCGTCGAACGGGGCCAGGTCCGCCACGGCGGAGGCAGCGTCAGTGCAGGCGGCGACCAGTTCTTCCGAGGGCGCGTTCAGTGAGACCGCCAGCCACATCCGGATGAGGGTGTGCGCGACCGAGAGGTGGCCGCCGTACTCGCGCTCCGCGAACTGGGTCAACGCCGCAGGTATCCGGCGGATCAGCGGCTCCAGGGCATGAAGCAGCGTGTCGTCGCTTAAGTGGTTGCTCAGGTGCATGGACCTGAGCGCGGGCGGTATCTCGAAGGCGGCCTTGAAAATTCCGTCTCGGCTCTCGCCGGGTTCTAATGCGTTGATCCAGTAGACGTTCATCGGATCCGGGAGGTCGGCCGTCCAGTCGCGCGCATGCTCGACCACGATGTCGCGGCGGCCATCGTGCCAGGTGCGGGTGACCTTGAGAACCTCCATGGTGTCCATCCACATGCCGCCGGGAACGGCAGCCTGCCACTGCAAGGCCGAGTTGCGCAGCCAGGCCGCCGGGTCGTTGGTCCGGTTGAACAGTTCAGACGCACGCAGTTCACCGCCGCAGGCCAGGGTCAGCAGAAAGAGGTTGAACGAGTAGGTGGCCATCCAGTGGTCAATGCGCTTGTCGACTGGGCGGTAGCGGCTCTCGGCATACTGCGGGCGGGTCATTGCCTGAGAGGTACGGCCAGTCAGCCAAGTGCGGATACGGTCGCGGTCGGGGCCGTCGAGCAGGCCGGCGATGAATGGCAGGACCGTGGCGCGGGCGGTCAGCGGCGTGAAGCCGAGCAGGGACCGCAGCAGGTCGTCGTCGTTCGACGGGCCGAAGCGCAGAGCCAGCGTGCTCGCCGATTCGCGGGCCTCGGTGTCGCGGACGGCCTGCACGACGAGGCGGGACACGAGGTATTCGCCGAACGTTGCGTGCAGGAACTCGCACGTCTGCCGGGTTTGGTCCTCCTGAACCGCTTGGGCGCGCTGTATGAAGAAAAAGCGCCCGACCATCTCCTGACCGGCCGTGAGCGGGCTGCGAAAGGCCTCGGTGCGGCCCGCGCGCGACGGGGCGATGCCGAGGCTGGCGAGGTCGTCGTCCAGCTCGCGCTCGGTGGCCCACAGTCGCAGGCGATGGAACATCGCGAAGGCGACCACCGACAGGCGCAGAAGCTCCTGCTCGACCAGCCCCGGCACGGCCGAATCGGGCTGTCCCGCGTGTACCCGGCGCACCTCACGCTCGGCGAAGGAGGCCAGCAACCGCTCGTAGAGCTGGCCGTCGTCGAGAGCCGCGGCGTCGTCCTGCAGAGCGTTGCCAGTGGCGTCGTAGAGGGCGAGCATGAGCAGCAGCAATGGCTGTTCGGCGAGGTCGCGGAAGCGGAGAACCACATCCGGCGTCAAAGGTTTGACGAGCCGACTGGTCTGGTTCCAGACGGTTAGCCAGCGCTTGATCTGGGCGTCGTCGAACGGCTCGAGGCGTACTGCGAGCGCGCCGACGGGCAGGCGGGCGCGGTCTGCGACGGCGATCCGGGTGGTGACCATGACCGCGACCGGGCGGCCCAACGCTGCCTCCCGCTGCTGGAACTTGACGACCCGGTGCAGGTAGTCGGACTGATGCAGGCCGGTGGCCTGCAGGAGCTCGTCGAAGCCGTCGAGCAGGATGACCGGCAGGGCGCCGCCGGCGTCGCGAGAAAGCTCTGCCCAGGACACTGTTTCACCGATCGCCAGGCGCAAGGCCCGTTCGATCTGGTCTTGGATCTCGGCCTCAGCGGGCACCTCGCGTAACGGGACCCGGCAGACGAAGAAGTCGCCGGCGGGCAGGCGGGCGGCGAGGACGCGGGTCAGCGAGGACTTCCCGGCGCCCGGCTGGCCGAGCAGCAGCATCGGAGCCTCGGTGGCCTGAGTCGTGGTCAGGTGGGCGGCGAGGAATCCGGCGAAGTCGTCACGCAGGTTGGCGGCGCCGGCCCACCACTGGTCGTCCGCCGGACGGGCACCCGAATCGGCCGTCCGGACCCGAAAGCGCGGATCGAGGTACGCGGCTCCGAGCCTCGGCAAGAGCAGTTCCCCCGTGTCGCCGCCGAGAATGGGACGGTCGAGCTCGGCGCGATAGGCGCGGGACAGCGCGGACCGATGGAGGCCTGGGTCGCGCCCCGAGTCGGCCCGCAGCAGCAGCGCCTCCAGACGTTCCAGGCCCCGGGCGGTGGCGCGCGCTTCGAGGCGATCGGCCCAGAGCGCGAACTCGGGGATCTCCTCGGCGAGGCGGCGGTGGATCTCGTCGTAGCGGGCGACGGCCGCAGCGGGCAGCCGCCGGTGGAGCAGATCGGCCAACATGCGGCGCGCGCGCTCGTCGGCATGGTCCCAGACGGCCAGTCCGGTGAGATGGCGGCTCATGCGCGTCGACTCAGCGGCGAACCAGCCCTCCAGCGCAGTCAGGAGGCTCGCGTACGGGAGATCGGGCGCTGGTAGCGGGACGGGCGCACGCAGGAATTGGTCGACCAGCGTGCCCTCGCCTTGGCCAGCGGCGAATTCGAGCTGGTCGTCCCGGGTGAAGTCGGGCCTGCGGATGCCTGCCGCAGTCAAGCATTCGTCAAGCTCCTCGAAGAACGCGGTGATCACCAGGACGGTGTGTGCGGCCTGGAGCCGCTCGCTGCGATCGTGGCGCCCCAGCCCGCGCACCGAATCACTGATCTTGGCGGTGACCAGGCCGCCGAGCCGAACAACCTCGGCCCTGGCGTCGAAGAAGCTGATTGCGATATCGCTGCCGCCTACGGTCGCTAGGGCGAGCGCGCCGCCGAGCAGGTTGTCGACGGCCTTCGCGAGCGGCCCGGAGCCGCCCAGGATCTTGAGGGCGTCGGCATAGGACAGACGATGCGGCATCGCTATATGATGGCGCACCTGGTGAACTTGCTCAGCGTGGGCAGATGAGTCCGGTCATATGCCATGGCAGCGGGGCCCACAAGCGGCTGATGCTCTTGCCTGGGCGTGAGTTGCAGTTCGCTGTGAACGACGATCATGGATTCGTGGTGGACGTCGCCCCTCGACGTGAACTCCCACGACAGTCGGCCGGTTCCCGCTACGCGGACCAGCGGCGAAGTCACGCGCTGCTCGTCTGGCTACGGCAGGGAAGTCGATGGTGGCGGGGGAGTGGTGCGAGGACTCCTTTACTCGGCCGGTTTTTGCTGTCCGAAACATCGGGCCGGCCTTTCTGGCTTCCTGGGGACCACGCCGGTCAAGTGCGCCGGCCGGTAGCGCTCCTTGACCGTTGGTCAAGGTCTCAAGCGCCGCTCGGGATACCTGCCGAAACGTTCGCTTTCTGCATCACGACGGCCCGCAAGCGGGCCGTGCCACCCGGTCCCGGCCTCCTGGCGACCTCCGGCCAGCACCGGCCGGCCCCACGGAAGGCCAAGACTCGAAGCCTCAGGGTTCCGCCCCGAACCCCGACCTTCCTCAGAGATCCGCTCCTCTGCTCGCGGCTTCTGTTGCTGGCATAAGCCGCGTAGTCCTCAGTCGCGGGAAGGATCTGGTGCGTCGGTGCATCTGTCGACGGGGTTCACCGGTGAAAGGGTTCTTGGGTAGAAACGGATTAGCCATGTGGTTCCGTCCTTGGCGGACAGTTCAATCTCGTCGTTCTCCACGAATCTAGCCCGGCCGAACTGCCATTCCGGATCGGAACCAGAAATTTCCTCGATGAAGCAGGCCAGATCCTCGCTACCCTCGCGGCTGGCGAGGCCCTCCCGGCTTTGTAGCCGCAGCAAAACGCTTCCCGAGCTGAAGAGCCCAGGCGATCGGTACGAAACAAGCCTGAAATCGGGAGACGTTGCGACGACCGAATCCCAGTAGTCTGGCTCGAATCGAGCGAGGGAGCCGAGCAGACTGAGAAGCAGGGCGGTGGCAGCTACGACCGCCGCGACTGTTTCCGATGCGACACGCAAAACGCGGCGCCTCATACCGAGGTGGGCGGCTGCCGCAACTAGGCCGGCGGCGAGTGCGCTGCCCAGGAGCGGATGGGCCAGCGGCCGCAGGTAGATGTGCCCCCCTCGCTTGGGGCTACCGCATAGCAGGCCGTCTCCGTCGCACCAGGCCAATCCTCCGAGCCCGTCCGCGTTCGCGAGGAACGTCACCGCAACCGTCACTGCCGCGGCAACCAAGAGACCTACTGCGAGCCAACGGCGAAGGACCAGTGTCACGGCCGGCAGTATGCCAGGGGCAGCATCGCACCGGTGCCCCTTGAACGGCGGCCGAGGGCCAATGGCGGTCAGCTCCTTACCGTGGGTGCCGGCGTGTCGGCGCAGGTCGACAGGTCATTGCCGTGCGTCTTTCGGCCGTGTCCATACTTCCTAACCCTGCTGTCGCTGAGCGTGTCAGCGCCCGGGGGGCAGGTGGGGACCACACGGTGTGCGCGATGGTGGGCGGCATGCCGTCGGCTGCACGGCCTGATCTTGGATAGCGTGCGTGACGTGCGTGGACGTGTGGCGAATCGTCCCGGGGGTCAAGGGGTCGTCGGTTCGAATCCGGCCGTCCCGCCAGTGGGAGGGTTTCCGCAGGTCAGAGACTTGTGGGGGTCCTCACTTTATTGTTCGGCATGAACGCTTGGTCTAGCGCACCGCTGTTGGACTCCTTGACTCGGGTCGTTTGGTTAGCCGATCTTGGCTGTCTCCGCTGTGTATCGCCTGGTGGGCGTGCCGATCCGGCGCGGTCGAATTCATCGTTGGACTCCTCAACGGCGACCGATATTCGGGCAAATGGGATGAAGCCGCGCCGTGTGGTGGTCATGTGGCCGCAACCTGCCGCAACGACGACATGATCACCACCACGATGGGTGCCGCCCGCGCCGACCAGATCATGGCCGCGATGCCTGCTCGGACGTGGTGTCGGCTGTCGGCCGGCGCTGGCGCGCACGGTCGCCGGGAGTGCTGGTGGGCACGAGTGCCGGTCCCATCTGCAGAGGGCGTTGCGGGGCTTGCCAGCGGGGAAGCGATAGGCTGCCATGGGCGAGAGGGTGAGGTTCGCGCTGTGGGTACAGGCTACGAACCGATGAGCTTGGTCGTGTTGGCCAGCCATCTCGCTTCTGCGGACAGCGATCGGATCCGCTGGAAGTTGGTGTGGGAGTTCCTGGAGGAGTACCGCTGGGAGCCGGCCGAGACCAGGGTCGGGCTGCTGACGGATGAGCCCGGGTCGACCGAGGATGTGCGGTGGGATGCGCTGCTGGCGGCGCTTGCGGAGTATCTACTCGCGCAGGCGGATCTTGCTCCGCCGGAATGGGTCGAGGGGCGGGTGCTAAGGCGGGCCTGGTTCCCGGCCGAATTGGCCATCCACCGCGCCGATGCCCTGGCGTGGGCGCCGGCGGCGTTCCGGAAGCACGGTGTGTACCTGTCGGTTCACGATTTGGCTGCCGCGTGAGCGGGTCGGACGGCGTCCTGATGGGCGTGCGGAACTGGAGCGAGCGTTCACCTGTCCGGGGGAGAGGCTCGTGCGACGCGGTGTCGTCGCTGACATCTTCGTGGTGGGCGGTGCCGCGATGGCGTTGGCCTACGATGCCAGACAGGTGACCAGGGACGTCGATGCGACGTTCGTCCCGCACGGCGTCGTCCCCGACAAGGCCCGTGCGGTGGCCGATGGCCTGGGGCTGCCCCCGTGGTGGCTCAACGAGCAGGCCAGCGTGTACGTCTCCGGAAAGGACGACCCGGGCAGGCGGCGAGTCTTCGACCATCCTGGGCTGCGCGTCCTGGCGGCTTCGCCGGAGCACAGCAGGGCGGCCCCAACGGCGAGGTCTGGCTAATCCGTCCCGACGCCCATCTGGCCTGGCGCGGCCAATCAGGCGCAGACGGTCCGGGGCGCTGGCTGGACGCCGCGCTGCTACAGAGACGCGTCTGAGTTCGCAGCCGAGCCGGCTGTGACCTGACAACGGCGTGCAGATCCGGCGTGATCGTGGCGATCACATCGTCCGGTCACCAGGCGATAGTGCCCATCCGAGACACGCCTCCACAGAGGCCACTCGCTTCGCAGGTTTCCAGCTCAGCACACCCGCCGGCCCAACTACGCAATGACCTGCTCGGCGTCACCTTCGGAGCTGGGCTCTCCGGCCGCGGCCGGAGAGCCCAGCTCCGAAGGTTGTCAGCTGCCCGCGCCCAGGAGAGCGGGTTCGGAAGTGCCCGCGGGCGGCTGGCGGGCGTCGTGATGCTTGAACAGTTTGCTGGGCCACCACATCCATCGATCGGCGTCCACCGTTATCGCGGTGACCAGCACCGAGCGGACGATCATGGTGTCCAGCAGCACGCCAAACGCCACCGTGAACCCAAGCTGCGCCGCGAACACCAACGGCAGCGATCCCAGCGCCGCGAAGGTACCGGCCAATACCAGACCCGCAGAGGTGATCACACCGCCGGTGGCGGACAGTCCGGTCCGCGCGCCCTGTCGGGTGCCATGCAGCTGTGCCTCTTCCCGTACCCGGGTGACCAGGAAGATGTTGTAGTCGATGCCCAGGGCGACCAGGAACACGAACACCAGGAGTGGGAAGTTCGCATCCGCCCCGGCGAAGTCGAACACGTGGTTGAACACCAGCGCGCTCACGCCGAGTGCCGCTCCGAACGACAGCACCACCGTCGCCATGAGCAGCAGCGGTGCGACGATCGCCCGTAGCAGCAGCGCGAGGATGAGGAAAACAACGATCAGTACGACGGGGATGATCACCTTGGCGTCGCGGGCGGCCGACTGTTGTGTATCGAGTGCGATTGCCGTGCTGCCGCCGAGCCGGGCATCCGCGCCCTCGATCTTGTGGACCGCGGTTCTGGCCTGTTCGACGGTGCGCATCGCGGCCTTGCTGCCGGGAGCGTCCTCGAGCGTCCCGAGAACTAATACGTCACCATCCTTGATCATAGGCGCCGCGACGTCGGCGATCCCTGGGACGCCTGACAGCACGGTCCTGACCTCCTCCGCCGAGGCGGCCTTGGCCACGACGTAGATGGGGTCGCCCGACCCGGCCGGAAAGTGCCTGGACTGGATCTCCTCGCCGACGACCGCCTGCGGCTCGTTGGTGAACTGGCCCTTGCTCGGGATCCCATCGGCCTTGAGCCCCATCACCCCGATCGCCATGACACCGAGGACGAGCGCGGTGCCGACCCACACGATCCGCGGGCGGCTGGAGATGGCGGTACCGATCCGCGTCCAGATGCTGTCCTTGGCCGTCCCGACCGAGCCGTACGACGGCTTCACGGGCCAGAAGATCCAGCGGCCGCAGATGACCAGCAGGGCCGGCATCAGGGTGACCATGGCAAGCAGTCCGACCAGGATACCGATGGCACAGGCCGGGCCGAGGCCCTTTGTGGAGTTGAGAGTGGCCAGCAGCAGCACAAGCAGGCTGACAGCGACGGTCGCGGCGCTGGCGATGATCGCGGGACTGGAGCGGTACAGGGCCTCCGCCATCGCCTCGTGCCGATCCTCGTGTCGCCGCAACTCTTCCCGGTACCGGGAAATGAGCAGTAGCGCGTAGTCGGTGGCGGCGCCGAACACCAGTACGGTCAGGATGAGGCTGGTCTGCGTGTTGACGGTGAGCCCGGCATTCTTCGCCAGCAGGTAGATCACCGCTTCCGCCGTGACCAGGGCGCCGCCCGCGGTCAGCAGTGGCAGCAGTGGCAGCAACGGGCTGCGGTAGGTGAACAGCAGGATGACGACCACCACCAACGCGGTGATCGTCCCCAGGGCGCCTCCTCCACTGAAGGCCGTTATCGAGTCGGATGCGTAGCCGGCCGGTCCGGTCACGTGGAACCCGAGACCGTTGGCGTCCCGTTCGCCGATCTTGGTCATCTCGTCGACGACCTTGTGGGCTCCGTCCCAGCCCTCGTTACCGTCGTCGACCTGGACCACGGTCTGGATCGCCTTGCCGTCCTGGGACGTCAATGGGCCCTGTGGCTGCCCGACGACCCTCTCGATGCCCTTGAAGGCTTCGGCGTCGGCTTGGGCCTTGCTTATGTCGGCAGGGGTTACGCCCTCGGGCCGGTCGTAGATCACGATCGCGGGCAGGGTCTCGGCGGGCTGGAACTTCTTGGCCTGGTCGAGGACCTTGGTCGCCTCCGCGCTGCTGGGCAGCCAGGCGGAATTGTCATTCTTCTCAACGTCGCTCAGGTTGCCGGCCAGCATGAAGGCTGGCACCAGCAGGGCGATCCAAGTGGCTACGATGGCCCATTTCATGATCCTGCCACTGGGTAAGGTCATTACTTTGCGCAACATGGGGATTCCTCAGTGTTCAGTCGGCGTGGGAAAGCCGCCCGCTCGGCGACCAAGCGGACGAGCTTGCAAGCCGGCCAGCCGCGTCGTCGCTGGTCAACGCCACACGGGAGTTAGGGGACCGCTACCGGGTCCGCACCGTCCACGGCCGGAGCTTGTCAGGGTGGCGCACCGCCCAGATGCGCGTGATCCGGTCACCTGCGACCTCGAACGCGTACACCGATACGGTGACGCCGTCCTGCTGAGCGATCAGGCCGGGTTGGCCGTTGACCGTACGCTCCAGGATCGTCAGGTTGCGAAGCCTGCCCTCGAGATGGGCTAGGGAGCGCACGATCTGCTCGGCGCCTTCGATCGGGCGGAGCACGGCGCCGACGACGCCGCCGCCGTCGGCGATCGCCGACGCGTCGGGGTCGAGAAGGCCGATGAGGGCCTCGATGTCCTTGGCCTCCCAGGCCTGCTTGAAATTCCTGACGATGTCGGCGCGCCGGGCTGTCGAGGTCGCGGGGGGCTGCGCCGCGCAAACGCGGCGGCGGGCCGAGGACGCCAGTTGGCGGCATGCCGCCGGGGTACGGCCGACGATGTCGCCCACTTCGGCGAAGGAGTAGCGGAAGACGTCGTGCAGGATGAACGCGACGCGCTCGGCCGGGGTCATCGATTCGAGCACGACGAGGAATGCCATGTTGACCGACTCGTCGAGGGTGACTCGGTCGGCCGGGTCGACGGGGATGTTACCTGACCGCCCGTCGATCCATTCCGCGCGATCGGGCAGCGGATCCGGGATCCATTCGCCCACGTAACGCTCGCGCCTGGACCGTGCCGAGGAGAGCACGTTGAGGCAGATGCGGCTGGCGGCCTTCGTCAGCCAGGCACCGGGGGATTGGATGGCTTCCTGCTGTTGTCGCGGCATGGCGTACCAGCGGGCGTAGGTCTCTTGGACGGCATCTTCGGCGTCGGCAAGGGAGCCGAGGAGTCGGTAGGCAAGATTGATCAGCTGACGCCGTTCGTTCATGATCGCGCTCAGGCCCGGATCGGGTCGGCAATGTCCTGGCTCGGATCGTGTGGTCATGGTGTTGCCGACTCCCTTTGGTCGCTTCTGCCCTCACTTAGTTCGACAAGACAGCACACCGAAATGTGAGGTTCGCGCGTCGCCTCACATTCCAAGGGGCTCTGTGGTCGTACTACTGGAACGAACACCCATCCAGCGCCGGCCCGGTGCGGTCGTGCCCGTAGCCGCTGAGGCGGATGTCGTCGAGATCGATTTGACGAGAAGGCTGAGATGAAAACTCACATGACCAGAACTCACCAGCATTCAGCCGACGAAGAGTCGGCCGCCGTCACAAGAAGCGGCCGGACCTGGAGCCGGATCCGCCCCATCGCCTTCTGGGTCACCACGTTCGTAGTCGTCTTCGAGTTGATTGCCGGTTCGGTGTGGAACCTTCTGACGATCGAATGGGTGGAAGTCCAGTTGCACCACCTGGGATACCCGCACTTCTTCGCCTACGTCCTAGGCGCGTGGCAGGCCGGTGCGGCCGTCGCGATCATCGTGCCCAGGCTCCCGTTGCTGAAGGAATGGGCGTACGTGGGTGCCTTTTTCCTGTGGTCGGGTGCCGTGGTGTCGCACCTGTCAGTCGGTGACGGTCTTCAATCGTGGGGGGTGCCGCTGATGTTTGGTGCGTTCGCCATCGCGTCGTGGGTGCTGAGGCCAGCCGACCGTCGGCTCCCGGAGACGCGGCTCCGTCGGAACCGCTCTGCCGGCGCTGGGCAGGATGAGGCCGGTTCGCCGGAAATCCGTTCTCGCGCTTGGGAAATCCGTCCTCGCGCTTGGGTCGTTCCGATCGGGCTTCTGGTTGTGCTGTATGCCGTTTCGTTCCTCACGCTGCCCGTGATGGAGGACGTCATGCGCGAGCAGGCAGTCAAGCTCGGCTGGATCAACGAGTAGCAATCAGGTTTCGACGTCTCGCCGACATGATCCGCGCCCGCGGCCTGCGCCCGGCCGCCTCCGGGCGGCCGGGGATTGGCGCCCTTCCGACCCTCACCGCGAGGCTGGCCCAGTGGCGCGGTGAGGCCGGCGGCGGCCTGCCGCGCGGGACAATCGTTGGGTGGGCCTCGCCCTCAGCGGCGCGCGCCTTCCCGCACCTGCAGCAGCGGCAGACCCGCCGCGTACCGCCGGAAGAAGCGGGCGGTCGGGGTGTCCGCCGTCGCGACGGCGTCCGGGGTGCCCTGCGCGACCACCGTACCCCCGTCCGGACCGGCTCCCGGTCCCAGGTCGATCACCCAGTCCGCCGACGCGGCGACGGGGATGTCATGTTCGGCCACGACGACCGTGTTGGCCGAGTCCAGCAACACGTCGAGCGCATCCACCACACGCTGGATGTCAGACGGGTGCAGGCCCGAGACGGGCTCGTCGAGAACGACGAGGCCGGCTTTGCTGCTGGCAGCGCCGCGCTGGATCGCGGAAGCCAGCTTCAGCCGCTGCGCCTCGCCGCCGGACAACTCTGTGGCGCTCTGCCCGAGTTGGAGATAGCCAAGCCCCACCTGGTTCAGGGCTCCGAGAGTTTCCGCGAGCTGTCGGGGCTTGGAGAAATGCTCCGCGGCCTCGGCGACGGTCAGCTCCAGCACCTGATCGATGGCCAACCCCTGGTACCTGATTTCCAAAGCCTCCGGCTTGTAGCGCCGACCCTCGCACGCGTCGCAGACCACCCACACATCCGGCAGGAAGTGCATGTCGACCAGCTTGCGACCGTAACCGGTGCAGGTCTCGCAGCGGCCGCCACCCGCGGTGTTGAAGCTGAACCAGGAGGCATTGACCCCGCGCCCAAGCGCCACGTCGGTCTCGGCGAACAGCTTGCGCACAATGTCGAACGCTTTGCTGTACGTAGCCGGGTTGGACCGCGGCGTCCGCCCGAGCGGTTCCTGATCGACGACGGCGACCCAGCTGAACCCCTCGAGGCCGGTCACCTCCCGCACCGTGTCGGTCGCCGTCCCGTTCAAGGCGGCCTCCACGCTCGCCCCGAGCGCGCCGAGAAGACTGCTCTTGCCGCTGCCGCTCACCCCGGTCAGGCAGGTGAGCCGACCGGCGGGGAAACTCACCAGGTCCGCCCTGACGTTGTGCGCACGCAGCCCGTGCAGCTCCACCCAGCCGGTGTCGTCCCCGGCCGGGCGGCGGGTCCGGTGCAGCCGTGGCCCCTCACCGGCCAGATAGCGTCCGGTCAGCGACTTCGGGTGGGCGGCCACGTCGGCGGGAGGCCCCGACACTAGGACCTCACCGCCGAAGCGGCCCGCGCCAGGCCCCGTATCGATCACCCAGTCGGCCCGGGCGATCAGCTCAGGGTCGTGCTCGACGAGGAGCACCGTGTTGCCAGCCTCGCGCAGCTCCAGGGCGATGTCGAGCAGGTGCGCCTTGTCCGCCGGATGCAGCCCGGTCCCGGGCTCGTCCAGGACAAAGATGATGCCGCTGAGCTCGGTGCTCAGCTGCGCGGCGAGCCGGGTCCGCTGCAGCTCGCCCCCGGAAAGCGTCGCCGCGCTCCGGGACAGCTGGAGATGAGCCAGGCCGAGCCGGTCAAGGATTGCGAGCCTGCGACCGAGGTCCTGCAGCAGCGGCTCACCCACCTCGCGCTGCCGGGAGCTCAGGTCGTCCGCCATGCGCTTCGCCCAGCGGCGCACCTCCACTACCTCCACCTCGAGCAGGTCGGGATACGTCAGCCCTCCGAGCCGTACGGACCGGGCTGCCTGGTCGTACCCGCTGCCGCCGCAGGTGCCGCAGGGCCGCTTGCGCATGTACGGCACATAGCGCTGCTTGGCGCTGGACGTCTGGGCGTTCACGAACACCCGCTCCACCTCGGCGAGCGCGCCCCGCAGCGGCTGGCTCGAGGTGTAGGTCATCCGTGCGGTCTCATTCTTGTTCGGCATGTCGATGGTCGCCTCGATCTTCTCGTCACCCGTGCCGTACAGCACGCAGTGACGGAACTCCTCAGGCAGCGACTGCCACGACCGGCCGAGGTCCACACCCCGCTTGTCGGCAAGCGCCGGTACGAACGCGTGCTCCCCCGACCGCCACTTCGCGTACCAGGGCGAGGCCCCCTCGAAGAGCGGAAGCTCCGGATGGGTGATGATCAGGTCCTCCTGTGCCTGCCAACGCCCGCCCACCCCGTGGCAGTCCGGACAGCTCCCCTCCGGCGTATTGCGGTCGAAGTGAGCGGTCGTCAGATGCCCGTCCCCACTCTCCGCCGCCGGGTCTGCGCCGATCCCCGGAAGGCGCGAGTACAGCAGCCCCAGGTGCCCGTCGATGCCGGTAATCGTTGCGACCGTGGAGCGGGGGTTGCGGTTCAGACGGCGTTGGTCGACCGCGAGCGTCGGGCCGAGGCCCACGATGCGGTCGACCTTTGGCCGATTGCGCTGGGTGATGTACTGCCGGACGAACGGCGAAAGCCCCTCCAGATACCGCAGCTGGGCCTCGTTGTGCAGGGTGTCGATGGCCAGCGAGGTCTTGCCGCTGCCGCTCACACCGGTGAAGGCGATGAGCCGTCCCTTGGGAATGCTCACGGACACGTCCCGCAGATTGTTGGTACGAGCCCCCACCACGTCGATGGTCCCGCGTCCCATACTCGCGACGTCCCGTACGAATGCAGTCAACCTTCGTCCACCCTCTCGCAAGGCAGCAGGACATGGGCGGAGAGGTCCCCACCCATGTCAATCAAACCGATCACGCCACTACGCGGCAGATCGTCGTCAATTGGGCTGAGCGGCCGCTTCACCAGATCTCCCAGCACGTGGCCGGTCCCGATGCGGCCGGTGCCGGGGATTAGGACTGGGGCACCGCAGTGAGCTTTGCGATGTCGGGAGCGTAGGCGATCATCCAGTGCGGATGCAGCCGGTAGTAGACCACGTCGTTGTCCCAGTCGAAGAAGTCGTCGCCGTAGAAGTCCTTCAAGTACCTCAGCACGTCCGGCCAGTCCGCGGCCGGCGCGCCGTCCTGGGGGTTGAGGATCTCCACCTTGCCGTGCGTGAACACGCCCAGGTCCTCACCGCGTATGTGCGCGGCGCTGACGGCGGGCCGCGCCGCGAGGTGGCGCGCCTTGGCGGCGCCGCGCGCGGTGCCGAAGTACCACTTGCCGTGCAGGAAGTGCCCGTCCACACCGCTGATCCGCGGCTCGCCCTTCGCCGTCACGGTGGACAGGGCGAGGGTGCACATGCCGGTGAGGACCTGGGTGAGCTGCTCCGCGGCCAAGGTGCTCTCAGTGTTGATGATCGAGCGGAGGTGCGAGGTGGAGCGGGAGCGGGAGGCGTCGAGGAGGGCCTGAAGCTCAATGAGGTCTTCCGGAGTTTCGCGCATGGAGGTCCTTATCTTCGGTATCTATCCGTGGTGCCCGGGCCGCGCCCATCATCGACGCCGACCGGTGAAACCATCCTCGACCCAAAACCTGACACCTCGTGTCATGCTTCTTCGTCCGTCTTTCGGGCATCCGCCGCCTGGCCGGACGCCACGCAGCGACCGGCTCTGTTGGGCCAAGGCCCTCAACGCCCTGATGCTCGCCTACCGCGACCGGATCACCATCTAACAGCATCGATCACATCGCAGGCCCCAACAGGGAAATCGACACACTCCCGCCCCTTGGCAGCTGGGCCTGTGTGTTCGCCCGGCATGGAGACCATGGCCGCCTGGCCTCCATGCCGGGCTCCGACCGGTGGATGCCGTTACTGGATGGGGACGTGGAGGTCGCGGAACGGGCCGATCTTGACCTGGAGGCTGTCGGCGGTGTCGGGCAGGGCGAAGAGGTTCCAGAACTCGCGGGTCCGGCCCGGTGCGAACTTCTCGGTGCTGATCCGGACGCCGGAGACGTCTGTGCATGCGCAGTAGAAGTCCACGCCGCCGTCAGTGGGGACCTCCAGGCGGCCGGGCAGGTACTGGCGGCGGGCGGCGACGTCGGTCACGCGGACGTTGGTTGCGGCCTGGTACTTGTACGCCTCCCAGTCCTGAGTGTGGTGAAGGTCGCGGAACCAGGTCTCGGACGATCCCTTGTTGGTGATCTTGTAGGTGAGCAGACCAAGACCGCCGGGCAGTCGGCGCAGGCCGGTGACCTCCATGGCGATGGGCTGGCCGTGCGCCTCTGTGGTGCCGGTCAGGCCGGTCGAGCCGGGAGAGGTCGTGGCCGCCCGTTCCTGCGTAGCGGGCTGAGGCTTCGGGAAGGTCACCGTGACGCGGCGGTTGCGGCGTTTGCCCTCGTCGCTGTCGTTGCTGTACAGCGGGCGGCGCGAACCGTGCCCCTCGGTCTGGAAGCGGACCCCGTTCCTGGTCAGCAGTGCCGACAGGGTCTGCTGTACCGCCTGGGCGCGGCGCAGCGACAGTGGGTCGTTGATGGCGTCGTTGCCGGAGGAGTCGGCGTGGCCCGCCACCGTCACGACTGTGGCGGGGGAGGCGTCGATGAGCTCGGCCGTGCGGGCCAGAACCGATCTGGCTTTGGGGGTGAGGGTGGCCCTGCCTACCGCGAACAGCACGTCGGAGGAGAGGTTGACCTGCAGATCCTTGCCGTCGTCGGCGGTCTCCTCCGATCTGTCCAGCGATTCGGAGGGTAGGACGAGGCGGCGGGTGACTGGGGTGACGGTGTCGGCATCTGGGTCGGGAAAGTCGCCGGTCGGAGCGTCCTCGCTGATGGGCACGTCGAGCATCGGCGGGCCGACGGGGGTGACGACGGTGGTTGTCGCAGGGTTGCCCGACGGCGCGGGTAGCACCGCGTAGACGGTGATCGACTGGCCAGGGTCGATGAAGCGGCCGAGGCCGTCGCGGTCCAAGTCGCTGCACAGGCAGGGGGAACTAGCGGGTTTGTACGGCAGGAGCCAGGTGCGCGCCTGCGCGTCGAGGACGCCGATGCCGGAGGCCCACTTGATCGCGCCGAGCGGGCGGGTGCGATCGCCCATCTCGCCGGGCCACGACAGGCGCTTCTCGGTGCCGGTGTTGGACAGGCGGATCTGGACGACGAGGTGCTTGCCCTTGACCCGGTTGAGGCCGACGACCTCGACCTTCAGATTCTCGGTCATGGTACTGCGGGTTTCCGCCAGGGCCGGTGGGGCGTCTTGACCCGATGCCGTGGCGGCGGCCGCAGGAGCGCTGGAGGCGGGCGGGGACCCGGCATCCTTCTTCGGCAGCACCCCGCATCCGGCCAATGCCACCGTGAGTACGGCGCTCAGGGCCAGCATCCGGCTGGACCTAGGGGACATTGTCTGACGTCGGAAATGACGGAGCGTGGTCATGATCCTCGACTGCGGTTGATGGGGTAGGTCATGAGTGGACCCGGACTGGCGCAGCTTGCTCGCCTCCTCTTCCTCGTGTAAGTCGTGCCGTACGGCTGGCGGGTAGCCGCGTCGTCCGCTCTGGGCCAGAGCCGCCAGCTATCCGTGCCACCTCGACCGGCTCGGCTGTGTCCGCCGTTCGTTCGGTGCGCGCTGGCTCATTGCTGCTCCTGCCTCTTCAACCTTGGTCCCGCCACACGGACTAGACGCCGCTCCCCACCGTTTCGTGACATCTACGAGCAATGAGTTGATCTCAGCAACGCATAAGGGTTGATTGGTGCGACACGGGCGAAGGTGTCGAGTCGGGCGGCAGTGGAAACAGGCGTGGAGCCATCGATAGACACGTCCTTGCGACAGAAACACGTCTTCG
>NZ_POTY01000420.1 GCF_003236315.1 Micromonospora craterilacus
CCCGCGGGAGGTGAACGACAGATGCCGCCGAAGACCCGCACCCGCCCGCCCGGCGCGAAGCCCCGCAGCCGGGAAGAAGCGGAGCAGCAAGAGGCGGTCATCGAACTCATCCAAACCGGCTTCCGGCCCGTACGGGTGGCGCACTTCCGGCCGGTCGAGATCCGCCCCGGCAAGTGGATCACCCCGGTTCAGGGTGACGGGGCCGGCTGGCTTGACCTGGCCATCGCCGGCCCCGGCGGGCAGCTGTTCCGCGAACTGAAGTCCAGCACCGGCAAGGTCGAACCGGAGCAGCAGGTGTGGATGGACCTGCTCGCCGCCGGAGGCGCCGATGTGGGCGTGTGGCGGCCCGGCGACCTGCTGTCCCGTCGCATCGGGCGGGAGTTGGCCGCGATCCGCCGCCCCCGCCGGACCGCGCCCCCGCCGGCCGGCGTGTCCCTGGTGGATGTCGACCTGGAGGCGTTCCAGCTCGCGCTGGAGCACATCCGGGAGACGGACCCGACCAGCCCGGCCGGCCGGATCGCCACCGACGCACTGCGCCGCCAGCACGCCGCGAAGGAGGCCAGCCGTGGCTGACGCTGGCCTCTTCGACGCCGCCGCCTACCAGGTGACGCCCGCCCCGGTAGAGAAGGTGTCGGCGGACCGGCGCCGCACCCTGCGGCAGGCGGCAGCCCTCGCCGCCGGCCGGCACCCTCTCGGCCTGGCCCTCGGCCGACACCTGCCGCTACACCCGGACGCGCCGCCGGCCGACGACCGGCAGGCCGCCGGCCCGCGCTGCGGCTCGTGCTGGCACCGGCAGGTCCTCGGCCACCACAACCGGTCGTACGGCAAGTGCACCGCCGACGACGGCGGCCGGATCAGCAACGGCGCCGGCACCGATGTTCGGCGGTGGTGGCCAGGGTGCCGGGACTATTCCCCCGGCGACCCGCAGCTCAGTGTCGACGCGGCCCGGTTCGTACCCGAGGCGGTGGGCGCATGATCCCCTACGCCCCCGACGCCTGGAACGAGATCATCCCGGGCCTGTTCATGGGCGGCCACGACCGGCTCGCCACGCCCGGTGAGCACCCGCCCGCCGTGGACGTGGTCGTCGGCGACGAGTTCGACGTGGTGATCTCCCTCTACCGGCGGTGGGGTTCCGGCCCCGCCGCCGGGGTCGAGCACCACTACCTGAACATCCCCGACGGGGCGCTGCTGCCCGCCGACGCGCGCCGTTGCGCCGAGCTGGCCGGCATTGCTGCTGCGGCCGTCCGCGCAGGCCGGCGCGCGCTGATCAGGTGTCAGGCCGGCTATAACCGGTCCGGGCTCGTCACCGCCCTGACGCTGATCCGGCTCGGCCGCACCGCCGGTGAGGCCATCGACCTGATCCAGGCGCGGCGGTCGCCGTACGCGCTGTTCAACGGGCATTTCGTGGAGCACCTGCTGACGGTGCCGCGCCGCATCCACTGGAACCGGTACGCGGGCAAGCCGTTGCCACCCAACGCGCGTCTGATCACCCGGCCGGGCCGGTACAGCAACCCGTTCAAGATCGGCAGCCTGGTCATCGAACCCGGCTGGCACGGCCGCTGCGCGTGCCCGTACGACGGCACCCACCCGGCCGGCACCCGCATCGGCGACAAGGTGATCCGCGCCGTCCGCGACCGGGCCGACGCTGTCGCCCTGTTCCGCGCCTGGGTGAAGTGGAACGACGACGTGTGGACGCCCGAGTTCGTCGCCCCGCTGGCCGGCTACGACCTGGCCTGCACCTGCCCCGCCGGAGAGCCGTGTCACGGGGATGTGTTGCTGCCCATGGCCAACGGGGGTGAGGGCCGGTGATGGGCCGTGGCCGCTCCGCAAGGGCCGACTGCCCGACCTGCGGCCGGCAGGTCAGCGTCGCCCGGCAGACCGAGCGCCTGTCCACGCACAACGACCCCGAAACCGGCGAGGAGTGCACCTCCTCACGCCAGCAGATCGACCTGTACGGCGGCGACCCCGCCGCGCCCGCCGCCGCACTGACCCGCACACCGAAGGAGTGATCGACATGGATTGGCGACACCACGCCGTCTGCCGGGACGAAGACCCGGAGCTGTTCTTTCCGATCGGCAACAAGGGCCCGGCCCTGTTGCAGGTCGAGCAGGCCAAGGCCGTCTGCCGCCGCTGCTCCGTCACCGACCAGTGCCTCCAGTGGGCGCTGGAGTCCGGGCAGGACGCGGGCGTCTGGGGCGGGATGAGCGAGGAGGAGCGCCGCGCTGTGAAGCGCCGCGGCGGCCTCCGGGTGCTGCGCGCCCACACCACCTGATCCACCACCACGAAAGGAGAAGCCGATCATGGCTGGAGATACCACCATCACGGTCATCGGGAACCTCACCGACGACCCCGAACTGAGGTTCACGCCCAGCGGCAAGCCCGTCTCGAAGTTCCGCGTCGCCTCGACGCCCCGGTTCATGGACAGGGCGTCCGGCGAGTGGAAGGACGGCGAACCGCTGTTCCTCCCCTGCACCGTCTGGGGGCAGCCCGCCGAGCACGTCGCCGAGTCGTTGCAGCGCGGCGCCCGCGTCATCGTGTCGGGCCGGCTACGTCAGCGGTCGTACGAGACCCGCGAGGGCGAGAAGCGGACCGTCATCGAGCTGGAAGTGGACGAGGTCGGCCCGTCGCTGCGCTACGCCACGGCGAAGGTGCAGAAG
>NZ_POTY01000421.1 GCF_003236315.1 Micromonospora craterilacus
GGACGAACGGCAGGTCGGCGGGCGGGCCGGATTCGATGAGCCGGCGCAGGGCGACGGTGTCCAGGTGTTCCTCGACCAGATCGCCGAGCAGGTCCAGGTTGCGTTCACGGGCGGCGGCGAACGAGGTGCCCGGCGCGACCCGGAACCCGGTACGCCCGGCGAGGCGGGCCACCCGGGCGAGGAACCACCGGCGGAACTCGTCGGACTCGAAGGTGCCGTGCCAGTGGGTGCCGTGCACCACGCCGTGGACCGCGCCCTCGCCGGTGCCGTCGGTGTGATGCAGCAGTGGGCGCAACTCCGGGTCGGCGGCCGAGACGTACCCGTGGTGGATCTCGTAGCCACGGACCGGCTGGTCACCGTCAACGGTGCCCTCCGCCTGGCGCACGGTCTTGCGCGGGTCGAAGGTGACCTCGATGGGGAGCAGGCCGAGGCCGGGGACCGTGCCCCGGCGACTCTCCACCGGGTCGTGGATGGCGCGGGCCAGCATCTGGAAGCCGCCACAGATGCCGAGCAGCGGCCGGCCGGCTGCCACGTGCCCGGTCACCGCGTCGGCCAGGCCGGTCTCGCGCAGCCAGGCCAGGTCGGCCACCGTCGACTTGGAGCCGGGTAGCACCACCAGGTCGGCCGCGGCCAGTTCGGCCGGTTCGACGGTCAGTCGTACCCGCACCCCCGGTTCGGTGGCGAGCGCCTCGACGTCGGTGGCGTTGCTGATCCGCGGCAACCGCACCACGGCCACGTCGAGCCACTCGGTGCCGTGCGGTGCGGCGGGGCGGCCGAGCACCCGCCCGTAGGCGAGCGAGTCCTCCGCGTCGAGCCACAGGTCCAGCGCCCACGGCAGCACCCCGTACGTCGGGCGGCCGGTGAGCCGGCGCAGCATGTCCAGCCCCGGCGCGAGCAGGCCCAGGTCGCCGCGGAATTTGTTGACCACGAAGCCGGCGACGAGCGCCTGGTCGGCCGGGTCGAGCAGGGCCAGGGTGCCGAACATGGCGGCGAACACGCCACCCCGGTCGATGTCGCCGACCACGATGGTGGGCAGCCGGGCGTGCCGGGCCAGGCCCATGTTCACGTAGTCGCCGTCGCGCAGGTTGATCTCCGCGGGGCTACCGGCCCCCTCACAGATCACCACGTCGTACGCCGCCCGCAGCTCCGCCAGCGCAGCGTGGGCCGTCTCGGCCAGCCGGGGCCGCAGCGCGCGGAACGTGCCGGCGGTGACGGTGTCGACTGCCTCGCCGAGCAACACCACCTGGCTGGCCAGGTCGCTGCCCGGCTTCAGCAGCACCGGGTTGAACCGCAGATCAGGGGCGAGCCCGCAGGCCGCCGCCTGCATCGCCTGCGCTCGGCCGATCTCGCCGCCCCGACCGTCGGGCCCAACCACGACGGCGGAGTTGTTGGACATGTTCTGCGCCTTGAACGGCGCCACCTTCACGCCCTGCCGGTGCAGCCAACGGCAGATGCCGGCGGTGAGCACGCTCTTGCCGGCGTCGGAGGTGGTCCCCGCGACCAGCAACCCACCCGTCATCGCCGGCCGCCCACCCCGGCACCTGCCGACGCGGCAGCACGGCCGCGTCCGCCGCCGGCCCGGCGGACGAGCCGCGTCACGGCAGCAGACCGGGCGGCCCGGCGGGCGACGGCGCCGGCGAGGCGGCCGGCGGTCAGCGGGTACACCGCCGCCAGGCCGAGCGCCGCCAGGCCGACCGCGCCGGAGATCCGGGCAGCCCGCGCCAGGTGCCGCGCCTCGGGCCGGGGGCCGTCGCCGAGGAACGGACGCACCTCGGAACGGCCGAGGTAGACGTTGCGCCCGCCCAGCCGTACGCCCAACGCGCCGGCCATCGCCGCTTCGCACTGCCCGGCGTTCGGGCTGGGGTGGTCGGCGCGATCCCGCCGCCAGACCCGCCATGCCTGCTCCCGGTCGCCGCGACCGGTGGGCGCCACCGCGACGGTCAGCAGCCCGGTCAGCCGCGCCGGCACCAGATTGAGCAGGTCGTCCAGGCGGGCGGCCGGTGTGCCGAACCGGGCGTACCGGGCACTGCGGTGGCCGACCATCGCGTCGAGGGTGTTCGCCGCCCGGTAGCCGAGCAGGCCCGGCAGCCCGGCGACCGCGCCCCAGACCAGCGGGGCGACCACCGCGTCGGAAGTGTTCTCCGCGACCGACTCGACCGTCGCCCGGGCCAACTCGGGCTCGTCGAGCGCCGACGGGTCCCGCCCGCAGAGGTGCCCGAGTCTCTGCCGGGCGGCGGGCAGGTCACCGGCGCGCAGAGCCCGCCCCATCGTGTCCGCCTCGTGGCGCAGGCTGCGCCCGCCGAGCACGGCCCAGGTGCCGGCGGCGACCAGCGCCGCACGGGCCACCGGTCGGTGCCGGGTGCCATAGGCAGCAGCGGCCCCGACCAGCACCGGCGCACCGACGGCGAGCGCGGTGAAGGCGCCACCGGCCAGTCGGTCGGGCCGGTACAGGCGGCGTTCCAGGGCGGCTGCGGCCCGGCCGTACCCGGCGACGGGATGTCCCCGACGGGGGTCGCCGAGCAGCGCGTCCAGCGCATATCCCGCGACGAGCCCCGCCGCGTTCGCCACCGCACCCGAATGCCGCACCCACACCACCCCCGGCCGGCCAGCCTAGCCG
>NZ_POTY01000422.1 GCF_003236315.1 Micromonospora craterilacus
TGGGCTGCTCCGCGGGCAAAAACATGGAAGAGGGTGTCGAGGACCTGCTGGGAGCCGAACAAGATTTTAGGGAAGCCGGGGTTGTTCCTCGATGCGGGCGATGTAGCGGCGGGCGTTGTCGGGCAACTCAGCCTCGGTGCGGGCCTTGGTGATGTCTTCCCACCAGCCGTCGTGCTCTTCGTAGATCGGGGTGGCGTGGTGGAAGTCGGTCTGGGTCATCGGCATGTCGTCGACGCGCTTGCCGTTGATCTCGTAGCCGACGCAGAGCGGCACGGTGGGCAGGCCGGTGAGCACGTCCAGCTTGGTGATCACCAGGTCGGTGACCCCGTTGAGGCGGCAGGAGTAGCGGGCCACGACCGCGTCGAACCAGCCGCACCGGCGCTCCCGGCCGGTCGTGGTGCCGTACTCGTGGCCGACCTTGCGCAGGTGCTGACCGTTGTCGTCGAACAGCTCGGTGGGGAACGGCCCCGAACCGACCCGGGTGGTGTACGCCTTGCTCACCGCGATCACCTTCGTGATCGCGGTCGGCGGGATGCCCGCACCCACGCACGCCCCACCGGCCGTCGGGTTCGACGAGGTGACGAAGGGGTACGTGCCGTGGTCCATGTCGAGCATGGTGGCCTGGGCGCCCTCCAGCAGCACGGTGTCACCGCGGTCCAGCGCGTCCCAGAGCATCACCCGGGTCTCCGCGATGTACGGCCGGAGCCGCTCCGCGTACTCCAGGTACTCCTCGATGGTGGCGTCGACGTCGATCGCCTTGCGGTTGTAGACCTTGAACAGCACCTGGTTCTTCTCGCGCAGCGCGAGTTCCAGCTTCTTGCGCAGGATGCCCGGGTCGAGCAGGTCCTGCACCCGGATCCCCATCCGGGCGACCTTGTCGCCGTACGCCGGGCCGATGCCCCGGCCGGTGGTGCCGATCCGCGAGCTGCCCAGGTACCGCTCGACCACCCGGTCCAGCGCCCGGTGGTGCGGCATGATCAGGTGCGCGTCGCCGGAGATGCGCAGCCGGGAGACGTCCACGCCGCGTTCGGCGAGCCCGTCGATCTCGCTGAGCAGCACCTTCGGGTCGACCACCACGCCGTTGCCGATGACGATCACGGCGTTCGGGGAGAGCGCGCCGGACGGCATGAGGTGCAGGGCGTATTTCTGGCCGTCGGGGGTGATCACCGTGTGCCCGGCGTTGTTGCCACCGGAGTAGCGGACGACGTAGTCGACCCGCTCACCCAGCTGGTCGGTAACCTTGCCCTTGCCCTCGTCGCCCCACTGAGCGCCGATGAGCACGATCGCTGGCATCTTCTCGCCTCCAGAAGGCTCGGGTGCCAGACGGCGACCGGTCAGCGAGCCCGGGGTGTCAGGTTAACAAGTAGTGACGGCACGACCGGCAGGGGTCGCGCTGGCAGGCAGGAGGAGCTACCCGTGTACGACGTGGTGCTGCTCACCCTGGGCTCGGAGCGGGACGCTCCGGGGGCCGGGTGCGGCAGCGGCGAAGCCTGCTGCGGCGGCGCGAACGAGGCCGCCAAGGACCGGGACGAACGCTGCGAGACGCCGCGGGTGCCCGTGCTGGCCTGCGCGGACGCGTTGACCGCCCGGGGCGCCCGGGTCGAGACGGTGACCGCCCGCTCCGACGCGGAAATCGACGAGGTGCTGGCCCGACTGGACGGCCCGCCCCGACCGGACGGCCACACCTGGCCGGACCCGGACTCCAAGACCCGGCTCGTGGTCGCGGTGGCCGGTGACGCACAGTTGCGCGCCGTGCTGCGCCGGCTGGTCCGGCGGTACGCGCCACCGCCCAGCCGTCGTCCGGCGGACCTGGCCGCCAACCGGACCGTGCCGGACCTGCCGCCGGTCGGCGTACTGCCGCTCGACCCGGCGCGCAGCACGGCGCACCGCGACCTCGCCGCGCAGCTCGGCCTGCCCCGCGATCCTGCGGCGGTGGCCGCCGCCGTGCTCGACGGCACGCCCCGCCGGCTCGACCTGCTGCGCAACGACGGCGGTTCGGTCACCCTGGACGGCGCGCTGCTCGGCGCCGCCGCCGAGGATGGGCGCCCGCTGCACTGGCGCGGCCGGGTCGAGGTGGACGACGCCGTTCTGACCAACGGCGACGACCCACTGCTGGCCTGTGCGATCGGCAACGCCGGCGGGTACGCCCGGCTCGACGACGTCACCCTGCTCGCCACCCCGGACCCGACCGACGGGCTGGTCGAGGTGGCGGTGGCCGTTCCGGTGGTCACCCGGTCGAGGCTGGGCCGGCGCCGGGTACGCCTGGAGGTCCGCCGGGCCCGTGGCCGGGCCGTCTCGGTCCTGCCTCGGGACGCGGGCGCGCTGCCCTACCTGGACGACGGTGTGGAGGGGGAACTGACCCGCAAGCGGTCCTGGTGGACCGAGCCGGGTGCCTGGGCGGTCTGGACGGCCTGACCCCGCCCCGCACCGGCGGTCCGGGTCGGCCGGTGGGCCTATCCTCGGCAGGAGGAATGGGGAGGAACCGTGGTGGACGAGAACGCCGACCGGGTGCACGTGACCGGCCAGCATGGGGTGCCGGAACGGGACATCGAACCACTCTGGCCGCCGGAGCAGATCGACGGCTTCGGCGCACCCGCGTGGGGTGCCCC
>NZ_POTY01000423.1 GCF_003236315.1 Micromonospora craterilacus
GATGAGCGCTAGTCTCGTGGGCTCGGAGATGTGTATAAGAGCCAGGCCTACCTCTACCGCCTCGACTGGGCCAAGCCCAAGCGCACCGCCACCCCCGCGCAGCGGGAGGCCATCGCTAAGGCGCTGCTCGCCCGTCGCACCTGCCGCGTGTGCGGCGAGGTGAAGCCCTACTACATCCCCCGCCGCTACGGCGAATGCCTCGACTGCCACGAAGGGAGCCCGTCATGACCTTCGGCCCCATCGACTCGTGTCTGTGGTGCATCGACCAATGCACCCCCGCCGGCATCCACGACATCCTCGGCCCTGTCTACGTGCCCTGCCCCACCTGCCTCGGCCCCTGCCAGCTGTGTGAGGGCGAGGGACTGTTCCCGGCGGACTTCGCCTGCCTGCCCTGCTTCCGGCAGCAGATGGCCGCCCTCGGGCTGGCGCCGATCATGTGCGCCCATTGCTCCGGCGTGGTCGACCTCATCCCCACCGATACCCACCCGGAGGTGATCCCTCATGGCGACCACTGAGCCCGGCACTGTCACCGAGCAGTTCGCCGCCGAGTACGCCCGCAACGCCGTACCCACCATGTTGAAGGCGATCGCGTCGGTCAAGCGGTACAACCGGTTCGTCTTGCTCGGCGCCCTGGCAACGAGCTATCTGCACCAGGCCCACTACCTGTGGACCCAGAACGCCGGCTACTTCGCCTACCTGGTGCCGCTGATCTTCGACGCCGCGATGGTGTCCATGCTCACCGTCGTCCGCACCTCCGGCATCGCCCGCGATGCGAAACGCGGCGCCCTGGTCGTCTTCGCCGCCGCCGCGCTTCTGTCGGCCACCATCAACTTCGCCTCACCCGGCCGCCTCGGCCTGCGGCTGGTCTTCGCCCTGGTCGTCGTCCTCGTCATCGGCGTCGAACTCGTCGCCGGACGCATCCGACCCGACTTCGCCGCCATCGAAGCCGAAGCCTCCGCCCTCCTCACCGCCGCCCGTGACCTTGCGGCCAAGAATCAGCAGACCACCGAACCCATCGACGCCCCGGCCACGCCGGAGGACCACACGCCGGCTCCTGCGCCGGCTGTCGACACCGTCCCGGCACCGTCGCCGGTCGTCGACAACGTCCCGGCGCCCTCGCCGGTCGTCGCCACCCCGCCGGCCCCAACGCCGGCCGTCATCGAGGCACCCATCACCCCTGTGCCGATCGTCCGGCCCGAGGTGCCCGCGCACCTGATCCCCACCGCCCGGTTCGTCATCGGCCGCCACGAGCAGAGCACCGGCCAACCCATCACCCCGGACGAGCTGGCCGACCTGCTGACCGTTGCTCCCGACATCGCCCGGGAACTCCTTCACGCCATCAACGGCCACAGCACGGCCATCAACGGCACGCCCGTTGGTGGTGCCCGATGATCATCTACCTCGTCGACATCGAACACGTCACCCACACCTGCCCGGCACAGCCGGAACCACACCCGTTCGACACCCGCCGCACCGTCATCGACACCATTCCCGGCGGAGAATGCCGGACACCGGTCACCATCCGCTGCGGCGGGACGACCGTCACCATCCCGTGTTACCGGCATGAGCCGGCCAAGCGGCAATGCGGCCCCTGCCGCATCATCGTGCGCGAACGCACCATCACCACCCGCCCCCACACCCTCGGGGTTGCGGCTTGATGGCGTCGACGCTGGAACTCACACCCCGCGCCTCGGCCCGGGGTGTGGGCTCGAACGCCGACACCACCCCACCGGTCTACGCCTACACCGCCGCCGGCTCCGCCTTCGAACGGACGACCCGACCCGACTACTACGGGTGGCTGGACCACGTCCGCGCCGCCGCCGGCTGCACCCGGCCCATCCGCCTCGCCGGCCAGCTCCTCACCGTCGAGCAGTCCACCGGCCGGGTTGTCGACCAGCGGCACACCGACGGAATGCCGGACGCCGCGATCTACACCGCCTGCGGCAACCGCCGCGCTACCGTCTGCCCGTCCTGCGCGCACACCTACCAACGCGACGCCTACCAACTCCTACGCGCCGGCCTCGTCGGCGGCAAAGGCGTCCCCGAAACGGTCGCCGCCCATCCGGCGGTGTTCGCCACCTTCACCGCCCCGTCCTTCGGCACCGTTCACGCCCGAGTCGTCAAGCGGCACACCTGCGCGAGTCGCAAGCGCTGCGACTGCCGGGCCGAACCGTGCCACGCCCGCCGCGCCACCGACCCGGCCGCCGGCCTCTGCCCCCACGGCCGCCCCGCCGTCTGCTGGGCCAGACACGAAACCGGTGACGCCGTGCTCGGCCGGCCGCTATGCCTGGGCTGCTACGACCACGACCACCAGGCCGTCTGGAACCTGTTCTCCGGCGAGCTGTGGCACCGCACCAAGCAAGCCGCGGAACGCTGGCTGGCCAAACTCGCCCGCCGACGCGGTATCCCCCGCGTCGCGGTCATCACCGCCTCCGGCAAGACCCGCACGGTCGCCCCGGTCCGGCTCTCACCCGGCAAGGTCGCCGAACTTCAGGCGCGGGGAGCGGTGCACTTCCACGCCATCGCCCGCCTCGACGGCGTCCACCCCACCGA
>NZ_POTY01000424.1 GCF_003236315.1 Micromonospora craterilacus
CCGCTACCCGCCGAGGCTGAGTTCTGGGGCGGGTCTGGCGTCAGGGCAGGGTGAGGGTGCCGGTGGCGACGAGGAAGGCGGGGCCGGAGAGCCAGCAGGAGTCGGGCGTGACGGTGACCGTCAGGCGGCCGCCGAGGACGTCGACGGCGACCGTGCCGGTGTCGCGGGCCGCCTCGTGCAGGGCGACGGCGGCTACCGCGCAGGCGCCGGTGCCGCAGGACAGCGTCTCGGCGGAACCGCGCTCGTAGACCCGCATCAGCACGTGCGCGTCCACTCCGTCGACCGGCTCACCGGGCGCGGTGAACTCGACGTTCACCCCGGCCGGGAAGAACGCCGGGTCGAAGCCGGGTGCCCGGGTCAGGTCCAGCGCGGTCAGCTCCAGCCCGGCGGGCAACGGGCAGACCAGGTGGGGATTGCCGACGTCCACCGCCGTCCCGGGCAGGGTCAGCCCGCCCAGCGCGGCGGCCGACGCACCGTACGACCGGGGGCGCCGCACCTCGACGGCGATGGCCTCGCCGTCGACCCGCGCGTGCACGACGCCGGTCCGGGTGGCCACCGGCAGCGTGCCGCCGGCCGGCGTGGCCAGCCCGGTCTCCAGCAGGTAGCGGACGAAGACCCGGGCACCGTTGCCGCACATCTCGGCGAAGGAGCCGTCGGAGTTCCAGTAGTCCATGAACCACTCGGCCTCGCCGGCCATGGCGGCGCCGTCGGGGTGCTTCGCGGCACGGACCACGCGCAGCACGCCGTCCCCGCCGATCCCCCGCCGCCGGTCGCAGATCGCCGCCACCAGACCGGGCGCCAGTTCGAGCGCCCCGTCCGGGTCGGGCAGGATCACGAAGTCGTTGCCGGTGCCGTGCCCCTTGGTGAACTCCACGCCTCCATCATCGCGCAGCGTCACCGAGGATCCGCAGGGCGGCCTCGACGAGCCCGGGATCGGCCGAGTCCAGCCAGTGCACGCGCGGGTCGCGCCGGAACCAGGAGCGCTGACGCCGGACGAACCGGCGGGTGGCCCGGATCGTCTCGTCGTACGCCTCGGTCTCGGTCAGCTCCCCGGCCAGGAAGCGCAGGACCTGCTGGTAGCCGAGCGCCCGACTGGCCGTACGGCCGTCGGGCAGGCCCCGCCCGACCAGCTCGCGGGTCTCGGCGACCAGCCCGTCGGTCCACATCCGGTCCACCCGGACGGCGATCCGCTCGTCGAGCAGGGCGGTGTCCAGGTCGACCCCGATCTGGACGGACGGGTAGAAAGGTGTCGGCTCGGGCAGGGCCGCGGTGAACGTCCCACCGGTCAGCTCGATCACCTCCAGCGCGCGGACGATCCGCCGGCCGTTGCCGGGCAGGATCCCGGCCGCCGCCACCGGGTCGGCCTCGCGCAGCCGCGCGTACAGCGGCGCCGGACCGACCGCGGCCAGCTCGCCCTCCAGCCGCTCCCGCACCACCGGGTCGGTGCCGGGGAACTCGAACTGCTCCAGCACCGCCCGCACGTACAGCCCGGACCCACCGACCAGCAGCGGCACCCGACCTCGGGCGATGATGTCGTCCACCGCCGCCCGGGCCAGCCGCTGATACTCCGCGACGCTGGCCGGCTCGGTGACCTCCCAGATGTCGAGCAGGTGGTGCGGCACGCCCTCCCGCTCGGCGACGGTGAGCTTGGCCGTGCCGATGTCCATCCCCCGGTAGAGCTGCATCGAGTCCGCGTTGACCACCTCACCACCGAGGTGCTGCGCCAGCGCGATGCTGAGCGCCGACTTTCCCGCCGCCGTCGGCCCGACCACGGCGACCACCGTGCCCGGGGCGGTCACGACCGCTCCCAACTGGCCACGAAGTAGGACACGCCGTAGGGGGCCGCGTGGTAGCGCAGCTCGGCGCGCCAGTCGCCGCCCGCCGCTCGGGCGGCCGCGGCGAGCACCTGCCAGGGTGCCCGGCCGGCGACCATCAGCTGCGCCGACAGCCCCGGGTCCAGGGCGAGCAGGGCCTCGGTGTCCGCGTCGGCCAGGGCCCGGGCAACCCCCGCGTCGTACGCCTCGGCACGCGGATCGGCGTAGCCGGGCGCCTTCTCGCCCCGGCAGGCCGACCCGTCCCCCATCACCAGCAGCGCCCAGTCCTGGCTCGACCCGAGCCGGGCACCCCAGGCGGCACACGCCTCGACCGGTTCGTCGGCGCCGACGGTCTTCATCCGCCAACCCATGCCGTCGGTCCCGGAGACCGGCCGACGACGCAGCAGCCAGGCTCCCACCAGCAGGCTGAGCGGCAGGCCGTCGGTGCCCACCCGTCCGTCGGGGAGGCTGCCGAGCTGCACCTCCAGCGGCACCCCCCAGGGCGCGAAGCTGCCCCGGAACGGGAAGTCGAGGTCGGCGCTGCGGTCGTCGGCACCGATCACCAGGATGCTCCGCGCTCCCGAGGCGCACAGCCGGGCCACGGCGGCGTCGCAGGCGGCGCGGAGGTCGTCCAGTTCCGGCGCGGCAGCGCCGGCCACCTCGGGGACGATCAGCGGCGGGTGGGGGCAGACG
>NZ_POTY01000425.1 GCF_003236315.1 Micromonospora craterilacus
ATGTTCGAGCGGTTCACCGACCGAGCGCGACGGGTTGTCGTCCTGGCCCAGGAAGAGGCCCGGATGCTCAATCACAACTACATCGGTACGGAGCACATCCTGTTGGGCCTGATCCATGAGGGTGAGGGCGTGGCGGCGAAGGCCCTGGAGAGTCTGGGTATTTCTCTGGAGGGTGTCCGTCAGCAGGTGGAGGAGATTATCGGTCAGGGTCAGCAGGCGCCGAGCGGGCATATTCCGTTCACGCCGCGGGCCAAGAAGGTGCTGGAGTTGTCGCTGCGTGAGGCGCTTCAGCTGGGCCACAACTACATCGGTACGGAGCACATCCTGCTCGGCCTGATCCGTGAGGGTGAGGGCGTCGCGGCGCAGGTGCTGGTGAAGCTGGGCGCCGATTTGAACCGGGTCCGTCAGCAGGTGATCCAGTTGCTGTCCGGCTACCAGGGTAAGGAGCCGGCCGCTGCCGGCACCGCGCCGGGTGAGGCCGCGCCGTCGACGAGTCTGGTGTTGGACCAGTTCGGTCGGAACCTGACCCAGGCGGCTCGGGAGGGCAAGCTCGACCCGGTGATCGGGCGGGAGAAGGAGATCGAGCGGGTGATGCAGGTGCTCTCCCGCCGGACGAAGAACAACCCGGTCCTGATCGGTGAGCCCGGTGTGGGTAAGACCGCGGTGGTGGAGGGGCTGTCCCAGAAGATCATCAAGGGTGAGGTGCCCGAGACGCTGAAGGACAAGCAGCTTTACACGCTTGACCTGGGCGCGCTGGTGGCCGGCTCCCGTTACCGGGGTGATTTCGAGGAGCGTCTGAAGAAGGTGCTCAAGGAGATCCGTACCCGGGGCGACATCATCCTGTTCATCGACGAGATCCACACCCTGGTGGGTGCGGGCGCGGCTGAGGGTGCGATCGACGCGGCCAGCATTTTGAAGCCGATGCTGGCTCGTGGCGAGTTGCAGACCATCGGCGCGACCACCCTGGACGAGTACCGCAAGCATTTGGAGAAGGACGCCGCGTTGGAGCGTCGTTTCCAGCCGATCCAGGTGGGTGAGCCGTCGCTGGCCCACACCATCGAGATTTTGAAGGGTCTGCGGGACCGCTACGAGGCGCACCACCGCGTGAGCATCACTGACGCGGCGTTGGTGGCGGCGGCGACGCTTGCCGACCGGTACATTTCTGACCGGTTCCTGCCGGACAAGGCGATCGACTTGATCGACGAGGCGGGTGCCCGGATGCGGATCCGCCGGATGACGGCGCCGCCGGACCTGCGTGATTTCGATGAGCGGATCGCTCAGGTGCGTCGGGACAAGGAGTCCGCGATCGACGCGCAGGACTTCGAGCGGGCCGCGCAGCTGCGGGACAAGGAGAAGCAGCTGCTGGGTCAGAAGGCGCAGCGGGAGAAGGAGTGGAAGGCCGGTGACCTGGACGTCGTCTCCGAGGTTGACGACGAGCAGATCGCTGAGGTGTTGGGTAACTGGACGGGTATCCCGGTCTACAAGTTGACCGAGGAGGAGACGTCGCGGCTGCTGCGTATGGAGGACGAGCTGCACAAGCGCGTCATCGGGCAGGAGGACGCGGTCAAGGCGGTGTCGAAGGCGATCCGCCGTACCCGGGCTGGTTTGAAGGACCCGAAGCGTCCGTCCGGTTCGTTCATCTTCGCCGGCCCGTCCGGTGTGGGTAAGACCGAGCTGTCCAAGGCGCTCGCGGAGTTCCTGTTCGGCAGCGAGGACGCCCTCATCCAGCTGGACATGTCCGAGTTCCACGACCGGTACACCGTCTCCCGCTTGGTGGGTGCCCCGCCCGGCTACGTCGGCTACGACGAGGGTGGGCAGCTGACCGAGAAGGTGCGGCGTCGGCCGTTCAGCGTGGTCCTCTTCGACGAGATCGAGAAGGCCCACCCGGACGTGTTCAACACGTTGCTGCAGATCCTGGAGGACGGTCGGCTCACCGATGGTCAGGGTCGGATCGTGGACTTCAAGAACACGGTGATCATCTTGACCACGAACCTGGGTACCCGGGACGTGGCGAAGGCGGTGTCGCTGGGTTTCCAGGCGTCGGATGACTCGGAGTCGAACTACGACCGGATGAAGCAGAAGGTCAACGACGAGTTGAAGCAGCATTTCCGGCCGGAGTTCCTGAACCGTATCGATGACACCATCGTGTTCCACCAGCTGCGTCAGCAGGAGATCCTGTCGATCGTCGACATCATGATCGCCCGGATCGAGACGCAGCTGCGGAACAAGGACATGGGTCTGGAGTTGACCGACAACGCGAAGAAGTACCTGGCGACCAAGGGCTTCGACCCGGTCCTCGGCGCGCGGCCGCTGCGCCGCACGATCCAGCGGGACATCGAGGACAACCTGTCCGAACGGATCCTGTTCAACGAACTGACCCCAGGCCAGATCGTCGTGGTCGACTGCGAAGGCGACCCGAACAACATCGACAAGTCCAAACTCGTCTTCCGCGGCTC
>NZ_POTY01000426.1 GCF_003236315.1 Micromonospora craterilacus
GGGCTGGGTGGGGCGTACCGGTGAGCCGCTGGTCGCCAAGGGCGACGGCCAGTACGTGTGCCCGCGTACCGGAGCCGAGTACCGCGAGGACGCGGGCCGGCTGACCGAGCTGACCCGCGCCGAGTAGGTGGGCCGCCGGCGGTACGCCGTCAGGCGGCGGTCGGGTAGAGGTTCTGGAGGCGGACCTGGCCGCGGGCGACCAGCCGGGCCTCGGCGTCGCTGATCTCGACCTGCCACAACTGTTGGCTGCGTCCCCGGTGCACCGGAGTCCCGACCGCGGTCAGCTCGCCGTCGCGGACCGCCCGCAGGAAGTCGGTCTGGTTGGACACCCCCACCACCTGACCGCGGTCGCCGAGCCAGAGGGCCCCGCCCACGCTGGCCGCCGTCTCCACCACCGAGCAGTAGACCCCACCGTGTAGGAGGCCGTACGGCTGGTGCAGCTCCGGGCGTACCCGCCAGCGGATCGTCACCCGGTCGCCGCTGACCTCGTCGAACTCCAGGCCGAGCAGGGCGGCGAAACCGCCCGACATCGTCGGCATCTCCACGGCAGCCTCCTCGATCTTGGCGCCGCCAGCCTAGTCCGGTGGTGGCGCGGGCTAACCCGGTAGGTCGGGACCCGCTGCATGGGGGAGAATCGGTGACCGTGACCGACAGCAACCTCCCGCCGACCGGGCGGGGCTCCCTGACCGACGACCTGCGGTGGCGCGGCCTGATCCAGGACTCCACCGGCCCTGACGAGCTGCGTACACTGCTCGACGGCGCTGGGGCTGCCTTCTATGTGGGCTTCGACCCGACCGCGCCGAGCCTGCACGTCGGCCACCTCATGCAGGTCGCCACGGCCCGCCGCCTCCAGCTCACCGGGCACCGCCCGCTGCTGCTGGTCGGCGGTGCGACGGGGCAGATCGGTGACCCGAAGGAGAGCGCGGAGCGCAGCCTCAACCCGCCGGAGGTCGTCGCCAGCTGGGTCCAGCGGATTCGCGACCAGCTCGCGCCGTTCGTGTCGTACACCGGCGACAACGCCGCCCAACTGGTCAACAACCTGGACTGGACCGGCGAGATGTCGGTGGTCGAGTTCCTCCGCGACGTAGGCAAGCACTTCCCGGTCAACAAGATGCTGGCCCGGGAGGTGGTCCGGGCCCGGCTGGAGAGCGGGATCAGCTTCACCGAGTTCAGCTACCAGCTGCTGCAGGCCAACGACTTCTTCGAGCTGCACCGGCGGTACGGCTGCCAGCTCCAGTTCGGCGGCTCCGACCAGTGGGGCAACATCACCGCAGGGGTCGACTACGTACGCCGGCGCGGCCACGGGCCGGTGCAGGCGTTCACCACGCCGCTGGTGACGAAGTCGGACGGCTCGAAGTTCGGCAAGACCGAGGGCGGCGCGATCTGGCTCGACCCCGAGATGACCAGCCCGTACGCCTTCTACCAGTTCTGGATCAACGTCGACGACCGGGACGTGGGCCGCTACCTGCGCTACTTCAGCTTCCGTTCCCGCGAGGAACTGGAGGTGTTGGAGAAGGAGACCGCGGAGCGTCCGGCCGCCCGGGCGGCCCAGCGTGCCCTCGCCGAGGAGCTGACCACCCTCGTGCACGGCGAGCGGGAGATGGCGCAGGTGGTCGCCGCCAGTCAGGCGCTGTTCGGTCGGGGCTCGCTGGAGGAACTGTCGCCGGCGACCCTGCGCGCGGCGCTGGCCGAGGCCGGCCTGGTCCACCTCGGCGAGCTGCCGGACGTGGCCACCCTGCTCAAGGAGTCCGGCCTGGTGCCGAGCATGAAGGAAGCCCGCCGGGTGATCGCGGAGGGCGGTGCCTACGTCAACAACAACCGGGTGACCGAGGCCGACGCGGTGATCGCGCCGGAGGCGCTGCTGCACGGCCGGTACCTCGTGCTGCGCCGGGGCAAGCGTTCGTTCGCCGGCGTGGAGCTGGACAGTAAGTCGTAATCGGCGGTGTGACGTGGAACGCGCCCGGCGGATTTGACGATCAATCCGCCGGGCGCGTAACTTTCTCTCTGCCAGCGCGGAACGGACGAAACAGGTCGAAAGATCTCAGGCCGGAAGCGCGGGTGGACCTCTCGGGTCTGGTGGGTACGCCCGCCGGCACCGGGACCGGGTGGTGCCCCGGATTCGCCGCGAGGCGGATTTGGCGAGGCGGAACCGACCGGGTAAGGTCAACGGCCGGCAGGGAACCAGGCGCGCTCGCGGGACACCGCAGCGGCTGGCCTGCCAAAACCACGACAGGAACGGCGAAAGCCGCGCCGAATCGCGGTGCCCGGAGAAATGGGTTGAAGCGCGGCAAAGCGGCAGCAGCCGGTTTGACACGGCAGAAACCACCGGGTAACGTAGTAAAAGTGCCCGGCGCGAGAGCGGCGGGTGTGTGGATGAGATGCCCCGGATGGGTGCCTGCGGTTTGTGGGTGTTCGGATGGTGTGTGGTTGTTCTTTGAGAACTCAACAGGGTGCT
>NZ_POTY01000427.1 GCF_003236315.1 Micromonospora craterilacus
CCTTTGCACCCGTGAGTCTCGCCTCGCCAATGCCACTGGCCGCCCTTCCCAGCCCGAGCACCGCCGTCTGGCATCTCGGCCCATTCCCCCTGCGGGCGTACGCGCTGTGCATCATCGCCGGCATCGTGGTGGCCTGCTGGGTCACCGAGCGGCGGCTGCGTCAGCGCGGGGTCGCCCCCGGTGCGGTGCTCGACATCGCCCTCTGGGCGGTGCCGGCCGGCATCATCGGCGCCCGGATCTACCACGTGATCACCTCACCGGCGCCGTACTTCGGCACCGGCGGGGACTGGGTCAAGATCTTCTTCATCCACGAGGGCGGGCTCGGCATCTGGGGTGCGGTCGCCGGTGGCGCGGTCGGTGCCTGGATCGCCGCCCGGCAGTTGGGCATCCCGTTCACCGTGGTCGCCGACGCGCTGGCGCCGGGCCTGCCGCTGGCCCAGGCGATCGGCCGGCTCGGCAACTGGTTCAACAACGAGCTCTTCGGCGGGCCCACCAACCTGCCCTGGGGGCTGGAGATCCACCGGATGGACGGCGGCCAGGCGCTGCGCGACGAGACCGGCCGGCCGATCCTCGAGGAGGGGCTCTACCACCCGACCTTCGCCTACGAGGCGCTGTGGAACGTCGGGGTCGCGGCGCTGGTGTACTTCCTCGACCGCCGGCTGAAGCTCGGCCGTGGTCGGGCGTTCGCCCTCTACGTGATGGGCTACACCGCCGGCCGGTTCTGGATCGAGATGATGCGTACCGACGAGGCCAACACCATCCTCGGCGTACGACTCAACGTCTGGACCGCGGCGCTGGTGTTCCTCGGCGCGTTGATCTACTTCCTGCGGGTCCGCGGGCCGCGCGAGTACCTGATCCCGATCGGCGTGCCGGCCGCGACCGTGTCGCCGGCCGACTCCGACGTCTCCCAGGTCGACCTGTCGGCGAGGCAGGCCGCCGAGCCGGCCGCGCCCGAGGGGTACCGGGTGGTCAGCGAGGAGCAGTTCCAGCACTGGCGGGAGACCGGCGAGGCACCGCCCGAGCCGGCGGACGACGCCGACGGCGGGTCCTCGCTCGACGGGGAGCAGCCGGACGACGAGCCCGTGGCGGGTGACGTGGCGGGGGCCACCTCGGCCCGGATCGCCGACGGTGAGGCGACGGAGTCCGCGGCGGCCCGGCCCGCCGACCGCGACAGCTGAGGGGCGGCGCCATGCGGACCGCAGTGGTGGTCGGCGGTGGCCTCGGCGGCCTGGCGGTCTCCGGCGCGCTCGCCCGATCGGGCTGGCAGGTCACCCTCCTGGAACGGGCCGACCGGATCCGCCCCGAGCCGACCGCCGTCGTGCTCTGGCCCAACGGGGTCCGTGCCCTGCGCGCGCTGGACCTCGGCGCCGGCCTGGACGCGATCGCCACCCCGCTGCCCGACAGCGGCGTACGTCGCCCCGACGGGCACTGGCTGGTGCAGCCGCGGCAGACTCCGGCCGAGCGCCTTCCGGTCGTGGTGCACCGGGAGGACCTGCACGACGCCCTGATCGCGGGCCTGGGCGACCGGGTCGAGCTGCGTACCGGGGTGACCGTGCGGACGGTGCGGGCGGCCTCGGGGCTGCGCCCCGCGGTCGGTGACGGCCGGCACATGTTCGAGGCGGATCTGGTGGTCGCGGCCGACGGCACGGACAGTGTGGTCCGCCGTCAGCTCGCCCCCGAGGCGGGCGTGGTCAGCTCCGGGTGCGCCGCCTGGCGGGCGGTGATCCCCTGGTACCGGGCGCCGAGCCTGCCCGCCGGTGAACCCGTCGTTGGGGAGATCCTCGGCGCCGGCTACCGCTTCGTGGCCGCCTCGCTGGGCGAGCGCGGCTCCTCCGGCGCCTCCAGCCGGGGTGGCATCTACTGGATGGCCACTGCGGCCGGCGCGCCCCGACCCGAGCCGCCGGAGACCCAGCTGGGCCTGCTGCGCCGCTGGTACGCCGGCTGGCCCGCGCCGGTCGACGAGCTGCTGGCCGCCACCGACCCGGCCGACCTGGTGCAGCAGGAAATCCGTGAGCTGCGCCCGTTGCCGCGGGCGTACGGCTTCCCGGTCGGACCGGGCGGGGTGGTGCTGCTCGGCGACGCGGCCCACGCTATGCCGCCGCACCTCGGGCAGGGGGCCTGCCTCGCCTTCGAGGACGCCGCGACGCTCGCCGCGCTGCTGCGCGAATCGCGGCTGCCCGACGCGGTGGTCGCGTACGACCGGTCGCGCCGCCCCCGCGCCGCGGCCGTGGTCCGGCAGACCCGACGGATGTCGGCCGTGCTGCAGACCCGGGGCCGGCTGGCGTTGCGCGCCCGCGACGCCGCCCTCGGCACCATCACCCCCCGCCTGCTGGGCAGCGCCGCCGCCGTGGCCGCCCAATGGCGTCCCCCGTCCTGACCCCCGCGC
>NZ_POTY01000428.1 GCF_003236315.1 Micromonospora craterilacus
GGGTAGGATGCCGGGTTGTGCGGGTTCTTCTTGTGGGTGGCGGGGGGCGGGAGCACGCGCTCGCGTTGCGCCTCGCTGACGATCCGTCTCTAGAGCAGCTGATCGCGGCACCGGGAAACCCGGGGATCGCCGAGGTGGCCGAGCTGCGTGAGGTCACGCCGACCGACCCGGCGGCCGTCGCGGCGCTCGCGGTCGAGGTGGGCGCCGATCTCGTGGTGGTCGGGCCGGAGGCGCCGCTGGTTGCCGGGGTCGCCGACGCGGTACGTGCCAAGGGCATCCCCGTGTTCGGGCCATCGGCCGAGGCGGCCCGGCTGGAAGGCTCCAAGACGTTCGCCAAGGACGTGATGACCGCCGCCGCCGTGCCCACCGCTCGCGCGTACACCTGCACCGACGAGTCGAGCACGGCTGCGGCGCTGGACGAGTTCGGCCCGCCGTACGTGGTGAAGAACGACGGGCTCGCCGCTGGCAAGGGTGTGGTGGTGACCGACGATCGCACCGCGGCCGAAGCGCACGCGCGGGATTGTGGCCGGGTGGTCGTCGAGGAGTACCTCGCCGGCCCCGAGGTCTCGCTGTTCGTGGTGACCGACGGCGAGGCGGCCGTGCCGTTGCTGCCGGCGCAGGACTTCAAGCGCGTCGGCGACGGTGACGCCGGTCCGAACACCGGCGGGATGGGCGCGTACGCGCCGCTGCCCTGGGCACCGCCCGGTCTGGTCGACGAGGTCATGCGCGATGTGGTGCACCCGACCCTGGCCGAGATGCGCCGTCGGGGCACCCCGTTCGCCGGCCTGCTCTACGTCGGGCTGGCGATCACCGTCGACGGCCCCCGGGTGATCGAGTTCAACGCCCGCTTCGGCGACCCGGAGACCCAGGTGGTGCTCGCCCTGCTGGAGACGCCGCTGGCCGGGCTGCTGCACGCCGCGGCCACCGGCACGCTGGCCGAACACCCGCCGCTGCGCTGGCGCACCGGCGCTGCGGTGACCGTGGTGCTCGCCGCCGAGGGTTACCCGGCGCAGCCGCGTACCGGTGATGTGATCACCGGCGTGGACCGTCCGGGCGTCATCCACTCCGGCACCGCCCGCCGGGCCGCCGACGGCGCGTTGCTCTCCGCCGGTGGCCGGGTCCTCTGTGCCACCGCCACCGGCGCCGACCTGGCGGCCGCCCGGGACGCGGCCTACCAGTTGGTACGCGGCATCACGCTGGCCGGCTCGCACCACCGCTCGGACATCGCCGCCGCAGCGGTCGACGGCCGCATCGCCGTACCCAGTTAGGCCCTCTGGCCGAAGTCGACGCCGCCATCACCGTCCTCGGCACCCGCCACCTCACCTCGGCCGAGCCGACGGGGAGCTCGGGCGATACCGGCTGGCCGGGGACACCGGGCCCAGTGCTGGTCGGCGACGCTGGGCGCGCTGATCACGGTCAATTTCGGCTGATCTCGGCCGGTCAGGCCAACGGGGATCGGCCGATCGGCCCGGGTGGGCGTTGACACCCCGTGTCACGATCATCGTGCCGGTGGCCGGTAAGAGCCACCGGGTACGGGGAGGAGGACGCGGTGACCGGATTTCTCGGCGCGGCGCTCAGTTTTCCGACCGTGCTGTTCAGCTTCCTGCTGGTGGTCGTCGTCGGCTACTGGCTGCTGGTGTTGACCGGGGTGCTTGATCTCGGCGACGACCTGGACGTCGACGGCGTACCGGGTACCTTCCTCGCCGGTCTCGGGCTCGGTGGTGTGCCCAGTGCCGTCATCTTCTCTCTGCTCGTCGCGGTGGCCTGGTTCGTCAGCCTGGCCGGCACCGCCCTGCTCGACGGCCTAGGTCTCGGCGCGGGCACCCGGATCGCCGTCTCGGTGGGTGTTCTGCTGGCCGCCGCGGCCTGCGCGTGGCTGGTGACCCGGCTGGTCGCGGTGCCGTTGAGCCGGCTCTTCCCGACCGAGACGGACGCCACCCGGCACGCCTTCGTCGGCCGCCTCTGCGTCGTGCGCACCGGTACGGTCACCGCCGACTTCGGTCAGGCCGAGGTGACCGCGACCGACGGCTCGTCGGCGGTGGTGCAGATCCGGCAGCCGGGCGACGAGAAGATGCCATCCGGCAGTTCCGCCCTGATCTACGACTACGACACCGAGGGCGAGTTCTTCTGGGTGATGCCCGCCGGGCCCGCCTTCGACCCCCTGAGACATGCCCCCGAGTAACCGCCCCTGGTGAACCCGCCGCGTGCGGATCACCCCCGACT
>NZ_POTY01000429.1 GCF_003236315.1 Micromonospora craterilacus
CCCCCTAACCACCGCCCCCTCCGGCGTGCTGGGGGAGGAAAGCCGCCAAGCCGCACGGAAAGGGCACCATTACTCCATGATCGACGAAGACCGGTCGGCGTTGCCCGTGCACGGGGTGCCGGGAGAGCGAGTGTTGGCAGAGATCCGGGAGTTGCGGGCGCTGGACCGGCCTACGCATGGGGGGCGGCTGTTCGCGTACGTGTACGACCCGGGCGTGGCGGGGCTGGACGCGCTGACCGCCGCCGCGTACGCCGAGAGCGCCCACGTCAACGGGCTCGACCCGACCGCCTTTCCATCCCTGCTGGCCATGGAGAACGCGCTGGTCGGGGCGGCGGCACGGCTGCTCGGCGGCGGGCCGGGCACCAGCGCGCCGGACGCGGTCGGCAGCGTCACCAGCGGGGGAACCGAGTCGCTTATCCTGGCCGTCAAGGCGGCCCGGGACGCCCGGCCGGACGTTGCCGCGCCCCGGATCGTGGTACCGGCCAGCGCCCACGCCGCGTTCGCCAAGGCGGCCCACTACCTGCGGGTGGAACTCGACCCGGTGCCGCTCGACCCGGCCACCCTGCGGCCGGCGGTCGCCGACATGGCCGCCGCGATCCGGCCGGAGACGGTGCTGGTGGCCTGCTCCGCCCCGTCGTACGCGCACGGCGTCGTCGACCCGGTGGAACAGGTCGCCGAGGTGGCCGCCGCGGCCGGGGTGCGCTGCCACGTGGACGCCTGCTTCGGCGGCTGGACCCTGCCGTACCTGCGTCGCCTCGGCGCACCGGTGCCCGCGTTCGACTTCGCCGTGCCCGGGGTCACCTCCATCTCGGTGGACCTGCACAAGTACGCGTACGCCCCGAAGGGCGTCTCGGTGCTGCTGCACCGTGACCCGGCGCTGCGCGCCCCGCAGTACTTCGCGTACGCCGACTGGCCCGGGTACACGATGATCAACCCGGTGATCTCCTCCACCCGGTCCGGTGGCCCGATCGCCGCCGCGTACGCCACCCTGCGGCACCTCGGCGACGACGGCTACCTGGAGCTGACCCGCCGGACCCGGGCGGCGGTAGAGGTACTGGCCGACGCGGTGCGCGGCGTGGACGGGCTGCGGCTGGTGGCCGAGCCCGAGTCGACCGTGGTCTGCTTCGCCGCCACCGATCCCGGGCCCGACCTGTTCGTGCTGGTCGACGAGTTGGCCGCGCGCGGCTGGCACACCCAACCCCAGCTGACGTACGCCGGCCTGCCGCGCAGCGTGCACCTGACGGTGACCGCGGCGGTGGCACCCCGGGCGGCCGAGTTCGCCCCCGACCTGGCCGAGGCGGTCGCCGCCGCCCGCGCGGCGGGGTCGGTCGCGTTGCCGCCGGAGCTGCTCGCCCTGGTCGGCTCGCTCTCCCCGGATTCCCTCACCGGCGACCTGGTCGCCGGCCTGGCCGCCGAGCTGGGCCTGAGCGGAGGTGGCCGGCTGCCGGAGGGGCTGGCGACGGTGAACACGCTGCTCGACGCCGCGCCACCGGCGCTGCGGGAGCGGCTGCTGGTCGAGTTCGTGAGCCTGCTGCAACGCCCCACCTACTGACTCGGCTGCCCTCCGGGCGGACGCCGGTGCTGTGGTTGACTGTCCGGGACGGGAAGGGGGCGGTCGTGCAGCTACCGGCGGTGCTCGGCGAGCCGATCCGGTTCGTGCTCAACTGGGGTCGGCGGTACTCGCTCTGGGTCTTCAACTTCGGGCTGGCCTGCTGCGCCATCGAGTTCATCGCGACCAGCATGTCCCGGCACGACTTCATGCGCCTCGGCGTGATCCCGTTCGCGCACGGGCCCCGGCAGGCCGACCTGATGGTGGTCTCCGGCACGGTCACCGACAAGATGGCCCCGGCGATCAAGCGGCTCTACGACCAGATGCCCGAGCCGAAGTACGTCATCTCGTTCGGCGCCTGCTCCAACTGCGGCGGCCCGTACTGGGACTCGTACTCGGTGACCAAGGGCGTCGACCAGCTCATCCCGGTCGACGTCTACGTGCCCGGCTGCCCGCCCCGGCCGGAGGCGCTGCTGCACGGCATCCTCCGCCTTCAGGAGAAGATCGCCGCCGAGCAGTCCGGCATCGGTGGCGTACCCCGTCCCGACCTGCTCGCCCCGCCGCTCGACGCCCCGCCCAGCGACGGTGCGCCACCGCGCTCCGCCGCCTACTCCCCGGGGCCGCAGGACATCAAGGTGATCCTCGACTTCACCGCCTGACCC
>NZ_POTY01000042.1:0-32500 GCF_003236315.1 Micromonospora craterilacus
GTGGTGGGCTCGGTCGGCCGGTCGCCCAGATCCGGCCGGGTGGGCGTGTCCGGACGATCCGGACGACTCGGACGATTTGGACGGTTGCCGTCCACCCCGGGCTTGACCGGCCGGTTACCGACTGTGCCCGGCCTGCCCGGCGCAGGTATGTCCGGGCTTTTCATGACCGCGTCGGTCGGGCCCTTGAACTTCCCGCCCCGGGAGATGTTCGAGATGTAGACGTCGATGTAGAGGTCGGCCAGCGGCTTGGCGATGTCCTTGGCCCGCTGGTGGAACTCCCGCTGGACCTCCTCGTACGTCTTGTGGTTGTCGCCGAAGATGTCGCTGAAGGTGATCTCGGCCTTGTCCTTCTCGTAGATCTCCTGCTGTCGCTGCTGCTCGGCCTTGTACTGCAGCCAGAGCTCCCGCATGTCGCGTTGCGAGGCCTTGATCTTGCCGGCGATCTGCTCCAGGCCGGTGGCGTTGTTGCTGGCCACTTCCTTCCACTCGTCGAGCGAGTGCAGCGTCGCGCCGACCCGGGACATGAAGACCCGGGCCGCCGGTGAACTCCACCTGGCGTCCAGCGAGTCGGCGTGGCGCTTGAGGTTCTCCCGGGTGGACTGGAGCAGGCTGGCCGCCCGCCGCCAGGTCTCGGCGAGCGCCGTGGTGCGTTCGTCGCTCTCCTTACGGACGTACTCCCACATCTGCTCGATGTTGACGTCGTCCCACCTCGTGGGCTCGTACGGCGTGGACTGGGCGGCCCGCTCGGCCGCGTAGTCGTCCGTGACACCGGTGTACTGGTGGTAGTTCGGCGCCGTCCAGCCGTAGTAGTCGTTGGTCATCCCCGCTCCTCAGGTCCCGTGGCCCTGCCGCCTGTCACCGCAGGTTCGACTGGTCCAGCCGGAGGTCCTCGCCGTGCATGCGTTCGGTGTCGCCGGAGATCACGTACGCGCCCGAACCCTCGCCCACGACCTCGGTCCTGGCCCACTCCGGGGTGTTCTCCCGCTGGTCATCGGTCGGGCAGGAGTCCATGCCCTGGTACGGCGACATGGGCGTGGGGTTCGTGGCCTCCGCCGGCATGTCGGCCGTGGGGTCGCCCTCGCCCTGCTGCCACTGGCCGCTGAGGGTCTCCTGGCCGTCCACCGCGTAGAACGCGTTGAAGACGTCCTCGTTGGTGGCCTGGGCCAACGCATCGCCGGTGAGGTACTCGGCGGAGATGGACACGGCGGCCACGCTCAGTGCGGTGAGCCCCTTCATCACGTCGCCCATCAGGTGGGACACGGCCATCCGGCTCTCGTCGTGCCGGCCCCGGAAGAAGGCGGCCTCCTTGAGCCCGCCGCCGCCGAACGGCGCCTGCACGGTGAGCATCGGGCGGAGGCCGTTCTCGAAGCTGGGCTGGAAGTTGGTCTCCAACTCCTTCTGGATGGCCTGCGCGAAGTCCTTCAGCTGGTTGATGTCGACGTCGATGTTCTCATCGACGAGCCACTCGTCGCCCATGTCCCTCCCCCGTTCGCTCACATGGTGCTGGCGCGGCTGGTCTTACTCCGAGGAGCCAGAGACCGCAGCCGCGCACCGTAAGTCCACTCTGGCCGACGGTAGCCTGATCGAGCAACCCCGTTCGCCGGTCACGAGCGTGGTGGAAGGTGCACCAACTGCACCAGCCGGGTACCGCCGCGCCGGGACACCAGCCAGCCCCGGCCCGGTGGCAGTGGCCCGGGCCGGACCGTGCCGAGCAGCACCCCCTCGTCCCGGTTGCCGGACATCACGATGCCCGGCGTGCTGATCTCGCGCAGCCGCATCAGCACCGGCTCGTACAACGCCCGGCTCGCGCCGCCGGTGCGCCGGGCGATGACCAGGTGCAGGCCGATGTCCCGGGCCTGGGGGAGGAATTCCAGCAACGGGGTCAGCGGGTTGCTGCCCGCGCCGGCCACCAGGTCGTAGTCGTCGACCAGCACGTAGAGGTCGGGGCCCTTCCACCAGTCGCGGGCCCGCAACCGCTCCGCGGTGATGTCGGGCGGAGGCAGTCGGTCGCGCATCACCCCGGCCACCTCGGCGACGATGCTCTCGGTGACCTGTGCCGTCGAGCCATACCCGATCAGGTGTGGCGTGTCGATGTCGCCGAGCAGGCTGCGCCGGTAGTCGACCAGGACCAGCCGAGCCTCGGTCAGCTCGTGGCGGTCGACGATCGTCTGCGCCAGCGCCCGCAGGAACGTGCTCTTCCCCGACTCGCCGTCGCCGAACAGGATGAAGTGCGGGTCGGCGGCGAAGTCCAGGTGCACCGGCTGGAGATCCACCTCGGCGATGCCGATCGGCACTCCCGGGCGGCCGGTGCTCGGCAGGCTGCCGTAGGGGACCACCGGCGGGAGCAGCCGGATCGGCGGTGCGCCCGGGCCATGCCAGGCGGCGGCCAGGTCGGAGACCAGCTTGCGGGCTCCCTCGGACAGGGTCTCCGACTCCTGTGCGCTGTCGGCCCGGGGAAGCGCCGCCAAGAACTGCTGCCCGTCCGGCGTGATGCCCCGGCCCGGCGACTTCTCCGGCACGTTCATCGCCGCCCGGCGGTCCAGGTTGGAGTCGCTCGCGTCGGCCAGCCACAGCTCCAGCCGGGTACCGAAGACGTCCCGGACGGCCGGGCGCAGGTCCATCCAGCGTCCGGCGGTGACGATCAGGTGGATGCCGAAGGAGAGCCCCCGGTTGGCGATGTCGTTGATGGTGGGTTCGAGGTCCTCGAACTCGGCCCGCAGCGTCGCCCAACCGTCGATGACCAGGAAAACGTCCCCGAACGGGTCGTCGTTGTGCTGGCCGTGCCGGCGGCCCCGCCGGTACTCGGCCATCGAGTCGACGCCGCGCTCGGCGAACCGCCGCTCCCGCTCGCCCATCAGCAGTTGCAGCTCGGCCACGGTACGCCGGACCAGGCCGGCGTCGAGGCGGGTCGCCACCGAGCCGACGTGCGGCAGGTCGCGCAGCGAGGACAGCGCGCTGCTGCCCAGGTCGAGGCAGTACACCTGGGCTTCCCGGGGGGTGTGGGTCAGCGCCAGCGACGTGACCACCGTCCGCAGCAGGGTGCTCTTACCGCTCTGCGGGCCGCCGACGATCACCGCGTGGCCGGCCGCCCCGGCCAGGTCGAACCAGAGCACGTCCCGGCGTTGCTCGTAGGGCTTGTCGACGATGCCGACCGCCACCTGCAGCTCGCCCAGCAGGCCGGCGTGCGCCACGGTCACCCCACGGGCCGGGTCGGCGGTCAGCGGGGGCAGCAACTGGTCCATCGTCGGCGGCTCGGCCAGCGGCGGCAGCCACACCTGGTGCGCCGGCTTGCCCCGACCGGCGAGCCGCCCGACCAGGATGTCCAGCACGCTCTCGCCGACTCCGTCGGCCGGTTCCGGCGTCTCCTCCTGGTGTGGCGTACGGGTCACCGGCGGGGCCACGTAGACGGTGCTGTACTCGCGTACCCGGTCCTCGCCGTCGCCAGCCGCGACCGCCGCGGCGGTCTTGCTCCGGTAGGCCCCGGAGACGTACGCGGCCTTGAACCGGATCAGCGGCTCGGTGCCGAAGCGCAGATATCCGTGGCCCGGCGAGCGGGGCAGCTCGTACGCGTCGGTGGCGCCGAGCACCACCCGGGACTCCATCGCGGAGAATGTCCGCAGACCGATCCGGTACGACAGGTGCGTGTCGAGCCCCCGTAGCCGCCCCTCCTCCAGCCGCTGGCTGGCCAGCAGCAGGTGCACGCCGAGCGACCGGCCGACCCGGCCGATCTGCACGAACATGTCGATGAAGTCGGGCTTCGCGGTGAGCAGCTCGGAGAACTCGTCGCAGATGATGAGCAGGCTCGGCAGCGGTGACAGCGGAGCGCCCGCCGCCCGGGCCTTCTCGTAGTCGCGTTGCGAGGCGTAGTTGCCCGCCGCACGCAGCAGCTCCTGCCGGCGGACCAGCTCGCCGTTGATGGCGTCGGTCATTCGGTCCACCAGCGGCAGCTCGTCCGCAAGGTTGGTGATCACCGCGCTGGTGTGCGGCAACGCGTCCAGCCGGGTGAACGTGGCACCACCCTTGAAGTCGACCAGGACGAAGTTGAGGCTCTCCGACGAATGCGTCGCGGCCAGCGCCAGCACCAGGGTGCGCAGCAGCTCGGACTTGCCGGAACCGGTCGCGCCGATGAGCAGCCCGTGCGGGCCCATGCCGTCCTGCGCCGACTCCTTCAGGTCCAGCTCCACCGGCCCGCCGTCGGTGCCCACCCCGATCGGCACCCGCAGCTTGTCCCGGTTGGGGCGCGGCTGCCAGGCCCGGTCGACGTCGAACTCGTACGGGTCGCCGAGGTCGAGCAGATCGGCCAGGCCCAGCTCGGTGGCGAGCGGGGTGTCGCCGCTGCCCCGGGAGGCGGCCGACAGGCGCAGCGGGGCCAGTTGCATGGCCAGCGCCTCGATCTCCGTCACCCGGCAGTCGTCGGCCCGGCCGATCTCCGCCGGCCCGTCCACGGTGGTGCTGTGCAGCTTGCCGTCCGCCGTCACCTCCAGCACCAGCCGCGACCGGTCGAGCATCCGCGGCGCCGGGGTGGACAGGTCCAGCAGGGTGACGCCCTCCACACCGCCGTCGGTCATCAGGTGGTCCGACCCGGCGGTGTCGCCGCCGTCGATGACCACCAGCACGTGCGGTCCGCCGACCTGCGGCGCCCCACCGCTGGCGTTGAACCGTGGCCGACTGGCCAGCACGTCGTCGAGCATCGCCTCCAGTCCGGTCACCGAGGGCGCCACCAGCCGCAGCTGGCCGAGCGCGTCGGTCCGCGACGGGTGCAGGGCGTGCGGCAACCACTTCGTCCACTCCCACGCGGCCCGCCGATCGGGTGCCACGCAGATCGCCACGAGCATGTCGTCGGGGGCGTGGAACGCGGTGGCCTGGGCGAGTACCGCCCGGACCATCCCACGGGCGGCGTCGGTGTCGCCGCGTAGGTGCACCCGGGCGAATCCGTTCAGCGCCATGGTCACCGGCAGGTCCGGCACCTCGCCGTAGGTGGTGAGGAACCGGCGCAGAGCCAGCGCGCACATCGGCTCCAGCTTCTCCAGCGACGTCGCGGGCGGCGGCACCAGCGGCGTGGCCAGCTCCTGCGGCCCCAGACCGATGCGTACGGTGGCGAAGTCCACGTCGCCGCGACGGCGTTCCCACAGCCGCGGGCCCAGCGGCAGCGACCAGAGCGTGTCCGGGTCCGGGTGCCGGTAGAAGGCGGCCTCCCGCTGCTTTCGGATCGTCTTGAGCACCCGACGGCGGTGCCGCGACAGGTGGGTCATGTACTCGCGGCGCTTCTGCAGCATCTCCTGCTTGCCCGGGCCGCCCGAGTTGTTGGTCAGTTGGGAGGCGAGCATGCCGATGGCGGAGAGTCCGAACAGGCCTCCGGTGACGTAGCCGAGGGTCGACCCACCCCGGCCGGCGAACATCAGCGCCATCGCGAAGGAGCCGGCGAGCATCGGCAGCAGCATCAGCATCTGCCCCCAGGCCTTGCCGCTCGGGGCGGGTACCTCGGGTGGCGCCTCCAACAGCACCTCGCCGGAGGGATACTCCGGTTCCGGCTGCCGGGCGGGTCGCTTGACGACCACCGTGCTCACGTGACAGACCTCCGTTGCCTCTCGTGGGCGTGTTGTGCACGCCCGGCACCCCCGCACGTTCGGCCGCCGCGTCAAGCCCACTAGGACCTCACGAAACGCCATCAGGTGCTACGCGGGCAACCCCGTCGGTGTCCGGAGACCACCGCGGTGAACCGGGACCCGCGTCACCGGCACATGGTAGGTAGCCTTTCCCCGTCAGGACAGCCGCGGGCCCATCGGCCCGCTCCTCGTACCGAGGGGTCGTCAGTGGTCACCCAGGCCGGAACCGGACTCGCGCGAATCGCCGTCGTCGCCCCCAACCGGCGGCTGGATCTCGCCCTTCCCGAGCATCTGCCGCTCGTCGGGCTGCTGCCCGCCGTGCTGCGCCAAGCCGACGAGGAACCGTCGGACGGCACCAGCCACGGCGGCTGGATGCTGCGCCGCAGCGACGGCACCGCCGTCGACCTGACCCGTACGCTGGCCGCCCAGAACGTCCGCGACGGCGAGACGCTGCACCTGGTGCCCCGGCGTACCGAGTGGCCGGAGCTGGCGTACGACGATCTGATGGAGGCCGTCGCCGACGGCGCCCGCCGGCGCGGCGTGGTCTGGACCCCGTTCGCGACCCGGCTGACCGGCCTGATCGTGGCCGGGGTGCTGCTACTGCTCGGTCTGGTCGTGATCGTCACCTCCGAGCAGCCTGGCTGGCTCGGCGGGGCGGTCGCCCTCGGCGCGGCCGGGGTGCTGCTACTCAGCGGGATCGTGCTGTCCCGGGCGATGGCCGACTCCCTCGCCGGTGCGGTCGTCGCCGCCGCCGGGCTGCCCTACGCCTTCGTCGGCGGCGTGCTGGTGATCGGCACCGGGGAGTCGGTGTGGGCGCTGGGTGCGCCGCACGTGCTGCTCGGCTCCGCCGTGCTGCTGCTGTCCGGGCTGTTCGGCCTGCTCGGGGTGGGCGACGCGACCCGCGTTTTCGTGGCCGCGGTCTTCGTCGGGTTCTGGGGCATGGTGGGCGGGCTGCTCGCCCTCGGCTCCATGGACGCCGCCCAGGGCACCGCGGTCGTGGTCAGCGCGGTGGCCCTGCTGTTGCCGGCCATGCCGCTGCTCTCCGTCCGGCTCGGGAAGATGCCGATGCCGGCGCTGCCGCGCACCGCCGAGGACCTGCTGCGCGACGAGCCGCAGCCGAAGCGTGAGGTGGTCTACCAGGCCACCGCCCGCGCCGACGAGGTACTCACCGGGACGATCTTCGGGGCGTTCGTCGTCACCATCGGCTGCCTGATCGTGCTCACCGCGACCGGCACGCTCTCCGCGCTGCTGCTCGCCGGGGTGATCTCGCTGGGTTACCTGCTGCGGGCCCGGCTGGTCTCGACCGTTCGGCACCGAGTGCCGATGCTCGCCGTCGGCCTGGTGGGTCTGGGCCTGCTGCCGCTGGTCGGCGCGGCCGACGCGTCGACGGCGGCGCGGGTGCTGGCCGTGCTGCCGGTGGCGCTGGTCGCGGCGGGGCTCTCGGCCGGTGCCGGCCTCGCCTACAGCCGGCGTGCCCCGTCGCCCCGGCTGGCCCGGCTCGGCGACGTGTTCGACATCCTGCTCCAGCTCGCCGTGGTACCGGTGGCGTGCAGCGTGCTGGGCCTGTACGCCTTCATGCGGGCGATCAACGGCTGACCCGGTCCGCCGGTGGAGGTGGCCCGACCCGGCCGGCTCACCAGTCGCGGTCGCTGGCCTCGGCCATCGGGCCACCCCGGATCAGCTTGACGATGGCGGAATCGACGTCGGGGCCGACGAAGAAGTCGTCCGCCCAATGCAGCATGAAGACCCGTCCCTGCGCGTCGACGACCAGTTCGGACGGGCCGTCCTCGTTGTTGCCGAGCGGGTAGACCGGGTTGTCGTACTCCTCGGCGAAATCCCGAGCTGCCTCGGTCACCACCCCACCCCGCGTCGGGTGGATGTAGCTCATGAAGCCGCCTCCCAGGTGGCCGCGGCGACCGAACTGAGGCAGTCGCAGGCCACCGAACTCGACCAGCGCGTTCCGCGCAATCGGCGGGCAATCCAGCCCGGCCAGTTCGTCGGCGAAGCGGACCATCCAGTGGTCGACTGCCGCGCCGAAATCGCGGCCTGGGAACCACCCCGCCTGTTCCAGCACATGCCGCACGTCGGGTGGGAAGCGTGCCTGGGCGGCGCGACGCTGCACGTACCGCTCGGCGATGGTCTGCCAGGGCAGCGAGGGCCATTGAGACACCTCGCCGGTCTCGCGGTCGATGACCGCCCGGGAATAACCGGTGGCGGGAGGCGGAGCGGGTGGCCCGCCAGTCGCGGGGGCGGCCGGTTCGACCCGGCAGGCGACGTAACCGAGGTCGAACTCGAACAGCGTCACGTCAAGCACCGGCTGGCTTTCGCCGGCCCACTGGCGGGCGATGGCCAGAGCCTCGTCGCGGCTGATCATCGTAAGACTCCTCGGCTGCCGTCGTCGGTTCCACCGGTCCGCAATGGGTGCGGGCACCGGCCGGCTCGACGCCGTGCCTATGGTAGGCAGCGCGGTCCGGCTTTCGTGACCGTGCCGGCGTACGCCAGGGGGAGGGCTGCCATGCCGTCGCGGCGGGACCAGGTCCAGTCGTACCAGTTCTTCGTGCAGCGGATGACCTCCGCGCTGGTGGCGCGCGAGCCCGACCCGGAGGCGGCACCGTTCCGCCGGCTCGGCGGCGCCGGTTTCGCCAGCGTCATGGTGGCCGTGCTCTGCCTGGCCGCCGTGGGCGTCTACGGTCTGTTGCGTCCTGGTGGGGCCACCAAGTGGAAGGAGGGCGGCGCGGTCATCCTGGAGAAGGAGACCGGCACCCGGTACCTGTACCGGGAGGGTCGCCTGCATCCGGTGCTCAACTACGCCTCCGCCCTGCTGGCCATGGAATCGGCTGCACCGACCGTCTCGGTCTCCCGCAACTCGCTGGTCGGCACCCCGCGCGGCCCCCGTATCGGCATTCCCTTCGCGCCGGACTCGCTGCCGGCACCCAACCGGATCCTGGACGGGCCGTGGACCCTGTGCACCCAGCCGGCCCGGGACGCCGCCGGCGGGATCGTCGCCACTACGGTGCTCACCGTCGGACGGGCGCCCAACGGCGGACGGGAGCCGGGTGACGCCGCGCTGCTGGTGCGCGACCGCAAGACCAGTCGGCTGCACCTGGTCTGGCGGGACCACCGGTACGAGATCCGCAACGAGAAGATCGTGCTGGAGGGGCTCACCATGAGCGCCGAGCCGGTGGTGGAGGTCGGCGGGGCGTGGCTGAACGCCCTGCCGGCCGGTGAGCCGATCGCCCCTCGCCGGGTGTCCGACCGGGGCGCGCCCTCGACCGCGTTGCCGGACGCCCGGGTCGGCCAGGTCTTCGTGGTGAAGAGCCAGAACGACAGCCGCCAGTACTACCTGGCCGAACGGACCCGGCTGGTCCCGATCACCCCGGTGCAGGCGGACGTGCTCATGGCCGACGGGGAGACGCAGGCGGCGTACCCGGACGGGACGAAGCCGCTCCCGATCGAACTCGCAGCAGGTACGGCCGCCGCCGCGCCGAAGGCGGCGGCGCCGGCCCAGGGACGGCACCGCGCGCCCGAGCAGCGGCCCGAGATCGCCCGGCTGGCCGGTGACCAGCCCGCCGTCTGCGCCGCCTACCAGCCCGGCCAGGACGAGCCGACGGTGCTGCTCGACTCGCAGGTCTCACCGGTACGCGAGCCGGTGCGTACCGGTGAGCAGACCGGCGACGGCATTCCGTTGGCCGACCGGGTGGTCATCGAGCCCGGCTACGGGGTCCTGGTCACGGCCGTCTCCTCGCCGGACCAGGAGGGCGGCACCCTCAACCTGGTCACCGATGTCGGCTACCGCTATCCGCTGGCCTCCGAGGGGGTGCCGGCGATGCTCGGCTACGCGGGGGTGCAACCGGTGCGTCTGCCCGCCAGCCTGGTGGTCCGGCTGCCCACCGGGCCGGCCCTCGATCCGGCGACCGCGAAACTCGCCCTCGACCCGGAGTGAGCTACCAGCCACAATGGAGGTGCGGCCGAGCAGCGGTGTAGCGCCGGCTGGACACGACGCGTTACCGTTTCGAACGACGATGGTGCCTGAGCGCCGACTGACACGCCGCCGCGGCGAAGCGGGGCGATCGAACGAGGACGGGGGTGACTTCCACCATGTCGATGAATACCGACACCGGCTTGATGGTGAAGACCGAGGGTGACGTCGATGGCGTCGCCGACCGGCTCACCGGCAATCTCAACTCGCTGATGGACCAGCTCGCGCCGCTCTACGACCAGTGGAAGGGCGCTGGTGCGGGTTCCTTCCAGCAGGTGCGTGAGCGGTTCGACCAGGACATGGCCCGGCTCAACGTCGCGCTTCGTGCGATCGCCGAGGCCGTGGGTTCGGCCGGTAAGGACTACGACGTCAGCGACGAGGAGATCAGGTCCGACATGGACAGCGCCGGTGCGACCGCCGGCCAGATCACCGCGGCCCTGAAGCTCTGACGGGGGAGAACTCATGACGGAGATCCGCTACAACTTTGCCGGCCTGAACGCGGCAGCGGACAGCTGCAGCGGCGCGGTTCGGAACATGACGGGTGAGCTGGACGGGCTCAAGTCCGGCATCGCTCCGCTGTTGTCCACCTGGGACGGTGAAGCCCGGGAGGCGTACTTCCGCCGGCAGACCGAGTGGGAGTCGGCCGCCAACGACCTGCGTGACCTGCTCGGCCGGATCGAGCGTGCGTTGCGGGAGTCGGCCTCGAAGATGCAGGCCCGTGAGGCGGCCAACCGCGCGAAGTTCGGCGACTGAACCGCTACCGCAGCAACCGATGGCCCGGGCCCCTTGCCGGGCCATCGTCGTATCCGGCGACTCGCGGAGAGCCGGCCTCCACCGCTGCCGTCAGCCGCGTGGCATCGAACTCGGCACCCGGAAGAAGTGCTCCTCGGGCTCGTCGATCTCCGGTCCGGCGGCCGGCGGCGCGGCAGGCCGGGTGGGCCGCCAACGCGTCCGCCGGCCGCGCGGCAGCAGCACCGCCAGCGCCGCCACCACGACGGCGAGCGTGGCCAGCGCCAGGCCGATCCACAGTGCCAGCCGGCCGAAGACCGCCCAGCGTTCGGCGCGCGCCGCCGCTGCGGCGTCGTAGGGCACGTCGGGCAGCGGCGGCTGGGCCACCGGTGCTCCGGTGGTCAGCCGTTCGGTGACTGCCCGGTACGGATTGACCACCCCGCTGCCGTAGCCGCGCGAGGCGTCCCCCCGCGCCGGATCGGCGGTGGCGAGCAGCCGGCTGGTGACCTCCTTCGCCGACAGGTTGGGCTCGGCGGAGCGGATCAGGGCGGCCGTGGCGCTCACCATCGGCGTGGCGAAGCTGGTGCCGTCCCAGACACTGTGACCGACCAGGCGGGTGGCGGCCACCACCGCCCCGCCCGGGGCGACGATGTCGACGTACGGCCCGATCTGGGACTGCCGGATCCGGGCCCCGTTCTGGTCGATGGCACCCACGCCGATCACTCCGTCGAAGGCGGCGGGGTAGGGCACCGGGTCGGGGCGGGCACCGTCCTGGTGCTGGTTGCCGGCGGCGGCGACCAGCACGACATCCTGTTCGACGGCGTACCGGACGGCCTGTTCGACGTCCGGGTCCGGGTAGTAGAGGGTCACCGACATGTTGATCACGTCTGCGCCGTCGTCGACCGCCTGCCGGATCGCTCGCGCGAAGACCGCACCGGTGACGGTGTCACCGCCGGCGTCCGCTCCCTCGTTGGCGTTGCGCTCGCTGACCCGGATCGGCACGATCGTGGCGTCCGGCGCCAGGCCGTAGAAGCCGACGCCCTCCTGCCGGCCGGCGGCGATGATGCTGGCGACCGCGGTGCCGTGCGAGACGCAGTCCACGTCGCCACCCGGCGCGCCGCGAAGCGCGTCGAAACCGGTGGTCACCCGCCCGGCCATCTGAGGATGACTGCTGTCGGTGCCGGAATCGATGACCGCGACCCGTACCCGCGCACCGGTGCTGAACGGCCACACCCGCTGCGGCGCGAGCCACCGCTGGTGCCAGGGCGTCTCGGTGTTGACCTCTCCCGGATCGCTCGGATTCTGGCAAATCGCCGGGGCGGCGCGGGCCGGTGTCGGTGCGGGGACGGTCAGTGCCGTGGTCAGCACCGCACCTACCAGGGCGAATGCCGCCATGGGACGGTCACGGACCATTCCTGCTCGCTCTCTCGTCGACCGGTGCCGGTGAATCGTAACGGCGGACGGCCGCAGACCGACCGCCCCAATGTCGCGCCCATTAAGTATGGTCGAGTCGTCACGCCCAGGCGCGGGCGGAACGTGGACGTGCACGGGGAGGGACACGCCATGGACGTACAGGCGCTGCGCGCCCGTGCCGACGAACTGATGGCACAGTTCGAGCGGATGCGCTCCGGCGTGGGCGACCTCCAGCAGGGACTCAAGGCGGTGGAGGCGACGGTCACCTCCGACGACGGCCTGGTCACCGTCACGGTCGGGCCACGTGGTCAGGTGACGAAGGTCGAGTTCGACCCCCGCATCTACCGCCGACCGAACTCGAAGGAGCTTTCCGCCACCGTCACCGAGACGATCCGGCGGGCCACCGAGAAGGCGATGGCCGACGTCGAGCGGCTGCTCCGTCCGTTCGTGCCCGACAGCCAGTTCCAGGCCTACATGGACCACGACCTCGACGGCATCTTCCGCCAGTTGGACAGCGACCTGCCCGGGGAGGACAAGCGATGACCGAGCTGCGCGAAACTTTCGTCAAGCCGGACGCGGCGGTCGACGGCGCAAACACCCTCGGTGCCGCTGGCGCCCGGCTCGCCCAGCGCTGGCAGGGCCTTGCCGCGACGATCGGCACGCTCAACGGGGACCGCCCCTGGGGCGACGACGAGCCGGGCAACGAGTTCAACAAGAGCTACCTCGGCGGCGAGGACCAGCCGGCGCAGAAGGTCCTCGACATGGCCGCCGACATCGTTCCGGTGGTGGAACTGATGGGACCGACCGTCAAGGGCGCGGTCGAGGGCACCGTCGACGTCGACGACATGGTCAAGACGCTGTTCGGCGGCGAGGACAAGTAGCCGTCGGGCGACGGCCACGAGTCGGCATCGGACAGAGGGGCACGCGGGGTGGCGGTACCCAATCCCAGGGACTCGCTGGGCGAGTACGCGTGGGTCTGGGATGCCATCTGCTGGGTGAGCGCGGGCGAGGCGTGGCCCAGCGGCGACGAAGACAGAATGCGCGAGCTCGCCGACGCCTGGCAGGCGCTGGCCGACCTGGTCGGCGAGACGCTGGGCGAGGCCGACCCGGCGGTCATGAAGATCCTGCAGAGCTGGGGTGGCGGGGCCGGCGAGGCGTTCGGCGGGTTGTGGAACAGGATCGGTGTCGACCCGAACACCGGCCTGCCGCTGATCCAGGAGATCGCCGGTGCGTACGCCGTCGGCTGCGACCAGGCCGCGCTGGAGATCGAGTACGCCAAGCTGACCGTGCTGATCGCGGTCATCATCACCGTCATCGCGGTCTTCGTCGCGCTGCTGATGGCCTGGCTGGGCGGGGTCTCGGCGGGCGCGATCCCGGGCATCCTGGCCGCCGGCCGACAGGCCGTGACGGTAGCTTTCCGGCGACTGATCGCCCAGATGGGGCGCCAACTGCTCACCCGGGCCGGGATGCAGGCGGCGCTGCGGGCGGCCGGCACGAGGATCGGGCAGATCGTCGCGAGCCAGGGTTTTCGGCAGGGCCTGAACCGGCTCGGCCTGGAACTGCTCGAGGAGATCGGCGAGGAGCTGATCATCGACGTCGGTGCCCAGGCGTACCAGATGCACACCGGACAGCGGCGGCAGTGGGACGGCAACCGGACCTTCACCGCCGGCGTGGGCGGCGCCTACGGCGCCGTGCTCGGCTCCGGCATGAACTGGGCCGGCCGGCGGGCGGCGCCCCGGATGCCGTTCTCGTTCAGCCCGTCGCAGCTGTCCTTCCGGGGCAGCGGCCTGGTCCGCTGGGGTAGCACCAGCCTCACTTCCGGCATGCAGAACGCGGTCATCTCCCCGGCTGCCAGCGTGCTCGCCAACGGCTCGGTCAACGGCCAATGGGCCATGCCGGGTGCGGATGCCTTTCTCGGCGGGTTCGCCAGCGGTGCCGGTCGCACCGGGGCGACCATCGCGGGAGGTGCCAGCGGCAACCTCGGTGCGAGGGTCACCAACTGGGGCCTCGGCAAGATGGGCATCGAGACGCCCGGCGCCGGCCTGGGCGCGGGTGGGATCGACCCGTCCCTCGGCGTCGGAGGCACGAACGGTCTCGGCAACCTCGGCGGGACCACCGGCGCCCCTGGCGCGACGGGTACCGGCGCGACCGGCGGCGGGTCGACCACGGGTGGCGGTTCCACCGGCGGCTCGACCTCCGGGAGCGGCACCGGCGCGGGGTCCGGCTCGACCGGCGCCGGCAGCACCAACGGCGCGGGGTCGGGCGCTACCGCCGGCAGCACCAACGGCGCGGGTGGCACCTCCGGCAGCGGGAACACCAACACCGGCGGCGCGACCCAGAACGGTGCGGGCACCGTACCGGACAGCGGATCGGGCTCGATCAGCCTCGCGCCGCCGACCGTCGACGCGACGAGCGTCCCGACGGTCGACGGGTCCACTGCCCCGACGGTCGACGGTGGGGCCACGACCACCGACGACGGCACATCGCGCGTCGACGGCACGACCGGGACCCCGGTCGCCGTTCCCGCCGATGGCGCGACCACGACTCCCGCCGGTGCGCCGACAGACGGCACCACCGTGGGCGGCGGTCCCACCGCCGACGCTGGCCAGCCGGTCACGTCGCCCAGCCAGACCGCGCCAGGCACGGACTCGCCCAGCCAAACCGCGCCAGGCACGGACTCGCCCAGCCAGGCCGCACCGGGCACGGACTCGCGCGGCCCTGACCGACCCGCGAGTGGGTCGACCGAACACAGCGGCAGCGGACAGGTCGCGGGCCCGCGCACGGACGCCACCACGACCACGCCGGGCGACGGGTCGGCGGGCACGGGTCGCACCTTGGCGGACGCTTCCTCCACCGACTTCGCCGGCAACGCTCCGGTCGACGGCCGGGCCGATTCCCTGGCCTCGGACTCGCCGCCTGCGGTGCTGCCCGGCGCGCCTGGTGCCGCCCCGGTGGCCGGACCGACGCCGGGCAGCGTGGCGCCGACCGGCCCCACCGCCCCGACGAACTCGGGCCCCACGGCCGGTCCGCAGACCGGTCCGCAGGTGGCGACCAATCCGAACGCGCCGACGCCGACCACGGGCGGAACGCCGCCGGCGGGGACGAACGCCCCGCCGGCGGCGGGCACCCAGCCCGGCAACACCACTGCGCAACCCGCACCAGGGCGTACAACGCCCGCCGGGCCGGGCGTCAACCCTGCGGCGGCGAACTCGGCGGGCTCGATCTCACTGACTCCGGCCGCCGGCCCGACCCAGCCCAGCACCACTCAACAGGGCGGGCCCACCCAGCAGGGCACGCCGGCACAGCAAGGCACGCCGGCCCAGCAGGGGAATCCGGCACAGGGCACGCCGGCGCAGCAGGGCACCACGAGCCAGCCGGGCAACCCGTCGTCTTCCGGCCGGCCGGAGGCACGTACGTCGGTCGACCCGACCGCCCCGACGGTGCCGGCCCAGACGACCGGCGCCGACCCGACGACCAGCCCGCCCGACACCGCCGGGCCAGTGGCCCACGACGGCGATGTCGACCCGGCCACGGATCGCGCGGATCAGGCCCAGCAGACCCGCACCGACGGGCCGGTCGTCGTACCGGTGCCGGGCAGCACAGGGAGCATCCACAGCGGTCCGACCGGGCCGGGTACCGACGCGGGACCGGTGAATCCGGAAACCCTCAAGCGGTCGGAGGGGCCGACCGGTCGCGGTACGCACAGCTGGCATCTGGATCCGACGTCGGTGGACGGCGACCCCGCCAGCCCGGATGCCGAACGCAGCCTGATCGAGGCGTCACGGACCCTGGCCGACACTGTCCGCTCGGCGATCAAGGCCGCCACTGTCTCCAAGGGCAAGCAGCCAGGTATGGCCGGCGCATTGCTCATGCCAAGCGGCGACATCACGACGCACACGAGCATGACTGCGGACAAGGGCACCAAGCCGCCCACCCAACCGAGAGTTCATCCGCTTGCGCAGGCCGCCCTCAACCGGACGGCGGCGACCTTGGTTGACGACGTGGGCAGCGGGCATGGCAAGTGCGCCGAGGTGGCCTTGGTTTCCGATCAGCTTTACCAGCTCGAACAGCAGTGGCGGGACGCGGGCGAACCCGGCACTTTCGAGCAGTACGCCTTGGATGCCTTCCAAGGCTCCAAGATCGTTACGCATCAGGTCAAGCCGGCTCGGTCAGACGGCGTCACATACGAACTCGGACATTACCGGCCGCCGTGTCGGTCGTGCGCGCACTTCCTGCCGCAGTTCAACATCGAGCCGATCACGGACCCGGAACGGGATGTCAGTGTCTACCAGCCGTCTGTGCCCGGCGTGGTGGGCAACGGCCCGCCACTTAGCCAAAATCGTCCATACGGCCAGCCGGAAGGTCTGATCCCGCCCGGCCAAGCCGATCAGCAGTCGCTCGAGGCGGCCGTGCCGCGCGACGAGGCGACCGGACGCCCGGTGGTGCACCCGGACCCACGCGGGCCCTGGGCAGGGCTGGTCAATGACGGCGGACCCGCCGTTCCAGGGCGGGACAACAACTGTGCAGATGTCGGGCTTTCGGTCCTGTCGACCTGGTTCGGTCGGCCCGAGGTGGCCGCGCCGACGGCCACGTCGGCCCAGGTCGAGACGGGCAGCACCGCGCGGCAGGAGCAGGCGCTTCGGTCCAGTTTTGCCCACGCGGGCAACGGTGCGACCGCATTGGATGCGCTCGCTGCGGCGCTTCGCGCGGCCGGTCCGGGCTCAGCGGCGCTGATCGTCAACTCCTGGGCGGACCAGCCCGGCGCACACACCTGGAACGCCGTCAACCACGATGGCACGGTTGTCTGGCTTGACGGCCAGAATCAGCTGATCTCGGACACCGCCCCGTTACACGGCTCGCGAGTCGGTGACGTGTGGTCGATCGTGCTTGACGCCGAGGGTGATCCGGTCCGATCGGCGCAAGCCAACGACCGTTCCCAGGCACCGACTCCGCCGGCCTCGACCGCACCCAACGACACGCAGGCACCCGTGCCTTCTGCCCGGACGGCACCGGATGCCGGACCGACCGGGCGCCCCGGTGCGGACGCGGACCCGACCGCGGACGTGACGGACGGCGATCCGAATTCCGAGCAGAGCCTCGGACCGGACGCCGAGGGGAATCCCGACCTAGACGCCTGGCCCGACATGCAGGGCTGGGCGATGCCCGACACCCGGCTTTTCGGGCCGGACCGGCTGGCGCCCTTGGAAGACCCCCGCTACCAGGACGACCTCGCGGACAGTCTGCTGACGCCCGACGGCTATGCGGTCTTCGCCGACCCGTCCACCCACCCGTACGGCCAGCTGATCAACGACGGCGGGACGGGCCAGCCGGGACGCAGCAACAACTGCGTCGACAACACGCTTGCCGCGCTGGCCAGCTTCTACGGCGACCCCCAGGTGTCCCACCCGCGCTGGCCGGACCGGCTCGACGACGGATCACTGGAGACCCAGCTCGGTGAGCTGGACGGCTTCGGCCGGATCGAGAGCTGGATCGGCGGCGAGTGGACCGGCGACAACGACAGCCTGCCCCGTACCCCTGCCGAGCGGTCTGCCGCCGTGGCGGACCGGTACGCGGAGCTCTACCAGCGCGTCCTCGACGCGGGACCGGGCTCGGCCGCGGTCGTCGCGGTCGAGTGGCTCCGGATCGACGAGCAGACCGGGGACCCCCTGGTCGACGCCGACGGGCATGTGCAGGGTGCGGCCGAACACGTCTTCCTGCTCGTCTACCCGCAGGACGCGGATGGGCCGGTGTGGTGGGATCCTCAGTTCGCCAGCACCATCACCGGCCCGCTGCCCGGGGACTATGTTGGACTGACGCACAACCTGTGGTCGATGGAGGTGCAGCCCGATCATGCCGATGGGCAGGGAGCAAGCCCGGCAGCTGATGACCAGGCTGCTCGGGACGGACAACCCGGTGGCGGTCTTCCCGTTCGAGTTCGGCTGGGCAGCCCAGGAGACGCTCTCCCCGCAGCAGCGGGCGCAGGGCAGGCAACTGGGCCAAGGGGTCTTCATCATCGACCAGACGGGAGTGGTGACCGCCCATCCCAGCCTGCCGCCACCTCTGATCATGAAGCGGTACGCGGCGGCCCGACGGGAGGGCCGGATAACCGGCCGGCAGGTCTGGCCGGCACCGGATCCGGCGGACTGAGCGACGGCAACCCGGCCCCGAACCACTATCTCGACGGGCTCCCGGAAACGGATCGGACCACCCTGCTCGACGCGCTGACCGAGGCGCAGCAGGACGCCGACCAGATCCTGGCCGACCTGCACAGCGTCAACGCCGACGTGAACGCGCAGCTCGGGCTGACCAACGAGGATGCGCTGAGCACCCTCGGTGAGGAGCACCGCGTCAAGGGCGCGGAGTCGCTGGCTCGCAAGTTCCGCACCGAGCTGGAACCGCTCGGGTACGACATCGGACCGGCGCTGGACACCATCAACGACGTGGTGCGGTTCTCGGTGCGCGGGCCGGAGTCCGAGGCGTACGGGCCAGCGGTGGACTCGGTCCTTACCTCGTTGGAGGCGCAGGGCTACCAGGTCACCGACCTGAAGAACTTCTGGCACCCGGGTAACCGGTTCTTCGGTCTGAACTGCACCCTGACGTCACCGACCGGGCGTACCTTCGAGTTGCAGTTCCCGACCGCGACCAGCTACGCGATCGGCAAGCAGACCCACGGGCCGTACGAGGTGATGCGCGACCCCGCGCAGTCCCCGGCCGCCCGGGTGCACGCGTTCCTCGACATCCTGGCCATCAACAAGGCCAACGGCATCGCCGCGAGCATGCCGAGCGGCATGGACACCGCGCGCTTCGATACCCCGAAGAACACCAGCTTCGCGAAGTGGATGGCCTCGCCCCGGCAGGCCAGCATTCGGGACTCGTACGTCGACTGGCTCGGGCAGCAGGGCCGCACGTTCGCCGACATGCTCACCGAGCGAGGATTGACGGCGTCCGACCTGCCCGGTCTGGACCCCGACCTGATGGGGGGCGTGCATGGCGACGCTGACGTTCGGCTACTTCCTCCTCCGGAGACCGGACGACCCGACCGGCCCGCCGGTCAACCTGATCGCGGAGGCGGACAGCACGGGACCGACCCAGGCGGTGATCTGGGACCGGTCGACGGACGCCTGGACGTTCCGTCCGGACGTGGCGGCGGCGATCCTGTGGGCGAATCCGGAACGCCACGCGATCGAGCAGGTCGACCGGACGACGGCGGAACGCCAGACGGCGCACTTCACGACGGTTCCGTTGCCGAGCGAGGCCGAGCTGACGGAGATCTGTCACCGGGCGACCTGACCGCCGACGCCCCCGGCAGGGATGCGCGGCCCGGCGGACCGAGCGACGCCGGCCCGGGGGCACCGGAGGCAACCGGAGCGGGCCCACCGTCGGTGTCGATTGACACCGCCCACGGGTTGCCGGAGACGAGGCGGTTCGGGCCGGGTGAGCTGGCCCCGCTGGAGGATTCGGGTTATCACCGGGACGTCGAGCAAAGCCTGCGGACGCCTGAGGGGTACGCAGTCTTTGCCGACCCGTCGACCCATCCGTACGGTCAACTGATCAACGACGGCGGGCCCAACCAGCCCGGGCGTGGCAACAACTGCCTCGACTGCTCGCTCTCGGCGCTGTCCAGCTTCTACGGTGACCCGCAGGTCTCCTCTCCTCGCTGGCCGGACGTCCGACCGGACGGGTCGATCGACGCCATGACGGGGGAGGCAAGTGGTCTCGATCGCGCCGAGGCATGGCTCGGCGCCGAGTGGTCTGGGGGCCCGGAAGGGCTACCCACGACGCCGGCCGACCGCGCTGCGGCGGTTGCCGAGCAGTACGCGGACCTCCATCAGCGTGTCGCGGAGGCGGGTCCGGGCTCGGCGGCACTGGTCGTGGCCGAATGGCTCAGGACGGATCCGCACACCGGGGAACTCGTCCTCGACGGCGGAAACGTGCAGGTCCAGGATTCGCACGCCTTGGTGCTGGTGTATCCGGAGGGTGCCGAGGGGCCGGTCTGGTGGGATCCGCAACGGGGATTGACGTGGCCTCAGCACCCAGCCGCCTACGTACTACACACGTACGCGCTGTGGTCGATGGTGACGTCGGTGGAAGGGGTTTCGGATGACGGAGGACGAGGCGCTGGCACTGATCAAGCGCCTGCTGGGCACGGCGAACGAGATCGAGCTGCATCCGTTCGAGTTCGGATGGCTGGCGAAGGAACAGCTGTCACCACAGGAACGAGCGGAGGGCAGGCAGCTGGGCCATGGGAGCTACATCATCGACCGGACGGGCGTGATCACGGCGCAGATCAGTCTGCCCGTGCCGCTGCTGATTACGGAGTACACGGAGGCGCGCAGGGAGGGCCGCTTGACGGGGCGGCAAGTCTGGCCGACGGCGGAACCGACGGCCTGAGGAATCCCGGCGCCGATTCGTCGCTGCCGGAGAGCCGGCGGTTCGGGCCGGGTGAGCTGGCCCCGCTGGAGGATCCCCGCTTCCAGGCCGATCTCGCCGCGAGCCTGTCCACGCCGCAGGGGTACGCCGTCTTCGCGGACCCGTCCACCCACCCGTACGGGCAACTGGTCAACGACGGTGGGCCGGACCAGCCCGGCCGGGGCAACAACTGCCTCGACAGCTCGCTGGCGGCGCTGGCCAGCTTCCGCGGTGATCCGCAGGTGTCCGCACCTCGTTGGGCCGACCGGCTCGACGACGGCTCGATCGATCGCGTCTCCGGCGAGCGGGGCGGTCTGGAGCGGGCCGAGGCATGGATCGGCGGGGAGTGGATCGGCGGACCCGACAGCCTGCCCGATGCGCTGTCGGCCCGTACCGAGGCGGTGGCCGCGCAGTACGCCGACCTCTACCAGCAGGTGGCGGACGCGGGCCCCGGTGCGTCGGCGCTCGTGGTGTCCGACTGGCTGCTCGTCGACGACAACGGGAACGTCGTCCTCGATGCGGACGGCCAGCCCGAGGTCGACGGCTCACATGCCTTCGTGATCGTCTTCCCGGCCGACGCCGACGCGCCGGTGTGGTGGGACCCTCAGACGGGTACGGCGTCGGTGGACATGCCGGCTGCTGACGTGCGGGAAACCCATGCCCTCTGGGCGATGATGATGCCTGACGGAGAGGGGCGAGTTGACCAGGGACGAGGCGCTGACGCTGATCAGCCGGCTGCTGGGGACCCGGAATCCGATCGTGCTTCGGGAGTTCGAGTTCGGCTGGCTGGCCCGGGAGAGACTCTCGGAGCAGGAGCGGGCCTCGGGGATGCACGTCGGCCAGGGGAGCTACATCATCGACCGGTCGGGAGTGATCACAGTCCACTCCAGCCTGCCAGCCCGGCGAGTGATGGAGGAGTACACACAGGCGCGACGCGAGGGCCGGATCAAGGGCCGACAGGTCTGGCCGGAACCGGAACCGACGGCCTGACGGACGCCGACGGCGCGACAAACCTCGACGGCGCGACAAACCTCGACGGCGCGACGAACCTCGACGGCGGGATGGGGCCGGACGGTCCGGACGGTCCGACCGGGCCGCGCGGTTCCGACTCCGCCGCCGACGGGCCCGATCTGCGGCAGGCCGCCGCCGGTACGACCTTCGGCGGTGCGTTGCTCGACGCCGATCCCGCGCGCACCGCCGACGCCGTCCAGGCGGCGCTGACCGCCGGGCCGCTGCCCGACGGGGTGACCGTCGACCCGGCCACCGCCACCGTCACGCTGGACACGGACGACGGCCCGTTCCAGGTACGTATCGAGCTGGCCAACCCCCCGGCGGACGCGTCGGTGGTGCCCGTCGCCACCGTCCAGTACACCGCCGACGGTGCCGCCGTGCAGGTGTCCACCGGCGCGCACCCGGACCACGTCCGGCGGGCGGTGGCCGCGATGCTGGCCGAGGCGGACACGGTCGCCCAGGACCGGGCCATGGGGCTGCGCTACGACGCCACCACGGCGCTCGCCGAAGGCGCCCGGCCGGAGCACGACGGCAACCGCGTCCTCACCGCGAGGGACATCGGCCACCTGGCCGAGTTGCGGGTCGTGCTCGCCGACAGCAGCGCCACGTCCGATCCGGCGCGATCCGGCCAGTTGCGCGCCGAGGCGTTGAGCCTGCTCGTCGCCGCCGGCCTGGTGGAGCAGGACCCGACGCATGCCGTACACGGGCTCGGCAGCAACGTGCCGCTGGTCGGGCCGGCGGCGGCCCAGGCCCGGCTCGACCTGATCCGGTCCCACCTGGGCCCGGTCTCGGCTCAGGTGGAAAGCCTGATCGGGCTCGCGCAGGGTGACGGGCAACAGCTCGTCGCGGACCTCCGGGCGGCCCAGTCGGCGATCCGCGCCGAGGCCCGTGCCTGGGCACAGCAGGCCACCGCCCTGCGTAACGACGCCGATCTCGCCCTGACCGCCCGGGTCGACGCGGAACTGGACGCGGCACCCGACCACGTTTTCGGCCGGCTGGTGATCGGCGGCGGCTGGGCGGCCACCACCGACTTCGTCACCCTGGGGGCCGCCGGCGACACCGGGACCGGCCTGCCGCCGGTGCTCTGCGTCTCCCAGGGGCACGACCCGTGGGCGGACCGCCAGGAACTGCTGATGGGGCAGATCCCCTCGGAGTTGGAGCTTCCCGGGTTGCCGTTCCAGCCGGCCGCCCTGGCCGAGCAGGGCACCCAGTTCACCCCGTCCGACGTCTTCGCCGACGCGGTGGGCGCGGCGCGGGCGCTGACCGGAATGCCGACCTACCAGGGGCTGGCGACCGCGATCACACCCCGCCCGGTGGACGCGGTGGGGTGGCCCGACGGCGCCAACTTCCGGGTGACCGTCGGCGGGCGGGACTTCTACACCAGCTCCGTCGACATCGCGAGCGGCCCGGGACCGTCCCGCGTGCCGAGCGCGCCGGCCACCACCACCGCCCGGTACGTCGACCCGACGACCGGCTACCGCGTGGATCGGTCCGGTCCCGCGCCGGTGTTCCGCGACCCCGACGGCAGTCCGGTCGCCCCGGACCGCCTGCCGCCGGCCGTACGCGCCATCCTCGGCGGCCCGGGCACGGATCGGTCGGACCTGCCGCTGCTCACGGACCTCACCGGCCGGCCGACCGATCCGCTGGTGGTCGATCCGGTCTCCGGGTACGCCGTCGACCCCTCGACCGGGCAGGTCCACGACCCGGCGGGCGGGCAGGTGGATCCCGACTCGCTGCCCACGGATGTGGCCGCCCGGCTCGGCCACGTCGACGGCTCGTTCAGTGATCCCCGACCGGCCACCCCGCCCGTCAACTTCGGCGGGCAGAACCTGGCCGATGCCTACCGTCCCGGGGATCGGGTGCTCGTCTACGGCGCGGGCGCGTCCGGCGCGTGGGACATCGAACAGGCCGCGGCCTCCGCGGCAGGACGCATCGACTGGTCGGCCCAGGCCGGGAGCCTGCCGTCCGACCAGGTGACGGGCGACCCGGCAGTGGACGCCGAGGCACAGCTGCGACACAGCTTCAGCGGCGGCTACAACCGGCGCAACACCCTGCCCGGCCTCGGGGCGTACTCGGATACCGCCCAGGCCCGGGTGGCGGACATGTCGCTGCGTGAGGTTGTCAGCGTCCGGCACACGGTCGACGGAGCGTTCCTGGTGCGCTTCACCGACGGCACCGACCAGGTCTACGACCGGGTGGTGCTCTCCATCGGGCAGGAGCCCCGACTTCCCGGCGGGGTGCAGGCGCTGTTGTCCGAGGTGGACCTGTCGGCGATCGAGGGAACGGCCACCGAACTGGGTGGCCCGGCGGACGTGCTGGGACTGCGCGACGGCAGTGGCCAGCTGAGGGTCCTCGGCGGTGCCAGCGTGGCCGGTGTGCTGCTGGCCGAGGTCGATGAATCCGTCCGGGACTCGGTCAGGTTGCAGGCCGCAGCGCTGCCGGACGACTCGCGGGGTATTGCGCCCAGCATCCGGTTCCACGCCCAGCGGATCGCCGAGGCCAATCGCGGTGCCACTCCACCGTCATCGCCGACCGGGCCAGCCGCCGGCGGCCCCGCACCTGCGGATTCGCCGTCAGACCTCGTCCCAGCCGACGCCGAGCCAACGCCAGCCCCACTGGACGTCGAGCCAGGACAGCGGCCCGTACCGGGCGATCAACTCCTGGCCGAGCGCGGGCATCTCGACCCACATGGGCTTGCCGTCGATGTCCTGCCCAATGCCCTCAGCGGTGACCTCGACGGGGTTGCGTCGCAGGTCGACGTAGCGCAGGGCGGGAAGGTTCCGACTGGCGGCGAGAGCCTCGGCACCGGCCGGCCCGATGCCGCAGTGCGCCAGCCCCAGCCAGCGCAGTCGGCCCAGGTACGGGGAACCGACCAGCGCGGCGAGCCCGTCGTCGCCGACAGGGTTGTTGCGCAGGTCGAGGGCGACCAGTCGGCTCAGACTGGCGACACCGGCCACCTCCGGCATCAGCCCGGCCGCCTCGACCAGCACCAGATGCCGGACCGGGAGGTGGGCGCTGACCTCGTCGCCGTGGTCGACGAAGGCGCGGCCGGTCATGGTGACCGACTCGACGAGGCCGTTGCGCACCTTCCAGTCGACGAGCAGGTGGGCGACCGGCGCGGCGAGACGCGGGGTGACCCGCCGGTACAGCCGGACGTCGTCCCGGGTGGGGCGGGCACCCGTCAGGTCGAGGCGGATCAGCTGGGCGTGCTCGGGGTCGGTGGCCTCGATGGCGTCGGCGTACCGCCGGCGGAGCTCGAGGTCGTCCGGGGCGGCCAGGACGGCGGCGTAGATCTCGGCGGGCGTGGCCATGACGGCAGCGTATCGACGGACGGCTCGATCACCGCCGCCGCGGTTCCGGGCGCCACATTCCACGGCCTGGGCCGCCCGGCCGCCGATCCGGCGGCCGTGCTGGAGGTGGCGCGGGCCGCCCTGCCGCAGGTGGCCCCGTACGCCCAGGTGGACGCGGTGGTACCGGTCGGCCCCGACCGGTTCGAGATCCGCTCGGCCGGGCAGTACCCGCTGACGGCGCGGCTCACCACCGGCCCGTTGACCGACGGCGTGGTGGCCCAGTCGGTCCGCAACCCCGACGGGAGCTTCACGGTCACCGTGTCGGACCGGGCCGTCGACCAGGTGGTCGCCCGGGCGCTCGCGCACGAGGTGGCCGAGCTGGTGGCGCTGCACGAGTCCGGCCGGGCTCTGGTCGGCCCGCTGGACCCGGGCAATGTGCCCGGCCCGATCGACCCGGCCGGGCTGACCGCCCACGACCGGGGGCGGATGGCCGAGATCCGGCTGCTCGCCGCCGCGTACGCCGACGCCAACGCCGACCCGGCCACCCGGCTGGCCGTACGCGCCGAGATCGACGCCCTCGCCGACCACCTCGGCCTACGGGTGGGCGACCCGGATGTCCGGGCCCGGTGGGCCCTGCTCCCGCGCGACGTGCTGGCCCACCTGATGCAGCTCAGCGTGCCGTCGATCACCCCCGACGCGGTCTCCGCCGTGCTGGCGGGCGCGCCGACCCTCACCGAGGTCGAGCGGATCCGGATGATCGACTACCGCTCCCGGCTGGCACCGGACTTCCAGGTGCCCCAGCAGGCCGACCTGGACGCCCGGCTGCGGGAACTGGCCGCCGAGGCCGAGCACGCACAGTCCGGCATGCCGCGGATGCCCGCCTTCGCCGGGCAGATCGTCGGCGTACCGCAGGCGCAGCTCGACCGGATCCGGGCGGTGGATCCGCAACTCGCCGACCGGCTGGCCGCGGAGGGCGTCTACGTCGACCTGACCGGCCGCTACGACCTGCGCCCGTACATGGTGGCTGGGGTGCCCGCGATCGACCTCGGCGCGGCCCGCCCGGCGTTCGACCTGACCACCGAGGCCGGCCGGCAGGCGCAGCTGCACGAGGACCGGCAGCGGTCCCGCGCCGCGCTGCGCGGACTGCCCGGCGGCCAGGCCGTGGCCCTGCTCACCAACCACGACTTCCACTACCAGGGCACCGCCCGGTGGATGGGGCTGGTGCCGGACGTACTGACGGAGGCGCTGCGCAGCATCACCCCCGTCACACCGGCCGCTGCCGCGACGGCGGAGACCGCCTCGATCCAGCAGCCCAGCGGCGACATCAGTGCGGTCGCCGACCGGGTGACCCTGCCCCCGGACGCGCCGAACAAGCCCGGTCCGGTCTACGGGCCGGCGTTGGACGCCCGGACCGGGCAGCCACCGCCGCTGTTCGACGGCCCGCCGAAGCGGGAGGACGTGCAGCAGGGTGCGCTCGGCGACTGCGGCATGATCGCCGTGATCGGCTCGGTCGCCGGTCAGCTGCCGAACACCATCGCGCAGATGTTCCAGCCGAACCCGGACGGCTCGGTGGACGTGCTGCTGCACGAGGCCAGCGGGCCGGGTTACTCGGTCAACCCGACCGGACGTCAGCTGCGAGTCACCGTGTACCCGGACGTACCGCTGCACCCGAACTCGAACGGGCACAGCGCGTACGCCAACCAGTCGGCGGTCGGCACCGCCTGGGCGTCGCTGCTGGAGAAGGCGATCGCCGCCGTCGACCGCACCTGGACCCAGCAGCGCCACGACCAGTGGCAGCAGCAGTGGACCGCCCGACCGGGCGTGGACACCGCCCAGGCCGCTCCGCTCGGCTACGCCCGACTGGGCAACGGCAGCAGCCGTCTGGTGCAGGCGGAACTGCTCACCCAGCTCACCGGGCTGCCGACCGGAGTGAGCCAACTCGACCCGACACCCGGGCGGGAGGCCGACACCGAGGCACGGCTGGCGACACTGCTCGCCGCCGGCAGTCCGCTGATCATCGGGACCCGCCCGGCTGCGGAGTACTCGACGTACCCGAACGGCAAGCCGCCGTACGGGCTCGTCGCCGGGCACGCGTACGAGATCGTGTCGGTGGCGAACGGTGAGGTGCAGCTGCGCAACCCGTGGAATTCGAGCCATCCGTCACCGATGCCGGTGCGCGCCTTCCTCGACCTGATGAGTCCCTGGTACGCGCACGTCGAGCTGGCCCGGAGCACGGTGGCGGCGCTGCCCGACTCCGAGTTCCACGGTCAGGGCCGGCCGGCGGCCGACCCGACAGCGGTGGTGGACCGGGCCCGCATGGTCCTGCCCGCGCTGGCCGAGCCGATCGGCGCGGACCAGGTCGTCGCCGTCGGGCCGGACGTCTTCGAGGTCCGCTCGGCGGGCCTGGAACCGCTGCGCATCCGGGTCACGGCCGGCACCCTCTCCGCTGGCACGGTGGCCCAGACCACCCGGAACCTGGACGGCACCTTCACCCTCACCGTCTCCGACCGCGCCGCCGACGCCGTGGTCGACCGCGCGGTGGCGCACGAGGCGGCCGAGCTGTTGGCCCGACACGAGACCGGTGCGGCCCAGGTCGGGCTCTTCGACCAGGGCACCGCCGAAGGACCGATCGACCCGGCGGGTCTCTCCGCCCGGGACCGCGGCCGGCTGGCCGAACTGCGCCTGATGTCCGCCTGGTACGCCCAGGCAGATCCGGCCGCCCGGCTGGCCCTGCGGGCCGAGGTCGACGCGCTGGTCGACCGCCTCGGGCTGCGCTGGGGTACGCCGGACGTGCAGGCCCGCCTCGCGCTCCTGCCCAGTGACGTGTGGAGCCAGGTGATGCGGCTGAGCGTGCCGGCGATCACGCCCGACGCGGTGGCCGGCGCCCTGGCCGTCAGTCCCACCCAGACGACGGTGGAACGGTTCCGCGCGATCGACTACCGCGGCCGGCTGGCGCCGGACTTCCAGCCCCCGCCGGCCGCCGCGCTGGACGCGAAACTGCGAGAGCTGGCCGTGCACGGGGAGCGGAGCCAGTCCTCGTTGCCCCGGATGCCGGCCCTGGCCGGCCAGGTCATCGGCGTACCGCAGGCGCAGCTCGACCAGATCCGGGCGGTGGACCCGCAACTCGCCGACCGGCTCGCCGCCGAGGGCGTCTACGTCGACCTGACCGGCCGCTTCGATCTGCGCCCGTACACCCTCGACGGCGCACCGGAGTTCTCGCTGACCGCGTCGCAGCCCGCCTTCGACCTGGACACCGAGGCCGGCCGGCGGGCGCTGCTGGCCGAGGACCGGGCCCGGGTCGGTGCCACCTTCCGCGCCGAGTACGGCTCGCACCCCGGCGCCATGGCGGTGCTCACCACGCACGACTTCCACTACGTGACCGACGCGCGGCGGATGGCGCTGGTCCCGAACGCGCTGACCGACGCGCTGCGGTCGATGATGCCGCCCGCACCCGACGTGGAGGTCGAGGTCACCCCCACCGTGACCGGTGGCGAGGTGGCCGTGGTCGCCGACCGGGTGACCCTGCCCGACCCGCACCCCAAGCGTCCGGTCGAGTACGGCCGCCCACTGGACGCGGGTACCGGCCAACCGGCCCCGCTCTTCGACGGTCCACCCCGCCGCGAGCAGGTACAGCAGGGCATTCTCGGCGACTGCGGGATGCTGGCCAGCATGGCCGCCGTCGCCGGTGTCCGGCCGGACGCGCTGGCCGGGCTCTTCCAGCCGAACCCGGACGGCACGGTCGACGTGCTGCTGCACGAGAGCACACTGCTCGGCGACTCGATGGCGCCCACCGGCCGTCGGCTCCGGATCACCGTGCAGCCGGACGCGCCGCTGGCATCCGCCGCGCACGGTCGGACGGCGTATGCCGACCAGTCCCTGAACGGCACGGCGTGGGCCTCGCTGCTGGAGAAGGCGCTGGCGGCGGTCGACCGGACCTGGAGTGCCCAGCGGCACCAACAGTGGCAGGACAGTTGGCGTGCGTGGCACAGCAAGGACGACCCGCACCAGGCGGCGCCCACCGGCTACGGCCGACTCGGGGTGGGCAGCACGCCCCAGATGCAGGCGGAGGTGCTGACCCAGCTGACCGGTACGCCGAGCCAGATGTCCGTCTTCGACCTCCGGCCCGGGCAGGAGGCTGCCGTGCACGCGCGGCTGGCCGCCCTGCTCGCCGGCGGAAGCCCGGTGATCACCGGCACCAAGTCGGAAGATGCCTACCCGCAGGCGATCCGGAAGAAGCTTCCGTTCGGGCTCTTCGCCGGCCACGCCTACGAAGTGATCGCGGTCGCCGACGGTCAGGTGTGGCTGCGTAATCCGTGGAACCGGGACCATCCCGCGCCGATGCCGGTGCGTGACTTCCTGGACCTGACGAGCGGTTCCTACGCCCACCTGGACACCAGTCCCGTGGCTGCCACGCCGCACGCCGCAACGGCACCCGGCCCGGTGGCGGTGCCTCCCCGCGTACCGGCGATTCCTCTCGTGGCCCCGCCACCAGTGGTGCCGTCCCCGCCGGCACCGCCGTCCCCGCCGGCACCGCGTGCGCCGGAGGCGTCGGAGGCGGTGCCGGCCCGGCCGCACCGGCACTCGCTGGGTCGTACCTACCTCGAGGACGAGCAGGTTATCGTCGGCTACCAGGCCCTGCTCGGCACCGACGGTACGGTGAACGGCCTGCTTGTGGTGGTGACGTCCGAGCGGGGGCAGCACACGGCCCACTGGACGACCGGCAGCGGCGCGCCGGGCGCCGGCGGTTCGGTGCCGATCGGGCGGGCGGAGGCGGAGCGCATCGCCCGCGAGATGCTCGGATTCACGCTGCCGCCGGAGTCGGCGTTGCACGACATGGTGAGCGGCTGACGATGCCGACGACAGGACAGGGAGAAGAGCCGTTGCGCTCCTTCACCGAGATCACATCGATCCCCAACAACGTTCCCGTCGACATCGGGCACGCCCGCCTCGGGGTGCGGTGGGTCGACGCGGGGCCGCCGGTCCGCGCCGAGATCATCGTGATGCCGCACCGGAGCGAGGAGTCTCCGCACCACGAGGTCACGCTCGGTGAGACCTTTCCGGTGGACGGGGAGACGTGGCGCTTCGCCGATCTCGACATGTCCAGCGCGGACGAGTGGGAGGTCACCGTCCGCCGGGTGGACGAGAACGAGGTGATGGAGCCGCCCAACGGACGCCTGTGGAAGCCGGCCCGGCTGCGTCCCTACGGCCAGCTCGACGAGACCCAGCTCCAGTCGGTGGAGGCGGCCCTCGGGGCCCGGCTGCCGCAGCAGTACCGGGACTGGCTGAGCCGGAACAACGGCGCGCAGCCCGAGGTGGAGCACCACATTCCCGGCGTACCGTTCACCCTGTTGCCGGAGCGTCCGCTGTTCGGCGTGCATCCCCAGTACCCGCCGTTCGATCTGGTGCAGGCGCAGCGCGTACACCGGGATCCCTGGCTGTCGCCGGCGTGGCTGGTCATCGCCAACCCGTCCGGCGGTCTGCTGGTCGTCTCGGCCCAGACGGGCGACGAGAACGTCTATTTCGTGCACGAGCTGGACCTGGTCGGCCCGCCGGGCCCGCCCGCCTCAGCCGCCCGGGAACGGAAGCTGCGCGCGGTGGCCTGGTCGATGTACGAACTCATCGGCCGGCTGACCCCGATGGAACTGGACCAGCTTCCGCCGGCGCAGATCCTGCCACCCGGTACCTCGACCGACCCGCGCAACTACCAGGACGGGTAACCCACGGCAGGACGCCGACCTCGCCGGCTTTGCCGCACGCGGCGGCGGGGCAAGCCGGCCGGTCCGCTCAGCTGAGCGTCGACAGCAGTCCGGCGTACGCGTCGCGGACCGCGACCAGTCGGTCCCGCCGGAAGCGGCCCGGCTCGCGCTGGTGCAACTGCCGTCCGCGGTCGCTGACGATGGCGCCCTGCGGAACGCTGTCGCCGCCCGCCGGGATGAACTTGCTGACCTCGTCTAGCGCGGCGACGGCCCGGGTCAGTGCGGCCCGGGCCCGCTGCCCGGCCTCGCCGGCCGTGGAATCGGCCGGCACCGAGCCGGCGTAGGCGTCGGCGACCAGCAGCCACTCGCCGGGGTCGAGCAGCTGCGACGGCTCGTCGCCGCCGTAGCGGAACCCGGTGCCCGCCCCGCCGATCGTCGGCGGCAGCCGGAAGGTGAACTCCCGGTCCTGGCCGCAGCCCGCGCAGGCGCCGGTGTAGCGGCTGGCCAGATCGCCGTCGTCGAGCGCGATGACGGAGCTCTGCCGGGGGAACCGGCTCTCCCCGCACGGGCAGGGGTGCAGGTCCATGTAGAGGTGCGCCTCCGCGTTGGTGCGGCTCAGCGGCGGGGTCATGCGTTCCACCGTACCGATCGGACGCGCTTGCGGCCGTCCCGGTGGTGCCGCTGGCATACTCGCCGACCATGGTGTTGTCGCGCGGCTGGGCGGTCTTTCTTACCGGGGTCGGCGTGTGGACCTGGGTGATCTGGCCCAGGTTCGCGGTGGCCATCTGGAAGGATCCGAGGTCCTGGTCCACCGGCGTCGTCGGGGATGGCGCGCCGACCGGCTTTCTCTGGGTGCACGCGCTGCTGATCGTGGCGTCGTTGGCCATCGGCACCGCCGTCGGCCTGCTCGGCCTCCGTGCCTGGCGGGCATCCCGCCGGTGTACGCACTGAGCCCCACCACCTGCGTCGTCGATGCGGTTGGCGTCGGCGTCCCAGTGTCCATCTCGGAGCGCACGGTGACCGGGCGATAGGGTGTGACGCGGACCGCTCTCCCCCGATTTGACGATCAATCCGGTGGACGCGTAACTTTCTCTCTGCCAGCGCGGAACGGGCAAACAGGGCGAAAGTCCTGAAGCCCCGAAGCGGTGGTGCCGGGTTCCAGAGGATTGAAGCCTCAGTGGACGCGGACCGGGTGGGGCTCGACCACGCCGCCGAGAGGCGGATTTGGCGGAGCGGAACCGACCGGGTAAGGTTTACGACCGGCAGGGCACCGGGCGAGCTAGCGGGAAACCGCAGCGGCCGGCCTGCCAAATCCGAGGAACGAGCGAAGCGGTTCGCCGCTGCGCGAGTTCGCGGGTGCCGAACCGCCTGAAGCGTGACGGACCGGGACACACGGTTTGACACGGGCCAGAGGGTAAGGTAACGTAGTAAAAGTGCCCGGCGCGAGAGCGGCGGGTGTGTGGATGAGATGCCCCGGATGGGTGCCTGCGGTTTGTGGGTGTTCGGATGGTGTGTGGTTGTTCTTTGAGAACTCAACAGGGTGCTTGATAAGCCAGTGCCAAATTGATTATTACCCCGGACTGGTTGGATCTTCGGGTCTGGCTGGTTGGGATTCCTTTGGCAACACTTTTTGTTGCCGGGATTTGTTTTCCAATTTTTTGTTGGAGAGTTTGATCCTGGCTCAGGACGAACGCTGGCGGCGTGCTTAACACATGCAAGTCGAGCGGAAAGGCCCTTCGGGGTACTCGAGCGGCGAACGGGTGAGTAACACGTGAGCAACCTGCCCTAGGCTTTGGGATAACCCTCGGAAACGGGGGCTAATACCGAATATTCACTGCTGGACGCATGTTTGGTGGTGGAAAGTTTTTCGGCTTGGGATGGGCTCGCGGCCTATCAGCTTGTTGGTGGGGTAATGGCCTACCAAGGCGACGACGGGTAGCCGGCCTGAGAGGGCGACCGGCCACACTGGGACTGAGACACGGCCCAGACTCCTACGGGAGGCAGCAGTGGGGAATATTGCACAATGGGCGGAAGCCTGATGCAGCGACGCCGCGTGAGGGATGACGGCCTTCGGGTTGTAAACCTCTTTCAGCAGGGACGAAGCGCAAGTGACGGTACCTGCAGAAGAAGCGCCGGCCAACTACGTGCCAGCAGCCGCGGTAAGACGTAGGGCGCGAGCGTTGTCCGGATTTATTGGGCGTAAAGAGCTCGTAGGCGGCTTGTCGCGTCGACTGTGAAAACCCGTGGCTCAACTGCGGGCCTGCAGTCGATACGGGCAGGCTAGAGTTCGGTAGGGGAGACTGGAATTCCTGGTGTAGCGGTGAAATGCGCAGATATCAGGAGGAACACCGGTGGCGAAGGCGGGTC
>NZ_POTY01000430.1 GCF_003236315.1 Micromonospora craterilacus
GCCGAAGCCCCGTCCCCGGTCGACGTCCGGTCCGCGCTCGACGCCGGGTCTTCCGGCGGTTCGTCTGCCGGCGGTTTGCCGTCGGCGGGTGACTCGGCATCGCTGGCGGTCCTGGCCGACCTGGCCGACCTGACCGGCCGGGAGGTCGAGGTGCTCGAATGCCTGGTCGCCGGGATGTCCAACAAGCAGGTGGCCCGCGCCCTCGGCATCTCGGTGCGGACGGTCACCGTGCACGTGTCCAACCTGCTGCGCAAGACCGGCTCGGCCTCGCGTACCGGGGTGGCGCTCTGGGCCGTCCGTCAGCGACTGGCACCGGCTCCGGTGGACGGCTGAGCCGTCAGGAGGGAGCCCTTCACCTGCGCCAGGCGTCTTACTTCGGTCGGGGATAGCGGAGCAGGAGGCTGGCGGCGACCTCCTCGTCGCCGACGGCGGCGTACCCGTGCGGCACGTCGGACGTCCAGCGCAGGTGCCCACCGGCGGCGGCGGTCAGCGGCGCGTCGGTCGGGCCGGCGCGCAGCACCCCGGCGAAGACCGTGACGTGCTCGGTGACGCCGGGCTGGTGTGCGGGTGAGAGCTGGCCGGGGCCGGGTGTGACCCGCATCCGGTACAGCTCGTAGGTCGCGTCCGCGTCCTCGAACACCTCCAGCAGGGTGGCGCTGACCGCCGCTCCGCGCACGGTCGGCCCGGCCGCCGGCCCGGACAGCACCGAGGTCAGCGGTACGCCGAGCTGAGCGGTGACCGCGTACAGCGTCTCCAGGGTGGGGTTGCGGGTGCCGTTCTCCAGCCCGGAGAGCGTCGCCTTGCCCACGCCGGCCAGCCGGGCCAGCGCGGACAGCGAGATCCCGCGTGCCTCGCGCAGGGCGCGGACCCGGCGACCGATCGCCGGGGTGTCCGCGTCGGCTCCGGCCGGCTCGGCCGGCTCGGTGGACGGACCTGCCGGTATGCGCCCGGCCTGCGGGCGGGGTGGGTCTGGTGGTGACTGCGGCACCCCGCTATGGTGCTACACGCTGCTGTTCCGTAAACGGAACGATCGGAGGTGGGGCATGGCGGGACGGATGCAACCGGTGCTGGCGGGCGTGGTGACCGCGCTGGTCGGGTTCGCCAGTTCGTTCACCGTGGTGCTGGCCGGGCTGCGGGCCGTCGGGGCCACCGAGGCCCAGGCCGCCTCCGGGCTGCTCGTGCTCTGCGTCGCCTCCGGGCTCTGCGCCGCCTGGCTGGGCCTGCGGCACCGGCTGCCGCTGAGTATCGCCTGGTCCACTCCCGGTGCGGCGCTGCTGGTCGCCACCGGCCCGGTCCCGGGCGGCTGGCCGGTCGCCGTCGGGGCGTTCCTCGTCTCGGGGCTGCTCATCGTGGCCGCCGGGCTGTTCCCGGCGCTGGGTCGGGCCGTCGCGGCGATCCCCAAGCCGGTCGCCGGGGCGATGCTCGCCGGGGTGCTGCTGCCGCTGTGTACCGCGCCGGTCCGCGCCCTCGTCGAGGTGCCCGGGCTGGCCGCCCCGGTGCTGGTGTCCTGGCTGCTGCTGCACCGGTTCGCCCGGCGCTGGGCGGTCCCCGGCGCGCTGGTGGTGGCGGCGGGGGCGATCGCGCTGACCACCTCCGGCGGCGGCGCCGGCGGGCTGCGCCCGGTGGTCGAGGTGACCGCGCCGCAGTGGAGCGTGCCGGCCCTGGTCGGGTTGGCGCTGCCCCTGTTCCTGGTGACCATGGCCGCGCAGAACGTGCCCGGCACCGCCGTGCTGGTCGGCTACGGTTACCGGCCGCCGCTCGGCGCCGCGTTGCGGACCACCGGACTGGCCAGCATGGTCGCCGCGCCGGCCGGTGGGCATGCGGTCAACCTGGCGGCCATCACCGCCGCGCTGGCCGCCGGCCCGGACGCGCACCCCGATCCGGACCGGCGCTGGATCGCTTCGGTGACCGCCGGCGTCGGGCTGGCCCTGCTCGGGCTGGGCGCCGGGGCGGTCACCACCCTGGTCGGGTGGGCGCCGCCGGTGCTGATCGAGGCGGTCGCCGGGCTGGCCCTGCTCGGTGCGCTGGCTACCGCGCTGACCTCGGCGTTGGCCGATCCGACGGCCCGGGAGGCCGCGGTGGTCACCCTGGTGGTCACCGCCTCCGGGGTGTCGCTGGCCGGCGTGGGCGGCGCGTTCTGGGGCCTGGTGGCCGGCTGCCTGATGCTCCTGCTCTTCCGCAACCGCCGCACCCCACCCAAGCCC
>NZ_POTY01000431.1 GCF_003236315.1 Micromonospora craterilacus
CTGAAGACCTGGAAGATCCTGGCCAAGCTGCGCTGCTGCCCACGCCGCACCACCACGATCGTGCAGGCCATCCTCGTCCTGCACCACACCGAAGCCGACCGCTACTCAGGATGAAGAGGGCTCTCTCTAAGGTGCAGCCACTTCAGGGGAATCAGATCCAGCGTCGGTATGTGGCCGAGTTTCGCCTGGCAGCTCGTTGCGAGCGCCCGAACAGTTCCGCTCCCGCCGAGGCACATCATCCAATGGTAGGAACGTCGACCTGGACGCCAGCCTTTCCGTTCCCAGTGATTGACCAGAGAATCGAGCGCGCGGTAGCGTGCCCAGTCCTCCTCGACGTAGTCGTACCGTTCGCGTCCTTCCCTGGATCCGTTAGAAGGGGTTGTCATGGTCCGGCTTCCGCTCACGCAACCACTGCCGCACCTCATCGCTGAAGGCCACTACAGGCGCGTAGTCGGAGGATCCTTGCAGCCCTGCGGCGAAGGATCGTAGTCGCTGCTCGATCGACTCGATGCGGTTGCCTTCCGCAGCGGCCATCGCCGCGCGCGCCAAGGCCAGGGCTTGGTCCAGGTCTTCGGTCGGCGTGTCGATCAGGGCGGATGCCATGTCCAGGCGCACCAGAGCCTGAGATCGCCACGATGAACAGGGCGATCCCGAAGACGATGTTGTAGACCGACACGAACCCCGGCTGGGTGAGGTCGACCAGGGTGGTGGTGTCGAAGACGGTCCACATGGTCTCCATCAGCCAGGCCGCCGCCCCGGCCATCGAGGACGCGAGCCAGTCGAACGGGGCGGCAATCAGCGACGCGGTGCCCTCGCCGACCGCATCGCACACGCTTGAGATGACGGGGAAGTCGCACACGCTCACGGCAGACCCCTCCTTTCACACACGCAGAAGAGAGTTCTCGTGCCGCCTGAGCGTGCAACCAAGTTGGCCTTTTCTTCAGGTGGTGGTGCCCGAGGCCGCGTCGGGCTCGGGAGACGTTTCGATCCCGAGCTGTCGGCGTGCGGACGTGGCTCGTCCGACAGACAGGTGTACCGACCGAGCCCGTCCGCGACCGCAGACGGCGACCCCATCGAGACGGGGCGATGCGATGGCGCTCGGGAATGGCCGCGATACGATCGCCGTAAGGCGGAGCGCCAGGCCAAGATTCCGGCACCGGTGTGAGGAAGGGGTCAGGATGTTCGGCAGGATGTTTGGCGCGATGATCGGCAGGATGATCGGTTCGACGAACAACCTCAGCGATCTGATGGACCAGCTCAGGCCCGACCTGAGTCGGGAATCGCTCGGCGTCGGGCCCGACTTCCCCGGGGTCGCCCCGAACCCGCTGCTGAGCAATGATGCGCGGAAGCGCAATGCGGAACTGCGTACGGGGGCGCTTGCGCTCGGCGTTCTCGTCGACTGGCGGGAGGTGAACAGCAACCCTCGCGTGGTCCTGATGTTCGACGTGGAGACCGCCGACGGCATCTCGTTCCGCGGTATCGCAGACGAAGGCCTCACGATCACCGAGCTCACCCGACTCGCCCCAGGGCAGACGTTGCCCGTGCGCTACCGGCCGGCCGTCATGGACCACTACGTCGCCCTTGCCCGGGACGCGGACCCCGCCCATGTGCAGCAACTCTCTGACCAGATCGCGAGCCGCAAGCGGACCTGATCTGAAGCCATTGAGCGTTCTTCAACTGGCTATGTGCTGGTGGGGATGGTTCGGGTGGCCCGGCAGCGGGTTGAGGTGAGGCTTCCGGTAGGACAGCGATCGACCAAGAAAGATGCCCCCACCGGGAGCCTCGTCGCTGTCTAACCCTGCCTCGATTCCGTTGTCCAACCGATCGTTGAACCATCTCGCTGACATGATCCGCGCCCACCGCTACCAGCAGCGGTCCCACTGGCGTCGACTCAGCCCCGGCCGGCAGGCCCTACTCGCGCTGGCTCATCTCTTCAA
>NZ_POTY01000432.1 GCF_003236315.1 Micromonospora craterilacus
CGTGTCCGTGTCCGTGTCCGTGTCCGTGTCCGCGCCCGTGTCCGCGCCCGTGTCCGCGCCCGTGTCCGCGCCCGTGTCCGCGCCCGTGTCCGCGCCCGTGTCCGCGCCCGCGCCCGCGCCCGCGCCCGTGTCCGCGTCCGTGTCCGCGCCCGCGCCCGTGTCCTCGCCCGCTCGCCACAAGATCGTGCTCGATCCTGGATCGAGTGGCTTCGCTGTGACGTTGAGGCCACTCGATCCTGGATCGAGCGTGATCACCACGCCCCGCCGCGGCGGGCGGGCCGGGCCGGTGGGCGGCTCGGAGCCTGCGGCGTCGGCGTCAGAACGGACGGGCGTCAGGAGGGACGGGTGTCAGAACGGACGGGCGTCAGGAGGGACGGGTGTCAGAACGGGCTCAGGATCAGCCCGGCCGAGCGGGGGTCGCCGTCGTGGACCAGCGACTCGAAGGCGCCGACGTCGTCGAAGGCGAACGCGTACGCCTTTCCGTCGCGCATGTTGGCGTGGATGATCCGGGCGTAGTGGTTGGTGGGGTTGTTGCGGTAGAACTCGGCGGCGTTCGTGCTGGGCTGGGTGTGGATGGTGCCGAGGGTGCCCCGGTTCAGTGCGGCGCACAGCGTGCGGGAGATCGGGCCGACCACCTGGTCGTTGGGGGCGGGCAGGTCACCGTCGCAGCCCCAGACGCTGGCCGACGACGGCCGGTTGAACGAGGCGACGACCTGGCCGGCGCCGTTGGTGAAGGTCATGACCGTGCCCGAGGTTCGCCCGTTGTAGCGGATGTCGGGCCGGTCACCGAACGGCACCACGGTCAGCGTCCGGGTGGTGTACGCGTTCCATGCCGAGGCGATGTACGAATCCAGGTAGGTCGGGCTGAACAGGCCGGCGCCGGCCGCCTTGCCCGGTGCCAGTACGCGCAGCACCGTGCCGTCCGAGCGGCTGTGCACGGTGTTCGCCCAGCCGGACTGGGACCGGATGCCGTTGATGATGGCGTTGCGGCCGCCGGTGACCACGTCGCCGGTGCGCTTGGTGGCGCCGTTGGCGCCGGTCACGGTGACCGCGTGCGGCACCGAGAACATGTCCACCTGGGAACTGTTCAGCCAGAGGCCGGCGTCGTTGTAGGTGAACTCGCTCCAGTCGAACAGGATGTCGCGGTTGGGGTCGCCGGGGGCCCAGGGTGCGGGCTGCACCAGGCCGTTCGGGGTGAGGAAGAACTTCAGTTTCTCACCGAGGGAGAAGTAGACGCGGCCGGAGAAGCCACGCGGGAACCGGACCGTGGTGCTGGCACCGTTGGCCGGCCCGGGGATCGACGCGTCGGGGGCCGGCGACGGCGGGATCTGCCCGCCGGTCCAGGGGACGAACGTACCGGCCTGGTTGACGTAGCCGAGGCGGCCGGAGGAGAGCTGTACGCCGAGGACGTACAGGTGGACGGATCCGGCTCGGCCGGTGTTGTTGGTGACCGTTACCGGCAGCAACGGTGGACCGATGGCCTGGGCGGGGGCGGCGGCGACGAGGGCGGTCGGGACGGCGGTGATCAGGGCTGCGACGACAGCCAGCAGCCTGGTTCGGACAACCACGGAAACTCCTCCGCTCGGTGGTGACACGGTGTGAGAGAGCGCTCTCTCAGACTCTGACTGTTAACGACGTTTGTCAATAGATGTGCGACGATGTCGTGCTGCCGGCGGGCTGGTGCGCCGGGCTCCGGCCCGGATCAGCGGGCGGAGGGAAACGCCGATCAATGGCGGCTGGCCACGATATCGTCGGCCGAGACATCACCAGCCCGGCGCACGACCAAGGGTGCGAGATGGTCGATATCGCGTACGTCCTCCGGCCCGGCCGGTCAGGTCGCTCACCCGGACCGGGCGTCGGCGCCCGCCCTCGACCCTGCCGTGCCCGATGACCGAGGTTGACGTCCTGGTGGTCGGGGCAGGCCCGACCGGTCTGGCGCTGGCCGGGCAGTTGTCGGCCTTCGGCACTCAGGTCCGCCTGATCGACCGTGCCCGCGACCGGGCCCACGAGTCCCGGGCGCTGGCCGTGCAGCCCCGCACCCTGGAGGTGCTCCGGTCCCTCGAGCATCTTTGTGGTCAAGTTGTCAAGGGCGAACGGTGGATGCCTTGGCACCAGGAGCCGATGAAGGACGTGGGAGGCCGCGATAGGCCTGGGGGAGCTGTCAACCAAGCTGTGATCCCAGGGTGT
>NZ_POTY01000433.1 GCF_003236315.1 Micromonospora craterilacus
GTGGGGGCGTGGTCGGCGGCGGGGTGGTGCCGCCCACGCTGCCGGTGCAGGTGACCCCGTTGAGCGCGAACGAGGTGGGGGCGTTGTTGCTGCCGGACCACGACCCGTTGAAGCCGAACGACACGGTCTGGTTGGTGCCGAGCGCGGCGTTGTAGCTGACGTTGGTGGCGGTGACGTTGCTGCCGGAGGAGGTGACGTTCGCGTTCCACGCCTGGGTCACCTGCTGGCCCGAGGGGAACGTCCAGGTCAGCCGCCAGCCGTTGAGGGGATCGCCGAGGTTGGTCAGGTCCACGTTCGCGGTGAAGCCGCCCGGCCACTGGCTGGGGGCGGAGTACACCACCCGGCAGCCGGCCGCCGCGTGCGCGGCGCCCGCGTTGATCAGGCCGACGCCGGCCAGTAGCACGGCGATGCCGCTGGCGACCAGACCGAATCGCCATCGTGTCCTTCGTAGTGTCCCGCTCAGCCCGGCCATGACGCTCCTCGTGTGGTGATGGTGTCGACGGGTGGCTGGCCGGGCGTCGCCGGGACCACCGGAAAGGTCCGGCCGGCTCGCACCATAAGTTGGGATCATCAACTTTGTCAATCGACAGACTGCAATACGGAACGCCCCCGCGCAGGTCGGGCTGGGTGGTCGGGTACGAGGCTCGGCCGTCCGGCGTGCCGGGACGGGGCCGACTGATGAAAAAAGTCGGGTGCGGATCCACAGTGGATCCGCACCCGAGGTGCTTGACCGACGGCGTGCTGCCGGCGGCGTCAGAGCCGTCCGGCCACCGTCCGGGCCAGCTCGGTCAGGGGCTTGCGGAACATCGCCGGGTCCTCCAGCCGGACCAACCGGATGGCCACCCACACCCCGGAGGCGTTGACGAAGACCGCACCGTCCTCGAGGTACGCCTCGTCCCCGACCCCGGACAGGGTCTCGAACTCGTGATTGAGTTCGCGGTCGATGTCGAGGATCTTCTTCGCCCCGTCGCCGACGTAGACCTCCACCTGGGCGGTCGGCCCGGAAACCGGCCCGGTGTACGAACAGCTCTCCCCGCCCGGCACCGCGTCCTCCAGCGGCGTGCCCGCCAGCTCTTCGGCGTCCTTCTTGGAGACCAGCGCGCACGCGTCGACCTTCGGCGCCTCGGCCGACGGCTCGGGCGGGTCGACCGCCTCGGTCGGCTGTCCCGGGTCCAGCACATCGACCTGCGTCGGTGGCGTCGCCGCGGGCTCGTCCGCGCCGCCACAGGCGGTGAGGGCGGTGAGCGCGGTGAGGGCGATGGCCGCCACCGTGAGTCGGGCGGCGGGGGTCAGGTACCTCACGATCGTCTCCTTCGTGCGGGCATCACCGGGGCAGGGCGTCGAGCAGCCGGCGCAGCGCCTGCTCGTACCCGTCGGACTGGGCGCCGAGGCGCTCGAAGCTGCTGAGGGTAATGGTGAAGCTTCCCGCGCCACCGATCATCACCGCCTCGGCCCCGATGTCCTTGACCGCCAGGTAGCCCTTGCTGTCGCCGCCGAGCTCCGTCACCTCCTGGTAGATCTGGTCGGCCTGCTGGCGCTGGTAGTCGTAGGTCGTCTCGCCGGCCAACCGGGAGGCCGTCGTCACGGAGAGCAGGGCGACCCCCTTGCCGTCACCGAAGCTGCAGTTGCCCTGGTCGACCATTGACTGGCCGACGAACTCGGTGATCTGGTCGGCGGTGAACGGGCAGTCCGGCCGGGCCCCGTTGTCGTCGGCGGGCAGGTCGAGGTCCGCGTCGGCGTCCACGCCGGCTCCCGCCTCCGGCGACGGGGGTTCGGTGCTGTTGCAACCGGCGAGCGCGAGGGTGGCCGCGAAGACCACGGGCAGGATCAGTCGCCGCACTAGTTCTGTCCCCTTCTTTCGCCCGGCCCGACCGTGCGGACCTCCGACCAGTGCCGGCGCGACGTCGTCGGCGCGCCGGCGGATGATCGTGACGTCCGGGGTACGGGCCGGCCTGAATGCGCTGATGCGCGAGCTGTCGTACCGCTTCCGCCACGGTCGACAGGTGACATCTCGACGCTACGGTCGGCCGCCCGCGGAGGAATCCGGCGTTTCCCTAGTGGGCCGTCCATGAACGTTCACCGGGTCTGATCGGTCAGGCGGCTCGGGTGTGAGGCCGGCCCCAGCGGTGTTGGCGTTCGCTGCGGACTCGGGCGCGTTCGCGGCGTTGAGCGGCGAGGACG
>NZ_POTY01000434.1 GCF_003236315.1 Micromonospora craterilacus
GTCCAGCAGGCAGCGGATCAGGGCGCTGCCGACGATCACCCCGTCGGCGTACCCGGCGACGGTGGCGGCCTGCGCCCCGGTGCCCACGCCCAGCCCGACACCGACCGGCAGGTCGGTGGCCTCCCGGACCCGGGACACCAGCACCGGCGCCGCCTGCGAGGTCTGGGTACGGGCACCGGTCACCCCCATGATCGCGGTGGCGTAGACGAAACCACGGCAGTGCGCGACCGTCATCGCCAACCGGGCATCGGTGGACGACGGCGCGACCAGGAAGGTGCGGTCCAGCCCGTACGTGTCCGAGGCGGCGAGCCACTCGTCGGCCTCGTCCGGAATCAGGTCGGGCGTGATCAGCCCGGTGCCACCGGCCGCGGCGAGGTCCCGGGCGAACGCGTCGACGCCGTACCGCTCGATCGGGTTCCAGTAGGTCATCGTCACCACCGGCGCGCCGGTGGCCGCGACCTCCTCGATGATGCGCAACGTGTCCCGGGTGCGTACGCCGCCGGCCAGGGCGATGTCGCTGGCCCGCTGGATGACCGGGCCGTCCATCACCGGGTCGGAGTACGGGATCTCCACCTCGATCACGTCGACGCCGGCGGCGACCATCGCCTTCATCGCGGCGATGCTGCCCTCGACGGTGGGAAAGCCGGCCGGCATGCAGCCGACCAGTACCGCCCGGCCGTCCGCCCGGGCCTTGTCAAAGGCCACCCCGATCCGACTCATGCCGGCACTCCGCTGCGCTCCGTGCCGCCATGAGGCACCACGACACTGAGCCCGATGGTTCGCTCGCTGCGCTCGCTCACGCTGATTCCCCGTCCAGGATGCCGAAGTACCCGCCGGCGGTGTGCACGTCCTTGTCGCCCCGGCCGGAGAGGTTGACCACGATGGTGGGCTGCCGGCCCAGATCGGCGGCGAGCTTCGGGGCGACCGCCAGGGTGCCGGCGAGGGCGTGCGAGCTCTCGATCGCCGGGATGATCCCCTCGGTACGGCAGAGCAGTTCGAACGCCGCCATCGCCTCGTCGTCGGTGACCGGCTGGTAGTTGGCCCGGCCGGTGTCGTGCAACCAGGCGTGCTCCGGCCCGACGCCCGGGTAGTCCAGGCCGGCCGAGATCGAGTGCGACTCGACGGTCTGACCGTCGGAGTCCTGGAGCACGTACGTGCGGGTGCCGTGCAGCACCCCGGTGGAGCCGCCGGTGATGCTGGCCGCGTGCCGCCCGGTGGCCACCCCGTCGCCGCCGGCCTCGAAGCCGTACAGCCGCACCTGCGGGTCGTCGGTGAAGGCGTGGAAGATGCCCAGCGCGTTGGAGCCGCCGCCGACGCAGGCGGTGACCGCGTCCGGCAGCGCGCCGGTCAGCTCCAGGCACTGCGCCCGGGCCTCGTCGCCGATGCCCCGGACGAAGTCGCGGACCAGCGCCGGGAACGGGTGCGGGCCGGCGGCGGTGCCGATCAGGTAGTGGGTGTCGTCGACGTTGGCGACCCAGTCCCGCATCGCCTCGTTCATCGCGTCCTTGAGGGTGCGCGAGCCGTTCGTCACCGGTACGACGGTGGCACCGAGCATCCGCATCCGGGCCACGTTCAACGCCTGCCGCTCGGTGTCGACCTGGCCCATGTAGACCACGCAGTCCAGGTCGAACAGGGCGGCGGCGGTGGCGGTGGCGACGCCGTGCTGGCCGGCACCGGTCTCGGCGATCACCCGCTTCTTGCCCATCCGCCGGGTCAGCAGCGCCTGGCCGAGCACGTTGCGCACCTTGTGCGCGCCGGTGTGGTTGAGGTCCTCCCGCTTGAGCAGCACCCGGGCGCCGGCCCGGGCGGAGAACCGGCGGGCCTCGTAGAGCAGCGACGGGGTGCCGGCGTAGTCGCGCAGCAGGGCGGCGAACTCGGCCTGGAACGTCTCGTCGGCCATCGCCGCGCGGTGCGCGGCGTCCAGCTCGTCGAGAGCGGCGACCAGTGCCTCCGGCACGAACCGGCCGCCGAAGCGGCCGAAGTGCCCAGCAGCGTCGGGGAACCGCTGAACCTCGCTCATGCCGGCACTCCGCTTCGCTCCGCGCCGCCATGAGGCACCAACGCGCCGCACCGATGATTCGCTCGCTGACGCTCGCTCATGCCGTCATCCTCTCGTTCGGGACGGGGACCGGCGCGGGTCAGCGCACCGGGCGGGGCG
>NZ_POTY01000435.1 GCF_003236315.1 Micromonospora craterilacus
CCCCACCGGCCCGCCGCGCCGACCAGGGGCTTGCGCCCCGCTCACCGGCATGTCGGGAGGCAAATCCTTGATCAACCGGCGCTGCCGGTGGGGCGGGTGTCTCTGGAGTGGTTGAGGGGTGCGTTGGTCGGTAATGCTGTCGGACGTGACCACCCCGCAGGATCTCGACGACCGTTTCCGGGAGTCCCTGGCCGCGCTCGCCGCGCCGCAGCATCGCGCTGACCCGGCGCAGCCGGTGGCCGACGGTGCGGCACTGACCGGTGCTCAACTGTTGGACCTCTTCGACGCCCAGGTCACCAGCCGCCAGCTCGACCTCGCCGGACGCTGGCTGCGCAGCTTCGGCGAGGGCTACTACACCATCGGCTCGGCCGGCCACGAGGGCAACGCCGCGGTCGCGGCCGCCCTGCGGCCCAACGATCCGGCGCTGCTGCACTACCGCTCCGGCGCGTTCTACTGCGTCCGCGCCGCCCAGGCTGCCGACTCGGCAACCGCCACCGGCGGGGATGCCGCCGGTCAGGATGCCACCGCCGGTCAGGGGGCGGCTGCCGGCGTGGCGACGAGCGCCGGCCGGGTGACCGATCCGGCCGGCGGCGCCGAAGCGGCGACCGACCCGGTCGGCGACGAGGGTCTGACCGGTCGTGAGCGGGCCGGTGAGGCCGGCGACCGGCCGGGTGGGGACCACCCCGACGAAGGTGACACGGCCGGCGGTGCCGACCCCGGACAGCGCGGGGTGGTCGGCAGTACCGAAGGCCCCGCCACGACCGCGCCGGACGGCGAGGCCGCGGCCGATCCGAACCGGGCGGACGAGCCGGCCGGGACCGTTCCGTCGGCAGATCCCGATCACACGACCATGACCGGGCCGACCGCGAGCGCCCCGACGGTGACCGCGCCGACCGGGGCCGGGCTGACCGGGGCCGGGGAGGACGGGGTCGACACTGCTGTGTCGATGGCATCCGTGCGGCGGCCGGTGGCCCGGGCGTACACCGAGGCGGCGCGGGACGTGCTGCGCGGGATGGTGGCCTCCAGCCGGGAGCCGATTGCCGGTGGCCGGCACAAGGTCTTCGGCCGGGCCGATCTCGCCGTGCTGCCGACCACCTCCACCATCGCCTCGCACCTGCCCCGGGCGGTCGGGATGGCCCTCGCGGTGGAACGGCTGCGCCGGCTCGACAGCCGGCGGGGGGCGGCACGACCCGGCGACCCGGTGACGCCGGCACCCTGGGCGTCGGACGCGATCGTGGTCTGCTCGTTCGGGGACGCCTCGATCAACCACGCCAGTGCCACCGCCGCGTTCAACACCGCCGGCTGGTACGACCACACCGGCCTGCGTATTCCGGTGCTGTTCGTGTGCGAGGACAACGGCCTGGGCATCAGCGTCCGCTCGCCGCAGGGCTGGGTGGCGACCGCCCTGCGGTCGAAGCCGGGCATCCGGTACTTCGCCGCCGACGGCGTCGACGTGGTCGGGGCGTACGAGGTGGCGGCCGAGGCAGCGGCCTGGGTGCGCCGGCACCGGCGTCCGGCCGTACTGCACCTGACCACGGTCCGGCTGATGGGTCACGCCGGCGCGGACGCGGAGAGCGCGTACCGCACTCCCGGGGAGATCGCCGCCGACGTGGCCGCGGATCCGGTGGTCGCCACCGCGCGCCGGCTGGTCGAGGCGGGCCTGGCCAGCGGCGCGGAGCTGCTCGGCCGGTACGACGAGATCGGCTGGCAGGTCCGCCGGATCGCCGAGCAGGTGCTCGACGAGCCGAAGCTGACCAGCCCCGCCGAGGTGATCGCGCCGCTGGCCCCCCGCCGGCCGCTGCGGGTGGCCCGGGCGGTGGCCGACGCGGGTATCCGGGCGGCCGGGCCGCGGGCGGGAGCGCGGGCGGAGGTGTTCGGCGGCAAGCCGCCCGAGCTGGCCGGCCCGATCACGCTCGCACAGAGCATCAACGCGGCGCTCACCGACGGACTGCTCGACCACCCGCAGATGGCCGTCTTCGGCGAGGACGTCGCCGCCAAGGGCGGGGTGTACGGGGTGACCAAGGGGCTGCGCGACCGGTTCGGTGCGGCGCGGGTGTTCGACACCTTGCTCGACGAGACCTCGATCCTCGGCCTCGGCCTCGGCGCGGGGCTGGCCGGGATGCTACCGGTGCCGGAGATCCAGTAC
>NZ_POTY01000436.1 GCF_003236315.1 Micromonospora craterilacus
CCCCACCAGCAGAGATTTAACCCGCCCCTCCCCCCGAGGCATTGTCCTGCGTCGAATCGCGGAGAGGCAGGTAGATGCTCTCCGCGGTCAGCGTCTGCTGGTAGAGCGCCATGCCCGACACCCCGGCGAGGACCACGCACCGCACACCGGGCAGCTCCGCCTCCAGCATCTCCCGCAGCTTCGCCCACTCGGCCGCGTTCGGCGTGCCAGCCAGCCCGACCACCAGCGTGTCGCCCTCCTGCACCACCAGGCCGAAGCTCGGCATCATCTGCTGCTGCTCGGTCACTGCCGCCTCCTCTTGTTCCAGCCGCCCGGCTGACGGTCTGCCTTGTCCACCCGGTCGCACGGCTCACACAGCCCACGCCCGTGCACCGGATCGTTCGGGTTCAGTCCCCGGGCCACCAGCTGCTTGCGGTCCAGTGGCCAGTGGTCAGCCACCACGCTCGGCCGCACACCACACAGGACGCAGACCGGATCCCGAGCCAGGACCCCGGGTCGGAAGACGTCGCGGTGCTCGCGGCCATAGCCACGCTCGGTCGGACTACCGCGACGCTGGTCCGACGCTCGGCCCGTCCGCGCCCGGCACCCGGGGCACTTACCGCCCTGTGGCCCGGGGACACCACGGCAGCCCGTCGTGGTGCACCGCCGGGGTGCCCGGGTCGGCACCGTTCAGTCAGGGAGCCACTCGGGCCGGCAGCCGGGCCGGACCGAAGCGGGCGATGTGCTGCCGGGCTTCGTCTTCGTGGATCACCCCGATGTGCGGCGTGATGGCCAACCCGTCGATGCCCCAGCCGTTCTCGGGATCGGCCTGGAGCGCGGCGGCGGCCCGCGCCACCCGCTCGTCCTCGTCGAACTGGGCCCGCAGCCAGGTGTTGAACTCGTTGAGGTTCATGCTCTTCCTCCGCCGCCGTTGGGCAGACTCCTGGCGCTGCGCACATGGTGATATGCCGCCGCGATCTTGTCAAACATCCGTTCGAGTCACCCCGCCTCGTGCCCCTTCCGATGTCCTCTCCTCGGCCGCCAGCAGCTGCTCGGCCAGGTACCCGTACACCCCGGACCGGTGCACCGGCGGGTCGACGTGCGGGAAGCCGTCCGGCACCGCCAGGCAGCGCGGGCAGTCCTGCGGCCCGGCGCCGGCGACGTGACCAGCCCTTCGGGACCGCCGCACCCAATCGTTGATCGACTTCCGGTCGACACGCAGCTGCGCCACGGCGTAGGCGGTCGTCCACCACTGGACGCCGTCGACCACCACCACGCCGCTCACGCCGCACCGGTCCGCCGGTCGGACCAGCCGCCGTGCCCGGCGACGGTGCTGCGGACGGTGGGCCGGGGCCGGCCCTGCTCGTCGAGGCGGCGGGCGATCGCCACGGCGGTGGCCAGCCCGCCCGGGCCCTCCATCTCGCCCCGACCCCAGACGTGGGGCAGGCCGGCCCTACGGTCGCGCTTGAGACAGCCACAACCGGCACCGACGCACAGGCAGGTGCGGCGGACGCAGCGAACCGACCAGCGCCGTTTGTCGCGGCCGTCGTGGTGCAGCTGCAGGGACCGGTGGCGGCAGGCCGGGCAGCGGTGCTCGATCGGCCGGACCAGCTCGGCCACCACGCCGGCCGCCGACCGGGCGACCTCGTCTGCCAAAGCGATGCGCTGGGCGATCTTGGCCACCAGGTACGCGTCGCGGTTGTCGTGCAGCTCGTCGAGCACGCCGGCCCGCCACGCGTCGCCGGCGGCGTCGACCACCCAGGGCCGGCCGGGGGCGCCGACGGTCAGCCAGTCCAGCACGTCCACGGGCCGGCCGCCACCGACGTACGACGAGTCGCGGTACGCGGCGACGGTCCGGGCCAGCCGGGTCAGGATCCGGTGCACGACGGCCTGGGCGTCGATCACGTCCAGGCGCGCGGCCGCCGGCGACGGTGCCAACGCGCCCATGCCGTGACGCAGGTTCCACTCCCGGTACGTGCGGGCGGCGTGGCCGCGCGCTTCGAGGATCTCGGCCTGCTCCTCGTCGACGGGCCGGCCGGGGCGTCGCTCGCGGCCGGGGACGGTCATCAGCCACAGCCAGGCGCACGACTCGCGGAGCCGTTCGACGGCATCGCGGACGTCGACCACCCGTGGGGACGGCTGGCTGGCGGGCGGGGTGGTCATCGG
>NZ_POTY01000437.1 GCF_003236315.1 Micromonospora craterilacus
ACCGACACCGGGCTGGCCGCCCGGTGGCTACCCGCCGCCGGGCGGCCAGCCCGGTGTCGGTTACCCGACCGGCGGCTACGGCGCCCCGGGTGGCGGCTTCGGCAGCAACGAGGACAAGACCTGGATCCTGATCGCCCACTTCGGTGGCCCGCTCGGCGTGGTCGTCGGCGGCGGCCTGTTCGGCTGGGTGGCGCCGCTGATCGCGATGATGACCCGCGGGCAGCAGTCTCCCGTCGTCCGGGCGCACTCGGTGGCCGCGCTGAACTTCCAGCTCACCTGGGCCGTCGTCGGCTTGTTGAGCTGGGTACTCACCGCGATCACCTGCGGCATCCTGTTCTTCGTCCCGATGATCGTCTGGGTCGTCCCGGTGATCTTCGGCATCATCGCCGGGGTCAAGGCCAACGACGGCACGCTCTACGCCTACCCGATGAGCTACGCCTTCGTGAAGCGCTGACGCGCCAGCAACGCCTTCGTGAAGCGCTGACGCGCCAGCAACCCCCTCGGAAAGCGCTGGCGCGCCAGCAACCCCCATGCAACCGCTGACGCGCCGGTCAGGACAGCAGGTCCCGCACCACGGCGTCGGCAAGCAGCCGGCCGCGCAGGGTCAACACCGCGCGGCCGGCCGCGTGGGCGGGCGCGGCCAGCAGGCCCTCGGCCACCGCCCGCGCCGCGGCCGCCCGGCCGGCGTCGTCCAGCACCGCCAACGGCAGGCCGGTGGCCAGCCGCAGCCGGAGCATCACGTCCTCCATGTGCGCCTCGTCGCGGGTCAGCACCTCCCGGGCCAGGCCGGGTGACTCCCCGGCGGCGAGGCGTCCCGCGTACGCCGTGGGGTGCTTGACGTTCCACCAGCGCACGCCGCCGACGTGGCTGTGCGCCCCCGGGCCGAGGCCCCACCAGTCACCCCCGGTCCAGTAGAGCAGGTTGTGCCGGCACCGGGCGGCCGGCGTGCGGGCCCAGTTGGAGACCTCGTACCAGGAGAAACCGGCCGCATCCAGGGCGGCCTCGGCGGCCAGGTAACGGTCCGCGGCGACGTCGTCGTCGGGGTACGCCAGCTCGCCGCGACGCATCCGGGCGGCCAGCCGGGTGCCGTCCTCGACGATCAGGGCGTACGCGCTGACGTGGTCCACGCCCGCCGCCACGACCTGGTCCAGCGAGGCGGCGAAGTCCTCGGTCCGCTCCCCCGGCGTGCCGTAGATCAGATCGAGGTTGACGTGGTCGAACCCGGCGTCGCGGGCCTCCAGTGCGGCGGCCGTGGCCCGGCCGGCGCTGTGCCGGCGGTCGAGCACGGCGAGCACCCCCGGTGCGGCCGACTGCATGCCCAGCGAGATCCGGGTGTAGCCGGCCGCCCGCAGCTCCTTCAGCGAGGCGGGGGTGACCGACTCCGGATTCGCCTCGGTGGTCACCTCCGCGTCGCCGGCCAGCCCCCAGGTCCGGTCGATCGCGTCGAGGATCCGGGCCAGGTCGTCGGCGGGCAGCAGGGTGGGGGTGCCGCCGCCGACGAAGACCGTGTCCACCCGGGGCGGCGGAGCCTCACCCAGCACCCGCGCGGCGAGCGCCAGCTCGGCCAGCACCGTGTCGGCGTAGCCTTCCCGGCCCACGCCGCCACCCAACTCGTCGGCGGTGTACGTGTTGAAGTCGCAGTAGCCGCAGCGGCTGGCGCAGAAGGGCACGTGCACGTACACCCCGAAGCCGCGGTCGCCCACGGCCGGGCGGGCGGACGCGGGCAGCGCCCCGTCGGTGGGGACGGGTTCGCCTGCTGGAAGGACGCCGGGCATGGCCACTAGTGTGCCCTCACATGACCTCTCCCGACGCGCTCGTCCGGGTCGCCACCGCCCGCGGAGTGACCACCCTCACCCTGGACAGCCCGCACAACCGCAACGCGCTCTCCACGCCGCTGATGACCGAGTTGCTGGCCGGGCTGGCCGCCGCGGTCGCCGACGACACGGTCCGGGTGATCGTGCTCGACCACACCGGACCGGTCTTCTGCTCCGGGGCGGACCTGAAGGAGACGGCGGCGGCGTACGCCAGCGGGACGGTGCCCGCCGGGATGCTGGGTGACGTGCTCGCGGCGGTCTGGGAGTGCCCGAAGCCGGTGCTGGCGAAGGTCGCCGGCCCGGCCCGGGCG
>NZ_POTY01000438.1 GCF_003236315.1 Micromonospora craterilacus
GGACCAGCGCGGCGCAGCCGGCGTTGACCGCGCCCGCGTCGGCGGGGGTGTCGCCGACCATCAGGGCCTCCTCCGGGTCGACGCCGAGCATGCCGCAGGCGCGCCAGAAGATCGCCGGGTCGGGCTTGCAGCGGCCCACCTCGTACGACAGGACGAAGGCGTCGACCAGGTCGGTGAGGCCCCAGGCGTCGAAGATCGGCCGGAGGTCGAAGCCGATGTTGCTGACCACGGCCACCCGTACCCCGGCCCCGCGCAGCGCGGCGAGGATGGGTGCGGTGTCCGGGTAGGGTACCCAGCCCTCCGGCACCAGCAGGCGCTCGTAGAGCGCCTCGGCGAGGCCGTCGATGCCCGCGTCGACCGTCTCGGCGAGCCCGGTGTAGGCGCCCCGGTGGGCGTACGGGTACAGGTCGCGGTCGGCCCACAGCTCCGCCAGCCGAGGCGGCACCCGGGCGGGCAGCGGCCCACCGGCCCGGCCGGCGGTGAGCAGCCGGTCGGCCAGCGCGGTGGCCCGGACCGGGTCCAACTGCACGCCGCACGCCGCCGCGGCGGCCAGCACCCATGCGCGGGGCTCCTCCACCTGCGCGAGCGTGCCGTGGAAGTCGAGCAGCACCGCCTTCACGGGCCGGCGGGACGGGCCCGGCCGGGCGGCGTCGTGGGTGTCGCGTACGGCGTCGGTCGGTTCGGCATGATCCGGCACGTGGTGCACCCTACCGACCCACTCCGACCGCCTTGCCGGACGGCCTTGCCGGGTGCCCGCCGGAGGCACGCACTAATCTTGGGGACATGTCGAGCCCCGCCGAGCGGTACGCCGCGGCGCGCCGCCGGGCCGCGCAGGCCTCTCAGTTCCCGGCGCTGGAAGAGTTCGCCTCCGACCTCGGGTTCGACCTCGACGATTTCCAGCGGGAGTCGTGCCAGGCCCTGGAGCGGGGCAGCGGCGTGCTGGTGTGCGCGCCGACCGGGGCCGGCAAGACGGTGGTCGGCGAGTTCGCCGTACACCTGGCGCTGCGTGGCACGCCCGGGGAGCCGGCGCCGGCCGACGGCGCCCGGCGCAAGTGCTTCTACACCACCCCGATCAAGGCGCTGTCCAACCAGAAGTACCACGACCTGGTCGACCGCTACGGCGCCGACCAGGTGGGGCTGCTCACCGGCGACAACGCGATCAACGGCGACGCCCCGGTGGTGGTGATGACCACCGAGGTGCTGCGCAACATGCTCTACGCCGGCTCGGCCACCCTCGAGGGCCTGGCGTACGTGGTGATGGACGAGGTGCACTACCTCGCCGACCGGTTCCGGGGCGGGGTGTGGGAGGAGGTCATCATCCACCTGCCCGCCTCGGTCACCCTGGTGTCGCTGTCGGCGACGGTGTCCAACGCCGAGGAGTTCGCCGACTGGCTGATCACGGTGCGCGGCGAGACGACGGTGGTGGTCAGCGAGCACCGGCCGGTGCCGCTGTGGCAGCACATGCTGGTCGGCAAGCGGATGTTCGACCTGTTCCACGACGCCGACGCCGCGCGTAAGCACGACGTGCACCCGGAGCTGCTGCGCTACACCCGGGACACGGTCCGCCGCCTCGACCTGGGCGAGGGGCGCTCCGCCGGGCCGGGCGCCGGGCGGCGGGGGCCGCGCTGGCGTGGGCCGCTGCGGCCGGACATCGTCGACCGGCTGGACCGCGAGGGGCTGCTGCCGGCGATCCTGTTCATCTTCAGCCGGGCCGGCTGCGACGCGGCGGTGCAGCAGTGCCTGGCGGCCGGGCTGCGGCTGACCTCGCCCGAGGAACGGGCGGAGATCCGCCGGGTGGTGGAGTCCCGGGTGACCGCCATCCCCGGTGAGGACCTGTCGGTGCTGGGCTACTGGGAGTGGCTCGACGGCCTGGAGCGCGGGCTGGCCGCCCACCACGCCGGGATGCTGCCGGCGTTCAAGGAGGTCGTCGAGGAGCTGTTCGTCCGCGGGCTGGTCAAGGCGGTCTTCGCCACCGAGACGCTGGCCCTGGGGATCAACATGCCGGCCCGCTGCGTGGTGCTGGAGCGTCTGGTCAAGTACAACGGCGAGGCGCACGTCGACCTGACGCCGGGGGAGTACACCC
>NZ_POTY01000439.1 GCF_003236315.1 Micromonospora craterilacus
GAGGTGGGTTAGCAGGTGGGTGAGGGTGGTGCGGGCGGAGGCCAGGGAGACCTGCTGGGTGGCGATGGCGCGGACGGCCATCTCGAAACCGTCCACCGCGCGGGGCACGCGGACGCCGGGCTCGGCGGCCACCGCGGCGGCCAACGCCGGATCGGCGCCGAGCGTCTGGTCGACGGCGACCGGGTCCGCGTCGAGGTCGAGCAGGCGCCGGCAACGGGCCACGGCGGGGGACAGGTCGCGCAGGTCGGTGAGGCGCAGCGTCGCCGCAACGTACCCCTCCGCCGGGGTCAGGGCCGCCTCGCCGGTGCCGTGCGGCAGCCGCAACCCCCGGCGGTACGTCCCGTCGCGCACCTCGTCCACCCCCGGCAGCGTGCGCCGGGCGAGGAAGTCGAGCAGCGCGACGGCGTGCAGCGGGGGACGGTACGCCAACCGCAGGCTGACCGTGCCGGCCCCGCCAGCAGCCGGCCGGCGACCGGTGCGCAACTGCGACGGGGCCGCAGCGTAGACCTCGCGGACGGTGTCGTTGAACTGCCGGACGCTGCCGAATCCGGCGGCGAACGCGATCTCGGCCATGCCCAGGTCGGTGGTCTCGATCAGGGTACGGGCGGTCTGCGCGCGCTGAGCCCGAGCCAGCGCCAGCGGTCCCGCACCCAGTTCCGCCCGCAGCATCCGGTGCAGGTGCCGCTCGGTGTACCCGAGCTGGGCGGCCAGCCCGGGCACACCGGCTCGGTCGACCACCCCGTCGGCGATCAGCCGCATCGCCCGGCCCACCACGTCGGCGCGGACGTCCCACTGCGGAGAGCCGGGGGAGGCGTCCGGGCGGCACCGACGGCAGGCGCGCAGACCGGCGCCCTGAGCCGCCGCCGACGAGGGGAAGAACCGGACGTTCTGTCGCTTCGGGGTCACCGCCGGGCAGGACGGCCGGCAGTAGATCCCGGTCGAGGTCACGCCGGTGTAGAACCAGCCGTCGAACCGCTGGTCGCGGCTGTCGACAGCCCGGTAGCACCGCTCAAAGTCCAGTTCCACGTCACCGATGATGCGCCCCTCCCCAGCACACCGGCTGGCGGAATTCGGACCTGGGTGTAAGGAAGGGCACCTTGTGACGCCTGCGGTAGAGAAAGGGCCCCTTATTAACGCCCGAGGCCGGGTGGCGCCGCTGCGACTCCGGGGCCGGGTGGCGCAGCGGCTCTCCTGGCGGCGGGCGTTGTCGGCGCCCTGGGTGTTTGTCGTTCGAGGTTGATAGTCGGTCGGGCGGCTACGGCTGTACCCGCGTCAGGCTGGCTGCCCCTCGTGCCCGGGCAAAGATCGTGCTCGATCCAGGATCGAGTGGCCTCACCGCGACTGCCAGGCCACTCGATCCTGGATTGGGCGCGTTCGTGGCTGGCGGCTGACCCTCGGTCGGGCCTGGGCGGGTGATCGGGGGTAGCGGGCGGTGCGGGTCTGGGTCGGTAACGAGCGGTGCGGGTCTGTGGCGGTCACGAGCCTGCGGAGTTGCTTGGGGTTGGTACGAGGCCGCGGAAAGTGTCGGGTGTGGTCGGTAGCGTGCGGCCACCAACTCAAGAAGGGTGCGGCGATGGTGAGCGTGGCGGGTCGGGCGGCGGCGTCGAGGGACGGGCACCCCCCGCCGGACGAGGTCGTGGTCCAGCGCTTCTACGACCGGATGCGTGCGGTCGCCCCCGCCGCGGTCGGTGCCATCGAACGCGACCGCGCCGGCGACCCGGGCCGCGCCTTCGGCGACACCGCCTGCGGCCGGCTGCTGCGCTCCCTCGACCACGACGGCGCCCGGGCGCTAGGCATGTGGGTGCACCACTGGTGCATGCGCTTCTACGACGACGACACCCGGGCCGCGCTGCGGTTGCTCCGGGAGATCGCCAGCCGCCCCGCGCTGGGCTGGACGGCCGACGAGGTCCACTGGATGCTCCGGGAGTCGCACACCGCCGGCTCGGCCGCCGCCGCCCGGTTCACGCTGCCGCTGGCCGCCGCCGCCGAGCTGGCCCCCGGCACGCTGCGGATCGGCGCAGTGATCC
>NZ_POTY01000043.1 GCF_003236315.1 Micromonospora craterilacus
GCGCTCTCCCTTTCCTCAGGTGGCCAGGTCCCCCGTGGTGGTGATGTGCCGGTGGTGCGGGTACCTCCTCGTCGGTGTGGGCTGGTGGGTGGGCGGTGGTCGGTGGGGCCGTACGGCCGGCGGCGGGACGGATCCGCCGGCCGTACGGCGCCGGTGGCGGGACGGGACCACCGGCGCCGCGCGGGCTACCTGGGCTCGCCCGGGGTACGCAGCCAGACGGCGGTGTCCGGCGGCAGCAGATCGTCGTCGAGCGGCCCGCTGGCGAGCAGCCGCTCGGTGTGCGGCGGTAGCGGCACCGCCTCGGCGGAGAGGTTGACCAGGCAGGTGAACCCGGGGTCACGCCGGAACGCCAGCACCCCGGCCGGGGCAGGTAGCCAGGTCATCGCGCCGTCGCCGAGCGCCGGTTCGGCCCGGCGGACGGCGATGGCGGCCCGGTACAGCTCCAGCATCGAGGCCCCGTCGCCGGCCTGCGCGGCGGCGGTGCGGTCCTTCCAGTCGGCCGGCTGGGGCAGCCAGGGCGCCGTGGTCGCGCCGTCCGGGCTGAAGCCGAACGGCGGCGTCTCGCCGGACCAGGGCAACGGGACGCGGCAGCCGTCCCGACCGGGGTCGATCCGGCCGGAACGTTCCCACATCGGGTCCTGGCGCAGCGCGTGCGGAATGTCCTCGACCTCCCAGAGGCCCAGTTCCTCGCCCTGATAGACGTACGCGGCGCCGGGCAGCGACAGCGACAGCAGCGCGGCGGCCCGGGCCCGGCGGGTGCCCAGTTCCAGGTCGGTGGGGATGCCCTCGCGCTTGGCGGCGAAGCTGAACGTGGTGTCCGCCCGGCCGTACCGGGTGACGTGCCGGGTGACGTCGTGGTTGGAGAGCACCCAGGTGGCGGGCGCACCGACCGGCGCGTGGGCACTCAGCGTGCCGTCGATGCTCTCGCGGAGCGCCACGGCGTCCCAGGCGCAGCCGAGGAAGTCGAAGTTGAACGCGGCGTGCAGCTCGTCCGGGCGCAGGTAGTTGGCAAACCGCTGCCGGTCCGGCAGCCACACCTCACCGATCAGGGCCCGGTCGCCCGGGTACGCCTCGGCGACCCGCCGCCAGTCCCGGTAGATCTCGTGCACCCCGTCGAGGTCGTGGAACGGGTGCAGCCGGTCCGGCCGGATCTCGGGCAGCGTCCCGTCCTTGACCAGCAGCCCGGCCGAGTCGATCCGGATGCCGTCCACGCCACGGTCGAACCAGAACCGCAGGATGTCCTCGAACTCGGCGCGTACCCGGGGGTGGTCCCAGTTGAAGTCGGGCTGTTCGGGGGCGAAGAGGTGCAGGTACCAGTCGCCGGGGGTGCCGTCCGGGTTGGTGGTCCGGGTCCAGGTCGGGCCGCCGAACTCGCCGACCCAGTCGGTGGGCCGTTGGTCGCCGTTCGGGCCCCGGCCCGGGCGGAACCAGAAGAGGTCCCGCTCGGGTGCGTCCGGGCCGCCGGCGAGGGCCGCCTGGAACCAGGGGTGCGCGTCGGAGCAGTGGTTCGGCACCACGTCGACGATGGTCCTGATGCCCAGCGCGTGCGCCTCCGCGATCAGCGCCTCCGCCTCGGCCAGGGTGCCGAAGACCGGGTCGATGTCGCGGTAGTCGGCCACGTCGTAGCCGGCGTCGGCCATCGGGGAGGGATACCAGGGGCTGAACCAGATCGCGTCGACGCCGAGCGCGGACAGGTGGCTCAGCCGGGACCGGATGCCGGCGATGTCGCCGATGCCGTCGCCGTTGCCGTCGGCGAAGCTACGTGGGTACACCTGGTAGATCACCGCTCCACGCCACCACGGACGACTGTCTGCTGTGGACACGAGCACCTGCTTTCTGGGTTGGGGGCTATCCCTTGAGGCCGCCGGCGGTCAGACCGGACATGATGTTCCGCTGGAAGATCAGGAAGATGATGACGGTCGGTATCGCGGCGATCACCGATGCGGCGATCACCACGTTCATCGGCGTACCGCCGGCGAAGGCGTAGATGCCGACGCTGACCGTCCGGGTCTCCGGCGACGGCATGACCAGCTTCGGCCAGAGGAAGTCCTTCCAGACCGCGGTCACGGCGAAGATCGAGACCACGCCCAGGATCGGGCGCGACATCGGCAGGATGATCGACCACAGGGTGCGCAGCGGCGTCGCCCCGTCCATCAGGGCCGCCGCCATCAGGTCCTCCGGGATCGAGTCGAAGAACCGCTTCAGCAGGAAGATGTTGAAGGCGTTGGCGACCAGGGGCAGCCAGATCGCGAACGGTGAGTCGAGCAGGCTGATGTGCACGATCGGCAGGTCGATCACGGTCACGTACTGCGGGACGATGAGGACCATCGCCGGGATCATCAGCGTGGCCAGCATCATGCCGAGGATCGCGTTGCCGAAGACCGGTCGGAGCTTCGACAGGGAGTACGCCGCGGCGGTGTCGAAGACGAGCTGGAACAGCACCGCGCCGGCCGCGTAGTAGAAGGTGTTGAACAGCAGCTTGGCGAGAGCCAGGTTGTTCCACGCGTCGGCGTAGTTCTGCCACTGCGGGTCCTGCGGGAACAGCGACGGCGGGGTCTGGGCGATCTCCTGGCCGGACTTGAGCGCGCCGGTGACCATCCAGTAGAGCGGCCCGAGGAAGACGAGCGTGAACCCGATGATCACGACGGCGAGCAGCGTCCAGTAGATCGCCCGGCCGGGCCCGCGCTGGAGCTGGGCCTGGGAGATGAGGGTCCGGGTCCCGGAGTCCTGTGCCATGGGTCGTCCCGTCCTAGTCCTGTTTCGCGGTCAGCCGCAGGTAGACGGCGGAGAAGCCGGCCAGCACCACGAGCATGATCACGCCGAGCGCCGCGGCACCGTTGAGGTCGTTCTGGAAGAAGCCGTGCTGATAGATGAGGTACGCGACCGAGGTCGCCGAGTCCTCCGCGCCCGCGCCGTTGGCGAGGATCAGCGGCTCGATGAACAGCTGCATGGTGGCGACGATCTGCAGCATCGCCAGCAGCGCGAGGATCAGCCGGGTCTGCGGGATGGTCACGTGCCGGATGCGCCGCCAGACCCCGGCGCCGTCCAGCTCGGCCGCCTCGTACAGCTCCCCCGGGATGTTCTGTAGCGCGGCCAGATAGATCAGCACCGCGCCGCCCATGTTCATCCAGGTCGACGCGATCACCATGGCCGGCATCGTCATGTCCGGGGACTGCATCCACTGCGAGGTCGGCAGGCCCAGGGCCTTGAGGATCGCGTTGAACAGCCCCGCGTCGCTGGGGTCGTACGCGTAGAACTTGAAGAGGAAGAGCGCGGAGGCGGGCGGCAGCATCACCGGCAGGTAGACCAGGATCCGGAGGTACCCCTTGGCGTGGCGGAACTCGTTCAGCAGGATCGCCACGAAGAACGGCACCGCGTACCCGAGGACGAGGGCGAGGACTGTAAAGTAGAAGGTGTTCTTCCAGGCGGTCCAGAAGCTGGGGTCGTCGAGGATCCGGAGATAGTTGTCCCAGCCGACCCAGGTGGTCTCGCCGCGCCGGGTGCGCTGGAAGCTCATCACGATGCCGCGGACCATCGGGTACCAGGAGAAGACCGCGAAGCAGAGCACCGCACCGATCAGGAACGCGTGCCCGGTGAGGTTGTCCCGAACCTTGCGGCCGAGACTGGTCCGCTGCCGGCCTGCCGGGGACGACGGTGCGGGGCGACTCGCTGCTCTGATGGCTCCTGGGGCAGAGGTGATCGCCAAGGCAACTCCTGGTGAATCGGTGACCGGACGGTGCGGCGCAGCGGGGGGTGGAGGCCGGCGCACCGGCCCCCACCCGCTCGGATCAGCCTTCGGCGGCGAGGAGCTGGTTGACCTTGTCCTCGGCCGTCTTGAGCAGCGCGTCGATGTTCGCGTTCGGGTTCGTGAGCACCCCGGACATCGCCGCGTCGAGCACCGTGTAGATCGCCTGCGCGTTGCGCGGCTCACCCTTGATCGGTACCGGGTTCGCCTCGAAGACCGCGAAGTTCGCGGTGTCGACGTTCGCGTTCGCCTTGCGCAGCTCGAGCTCCTGCTTCTGCGCCTCGGTGCCGTTGGCGAAGAGCAGCGGCTGCGGCAGGCCGACCGGGTAGTTCTGCGGCTTGGCCCGGGCGTAATCGAACTGCCCCTTGCCCGGTGTCAGCTTCTGGTACGCGACCCACTTCAGACCGGCCTTGACCTGCTCCGGGGAGAGGCCCTTCTTGAAGAAGTAGCCCTCGCCGCCACCGAGCGTCCCCTTCGCCGGGCCGTCCTGGCCGGGCAGCGGGCCCATCGCCCAGTCCTCGAACTTGCCCTGGAACTGGCTGACGATCGCCTGGGTGGTGTCGGGTGCGCCGATGAACATGCCGACCTTGCCCGCGCCGGCGTTGGTCAGCAGGTCACCCCACTGCAGCAGCTGGCGGTCGCCCATGCTGTTGTCGCCGTACCGCATGTCCTTGAGGTTCTGCAGGACCTGCTTGCCCATGGCGTTGTTGAAGTCGGCCTTCTTGCCGTCCGCGGTCAGCATCTGGCCACCCTGCGAGTAGAGCAGGGAGGTGAAGTGCCAGCCGCCGGTGTTGCCGGCGCTGTACTCCGCGTAGCCGGCGATGCCGTTGCCGAGCGCCGAGATCTTCTTGGCGGCGTCCCGGACCTCGGCCCACGTCTTGGGCGGGTTGTTCACGTCGAGCCCGGCCTGCTGGAACAGCACCTTGTTGTAGACCAGGCCCATCGAGTAGTTCTTCACCGGGACGGCGTAGAGCTTGCCGCCGTCGGTGAAGACCTCCTTGAGCGCCGGGTCGACGCTGTCCCAGGTCGGAACCGTCTCCGCGTTGGCGAACTCGGAGATGTCCATCGCCTGACCGGAGTCGAGCACCTGCTGGAGGTCGGTCATGTAGCCGTAGAACACGTCGGTCACCGTGCCGCCGGCCAGGCGGGCGGTGAAGTCCGGCGGGTTGTTGCACTGCTCGCCGACGCTGACGCTCTTGATGGCGATGTCGGTGTTCTGCCGCTCGAACTCGGCGACATCGTCGTTCCAGTTCTGCAGCAGCTCTTTCTGGGCGCCGACCGGCTGGCAGTCGACGGTGATGGTGACCTTGCCGCTCGCATCGTTCTTCGCGTCGTCGCTCTTCGTGGAGCAAGCCGTAAGGCTGAGCCCCAGGCCGGCCACGAGCGCCAACGCCGCAGCCTTCCGGTACTGCGGTACGGACATCTGTCCATCCCTTCGGGAACACGGGAGTCGCCATGAAGTTCGCTGATCCGCGGTGATCGCCACCGCCGCGATGCCCTGTTACTGATCTGCATCCGCCATGCGCCCTGACTCCCGGTAACCGCCCGGGGGCCAGGTGTGAGTGGAGTCACTGTAGCGAGGGCGACTCATTTCGGCAAGGTATCGACTTGATGATGAAAAGAAGCGACACCAGCGCGAGAAATGATGGCAGACGGCTGAAGGCCGCCCGATTCATGCCGGTTCAACCCTCATGACGCCAACGAAACGGCCGCCGACCGCGAGCAGCGGTCGACGGCCGGAGCGTCGTTCAGCAGTTGGGGAAGTCCGTCAGGCCGGTCAGCGGCCGGGGGCGGGCGCGGTGGAGCCGCGCACCACCAGTTCGGGCTCGAAGAGCAGTTCGTCGGTGAGCACTCCGCCGCCCTCGATCTGGGTGACCAGCAGGTCCACCGCCGCCTGCCCCATGGTCTCGATCGGTTGCCGCACCGTGGTCAGCGGCGGGTCGGTGCAGGTCATGAACGCGGAATCGTCGAAGCCGACCACCGACACGTCGTCGGGCACCGAACGACCGAGCCGGCGGACCGCGCGGATGGCACCCAGCGCCAGCACGTCGCTGGCGCAGATGATCCCGGTGATCCCCCGGTCGACCAGCTTCGTCGCGGCGACCCTGGCCCCCTCCATCGAGAAGCTGGAGCGCTCGACCCACTCGGTGTCCTCGGCCCAGCCGGCGACCCGACGCAGCGCGGCCAGCTTGCGCTGCGATGGGACGTGGTCCTCCGGGCCGAGCACCAGGCCGATCCGCTCGTGCCCGAGCGAACGCAGGTGGCCGTACGCCTGCTCCACCGCCACCGCGTCGTCGGTGGAGACCCGGGGGAAGCCGAGTTCGTCCACGCCCGCGTTGACCAGCACCACCGGCAGGCCCCGGTCGGTCAGCCGCCGGTAGTGCTCGTGCGAGGCGTCGGCCAGCGCGTACGACCCGCCGGCGAAGATGACCCCGGAGACCTGGTGGTCCAGCAGCATCTCGACGTACGCCGACTCGGAGACGCCGCCGATGGTCCGGGCGCACAGCGCCGGGGTGAACCCGCGCTGGGCCAGCGAGCCGGTGACCACCTCGGCGAGGGCCGGGAAGATCGGGTTCTGCAACTCGGGGAGGACCAGCCCCACCAGCCGGGCGCGTTCGCCGCGCAGCTTGCTCGGCCGCTCGTAGCCGAGCACGTCCAGCGCGGTGAGCACCGCGGTCCGGGTCGCCTCGGCCACGCCCCCGCGGCCGTTCAGCACCCGGCTCACGGTGGCCTCGCTGACGCCCGCCTTGCGGGCCACCTCCGTCAACCGTTTCGTCACGGCCGCAATCGTACGTCCTAAGGCTGCAAAAACTGAACAGCCGACTGCCGCCGATTGACGTCCGATGTCAGATCACGAGCCGAGAACGCGCAGCGCCTCGGCGACGGCCCGATGGAAGGTCGGGTACGCGTAGATCATGTGCCGGAGCTGGGCCAGCGGTACGGCACCGTGCACGGCCACCACCAGCCCCGAGAGCACCTCGCCACCGGCCGGGCCGACCGAGGTGGCCCCGATCAGCACCCCCTGGTCGGCGTCGGCGACGAGCTTGATGAAGCCGCCGTGGTCCGTCTTGTGGATCCAGCCCCGGGTGGAAGCGGACAACTGTGTGAATCCGATCTGCACGTTGATGCCGCGCTCGCGGGCCTGCTGCTCGGTGAGGCCGACCGCGCCGATCTCCGGATCGGTGAAGGTGACCCGTGGCAGCGCCCGGTAGTCGGCGCGGGGCACCGACCCGGCCGAGCCGCTCGACCCGGTGGCGGCCAGCGAACTGGCCGCGCCGACCGCGCCGCCGACCACGCTGGCGGTGCCGCTGGGATCCGCCCCACCGTCGGCCCGCCGGACATGGTCGAGCACGTCGGCGACGACGATGGACGCCTGGTACATGGCGATGTGGGTGAAGGCGCCCTCGCCGGTCACGTCGCCGACCGCCCAGATGTCCTCGGTGACGTGCAGCCGGTCGTCGACCGGCAGGTACCGCCGGCTCGCGTCGACGCCGACCGTGTCCAGCCCCAGCTCGTCGAGGTGGGCCCGGCGGCCGGTCACCACCAGCAACTGGTCGGCGGTGAACTCCTCGCCGCCGGTGCCGCGCAGGGTGAACCGGCCCGCGCCGTGCTCGACCCGGGCGGCCTTGACCCCGGTGTGGATCTCCACCCCGTCCGCCCGCAACGCGGCGGCGGCCACCTCGGACGCCTCCGGTTCCTCGACGGCGAGCACCCGGTCCGTCGCCTCGACCACGGTGACCCGTACGCCGAAGCGGGCGAACACCTGCGCCAGCTCCAACCCGATCGCCCCGCCGCCCAGCACCAGCAGCGACTCCGGCAACTCCTCGACCTCGATGGCCTCGCGGTTCGTCCAGTACGGCGTGTCGGCCAGCCCGTCGATCGGTGGCACCGACGGCCGGGTGCCGGTGCCCAGCACGATGCCGTGCCGGGCCTGGAACACCTGGTCGCCGACGCGGACCCGGCCCGGCCCGTCGAGCCGGCCGCTGCCCCGGACGAAGCGCCCGCCCTTGCCGGTGAACCGCTGCACCGCCACCCGGTCGTCCCAGTGATCGGTGGCCTCGTCGCGGATCCGCTTCGCCACCGGCGCCCAGTCGGGGCGGACCTGGGCCGTGCCGGCCAGCCCGTCGACCCGGCGTGCCTCGGCGATCGCGTTCGCCGCCCGGATCATCATCTTGCTCGGGATGCATCCCCAGTACGGGCACTCCCCGCCGACCAGGTTCCGCTCGACGCCGACCACGGTGAGCCCGGCCTCGGCGAGCCGCCCGGCCACCTCCTCGCCGCCGACCCCGAGCCCGAGCACGACCACGTCCACCAGTTCCGGCTCCGCCATGCCCGCCAGCATTCCGCACCGCCCGGTCGTCGGCCACCCGTCCACCCGGGAAGACCTCAGCGCAGCCAGACCGGGGCCGGTTCGGGCATCTCCAACGGTGGCGGATAGTCGAGGGTGCGCCGGACGCCGTCCGGCAGCCGCCACGGCTGGTGCACCGCCTTGCCGGCCACCGCGGCCAGCTCCGGCACCCACCGCCGGACGTACCCACCGTCGGGGTCGTACCGTTCGGCCTGGCGGATCGGGTTGAACCCCCGGTACGGCTTGGCGTCGTTGCCGGTGCCGGCGACCCACTGCCAGTTGCCGGAGTTGTTGGCCACGTCGCCGTCGAGCAGCCACCGGAAGTAGACCGCCAGCCCGTCGCGCCAATCCAGCCCGAGCGTCTTCGTCAGATAGCCGGCGGTGACGAGTCGGGCCCGGTTGTGCAGCCAGCCCTGCGCGCGCAGTTGCCGCATGCCGGCGTCCACGATCGGCACGCCCGTGCGGCCCTCCGCCCAACCGCTCAGCGCGTCGGCGTCGTACCGCCAGTGATCGGCCGCGCCGCGCCGGTACGCCTTTCGGGAGATGTCCGGGAAGGCGGCGGTGACCTGGTGGTAGAAGTCCCGCCAGCAGACCTGCCGGACGAACGGCGAGCCCCGGTCGCCGGCCCGGTTCGCCACCGTCAACGGCGACAGGCAGCCGAAGCGCAGGTACGGGCTGAGCCGTGAGGTGCCGCCGCCGGCCAGGTCGTCGTGCAGGTCGTCGTAGTGCCGCAGGTTGGGCAGCCAGCCGTCCAGCCGGCGCCGTGCCGCTGCCTCCCCACCGACGACGGCGTCCGGGGAGTCACCGGCCGGCAGCGCCGGCAGGCGCCCGACCGGCACCCGGTCCGGCAGCACCACCCGCGACGGCGCGGCCAGTTCGTCCCGCCACCGCTGCCCGCTCCAGGCCCGGTGGTACGGGCCGAACACCCGGTAGTGGTCGCCGCCGCCCGGCGTCAGCTCCCCTGGCTCGACCACCGTCAGCCCGGGAAAGAACCGCAGGTGCAGCCGGTGCCGCTCGCACTCGGCGCGCAACCGCCGGGCTCGGCGCTCGGCGTACCGGGAGACGTCGGCACTGAGTGCAACCCCCTCGGCGCCCACCTCGCCGGCCAGCCGGATTGTCTCGGCCACCGGGTCGCCGTGCCGGAGCACCAGGTCGCCGCCGAGCCCGCGCAGCTCGGCCCGGAGCGCGGCGAGGCACTGGTGCAGGAACCGGGTCCGGTTGGGCGACAGCCCGGCCAGCGCCGGGTCCAGCACGTACAGCGGCACCACCCGGTCGAACGCCGCGCAGCTGGTGGCCAGCGCGGGGTGGTCGTGCATCCGCAGGTCGCGGGTGAACAGCACGACCGCGGTACGCCCGGTCATCGCACTGTCGGCCCGGGCACCGTGACCGGTGTGCCGCTTGGGGTGAACAGGGCCCGGCCGGCCACCGAGATCCGTCGCCGCTGCGGCACGGTGGCCCGCCGGACGAACACGTCGTAGTCCTGGGCGGCCACCACGTCGAGGATCCCACCGTAGAGCGCGTACGCGGTGCGGATGCAGGACTGCGAGGCGGAGTCGAGCAGGACCACCCCCGGTGCGGCGGCGGCGTAGTGCGCCCGGGCCCGGGTGACCTCGAACCGGATCAGCTCGCGCACCGGTTCGGTGGCCCGGCCGGCGGCCCGGCAGCCCGCCAGGTCGTCCCGGGTCACCCCGAAGGCGGCCAGGTCCTCGTCCGGCAGGTACGTCCGGCCCCGGTCCAGGTCCTCGGCCACGTCCCGGATGAAGTTGGTGAGCTGGAACGCGAAGCCGAGTTGGCGGGCCGGCTCCCGGGCCGCCACCGGGTCGGAACTGCCGAGGATGGGCAGCATCATGGTGCCGATGACCGCGGCCGAGCCCTCCATGTAGTCCAGCAGTTGACCGTAGCTGCGGTACGACGCCACGGTCAGGTCCATCGCCATGCTCTTGAGGAACGCGGCGAAGTCCTTCCGGTCCAGATCGAAGACGGCGATGGTGTGCAGCACCGCCGGCAGCAGCGGGTCGTCGACCCGCTCGCCGTGCAGCCCGGCGACGAACCGCCCGCCCCAGTCGTCGAGCCGGGCCGCGCGGGCGGCCGGTGGCAGCGCCTCCGTCCGGTCGACGATCTCGTCTGCGTACCGGGTGAATCCGTAGAGGGCGTGGACATGCCGCCGTTTCCATGCGGGCAGCAGACGGGTGGCGAGATAGTAGGTGCGGCCATGACGTCTGTGCAGCTCACGGCACCGGTCGTAGGCAGCGGTGAGGTCCAGGTCCACCAACCCTCCTCGATATCGACGCACCAATCGACGCAACTTGAAACCTTAGGGTACGCTCGGCCGCATGGCCAACGACCAGCTAGCAGGTAACCTCCTTCGCGTGGTGCCTGAGCAGCCGGTCGGCGCAGACGAGCCGATCCGGGCCGTTCTGGCCGAGTACACCCGCGATCTCGTCACGGCCGTCGACCAGACCCTGGCCGAGTTCCTGGCCGCCGAGGTCGACACACTGACCGAAATCGACGCGGCGATGGGCTCCTTCGCCGCCACCGCGCGCGACTGCGTCCTTGCCGGCGGCAAGCGGGTCCGCCCGACGTTCGCCTACTGGGGATGGCGCGGCGCGGTCGGCGGGGACGAGCCGGTCGGCCCGGTGCTGCCCGCACTGGCCACGTTGGAGCTGCTGCACACGTTCGCGCTCGTCCACGACGACGTGATGGACTCCTCCGCCACCCGCCGGGGCCGGCCGACCGCGCACGTGGCGATGGCCGCCCAGCACGCCGCCGCCGGGCGCAGCGGCGACTCCGGCCGCTTCGGCGAGGCGGTCGCGGTGCTGATCGGCGACCTCTGCATGGTCTGGGCCGACCAGTTGCTGGCCCGCACCGCGCTGCCCCCGACCCGGCTGCTGGAGGTGCGGCGCGGCTACGACCAGATGCGGGTGGAGACGGTGGCCGGGCAGTACCTCGACATCCTCGGCGAGGCCGACCCGGCGAACTGGTCGGTCGACCGGGCGCTGCGGGTGGCCCGCTACAAGACCGCCAGCTACACCGTCCAGCGGCCACTGCTGTTCGGTGCCAGCCTGGCCGGCGTCGACCACGACGCCCCGCTGATCGCCGCGTACACCCGCTACGGCCTCTCCGTCGGCGAGGCGTTCCAGCTCCGCGACGACCTGCTCGGCGTCTACGGCGACCCGACCACCACCGGCAAGCCGGCCGGCGACGACCTACGCACCGGCAAGCCGACCGCGCTGCTCATGCTGGCCCGGGAGCTGGCCACCCCGGCCCAGCGCCGGGCCCTCGACGGCACCGACATCCGCGCCGACGCCCCGGAGATCGCCCGGCTGGCCGAGGTGGTGGTCGACACCGGTGCGGTCGACCGGATCGAGCGGATGATCGACGAGCGGGTCGACGACGCCCTGACCACGCTGGCCGCCGTAGCCGTCGACGAGACCGCGCGCACCGCGCTGGTCGGTCTCGCCACCGCGGCCACCCACCGGCGGGCCTGATGGGCGCATCGCGTGACAGCCGGGAAACTCCGGGGCGAGAGGTGGTCGCCGGTGCGGACCGTTGACGGGCGTACCGATCGGGTGGTGATCGTCGGGGCCGGCCTCGGCGGCCTGGCCTGCGCGCTGCATCTGGCCGGCAGCGGCCGGCAGGTGACCGTGCTGGAACGCGAGCCGGTGCCGGGTGGGCGGGCCGGCCGGCTCAGCGTCGACGGCTACGAGTTCGACACCGGCCCGACCGTGCTCACCATGCCCGACCTCATCGCCGAGGCGCTCGCCGCGGTCGGTGAGGAGCTGTCCGACTGGCTCGACCTGGTCCCGCTCGACCCGGCCTACCGCGCCTACTACCCGGACGGGTCCACGCTCGACGTGATCACCGACACCGCCCGGATGGCGGCGGAGATATCTCGGGTCTGCGGGCCCCGGGAAGCCGACGGCTACCTGCGGTTCGTCGACTTCGCCCGCAACCTGTGGCGGCTGGAGCGGGCCGACTTCATCGAGCGCAACCTCGACGCGCCCACCGACCTGCTCACCGCCAACCTGCTCCGGCTGGTGGCCACCGGGGCCTTCCGCCGGCTCCAGACCAAGATCGACCAGTTCTTCCGGGACCCGCGCACCCGGCGGATCTTCTCCTTCCAGGCGATGTACGCCGGCCTCGCGCCGCACGACGCGCTGGCCATCTACGCGGTCATCGCGTACCTCGACTCGGTGCAGGGGGTCTACTTCCCGCGCGGCGGCATCCACGCGGTCTCCCGGGGCCTGGCCGGTGCCGCCGAGAAGCACGGCGTACGGATCCGGTATGGCACCACGGTGACCCGGGTGGAGACCGCGAACGGTCGGGCCACCGGAGTGCTCACCGCCGACGGCGAGTTCGTCCCGGCCGACGCGGTGGTGCTCAACCCCGACCTGCCGGTGGCCTACCGCGACCTGCTCCCGCCGGCCCGTCAGCGCCGGCTGACCTACTCGCCGTCGTGCGTCGTCCTGCACGTCGGCTCGACCCAGGGGTATGGCCGGATCGCGCACCACAACATCCACTTCGGGCGGTCGTGGCAGGGCACCTTCGACGAGGTCATCCGGCGTGGCGAGCTGATGAGCGACCCGTCCCTGCTGGTCACCAACCCGAGCCGGACCGACCCGGCGGTGGCACCCGCCGGCCGGCACACCTACTACGTGCTCGCTCCGGTGCCCAACCTCGACCGGGCGCCGTTCGACTGGCGCGGCGACCTGACCGCCCGCTACACCGACCGCCTGGTGTCCACCCTCGAGGGCCGGGGCTACGTCGGCTTCGGCGCGGGCGTCGAGGTGCTCCGGGCGGTCACCCCCGCCGAGTGGGCGGAGCAGGGCATGGCGGCCGGCACGCCCTTCGCCTCCGCGCACACCCTGTTCCAGACGGGCCCGTTCCGGCCGTCGAACCTGCACCGGTCACTGGCCAACGTGGTCTTCGTCGGCTCGGGCACCCAGCCCGGCGTCGGGGTCCCGATGGTGCTCATCTCCGGCAAGCTCGCCGCCGGCCGCATCACGAACGGAGGGCGGCGCTGATGTCCCTGTCGCGGGAGGGTCACCTGGTCGAACTGGTCGACGACGCGGGTCGCCCGGTCGGCGAGACCACGGTGGCCGCCGCCCACCAGCCGCCCGGTCAGTTGCACCGGGCGTTCTCCGTGCTGCTCGTCGCGCCGGATGGTCGGGTCTTGCTCCAGCGCCGCGCCGCGGTGAAGACCCGCTTCCCGCTGCGCTGGGCGAACGCCTGCTGCGGCCACCCACTGCCCGGTGAGCCCCTGGCCGAGGCCGCCAACCGCCGGCTTCAGGAGGAACTGGGCGCCGACCCCGTGCCGCTGACCGAGGTCGGGGTCTATGTCTACCGCGCCGAGGACCCGGCCACCGGGCGGGTCGAGGTCGAGTACGACCATGTCCTGTGCGGCGAGTTCCAGCCGGGCGCGCAGCTTCGCCCCGAGCCGGCGGAGGTCGCCGAGCTGCGCTGGGTGGACCTGGCGACGCTGATCGCCGAGCTCGACGTCGATCCCGACGCGTACGCGCCGTGGCTGGGCGGGGTGGTGGACCGGCTGCTGCACCCGTCGGACCCGGCCGGGCTGCCCGTTGGTGACGCCTCGGAGCGGTCGGGTGGCCGATGAGGCGCTGAGCGCGGGGGCCGTCGCCCGGCGACTGGGCGTCGCGGTGACCACGCTGCGCACCTGGCATCAGCGGTACGGGCTCGGGCCCAGCCAGCACGTCCCGGGGCACCACCGGCGCTACACCGTGGGCGACCTGGCCCGGCTGGAGGTCATGCGGCGACTCACCGCCGAGGGGGTCAGCCCGGCCGAGGCGGCCCGCTGGGCTCGGCAGGCACCCGACACGGTCCCCGACGGCAGCACCCGGGCCCGGTCGAGGAACGCCCGCGACGGCGGTGGCACGACCATCCCGGTCGGCCGCGCCGGACCGGCGGCCCGGGGGCTGGCCCGGGCCGCGATGCGGCTGGACGCGGCGGCGATCAGCGAGACGATCTCCCGCACCATCGCCACCGACGGGGTCGTCGGCACCTGGGACCGGCTGCTGCGTCCGGTGCTCGTCGGCATCGGCGAGCGGCACGCCGCGACCGCCGCGCTGATCGAGGTCGAGCACCTGGTGTCCCGGTGCGTCTCCACGGCGTTCGCCGCGGTCACCGCAGCCCGGCCCGCCCCCGGTCCGCCCCGCATCCTGCTCTCCTGTGCCGACGAGGAGCAGCACAGCCTGCCGCTGGAGGCGCTGGCCGCGGCCCTCGCCGAGGTCGGCGTCGGCCACCGGATCCTCGGTGCCCGGGTGCCGCTGACCGCCCTGCTGGACGCGGTCGGCCGGACCGGGCCGGCCGCCGTGGTGGTCTGGTCGCACACTCGGGTCACCGCCGACCCGGCCCAGCTCACCGCCCTGCTCACCGCGCCCCGCCGACCGCTGCTGGTGCTCGCCGCCGGGCCGGGCTGGCAGGCCGACGCGCTGCCCGCCGGAGTGGTGCGCCCGCTCGACCTGGCCGAGGCGGTCTCGCTCGCCGTGACCATCCGCGACTCGCTGGACCGTCCGGCCGCGTCCTGAGCGCTCGGCCGGGGTCGGGTCGCGAGGCGAGTTCCCCGGCCGCGAGGGCGAGGTCCCGGTCACACGACGGGGTCCGGAGCGGTCGGTTCGGCACGGAGGGCGGTCGCCGCCTGACCCGCCGTGGACCCACCTAAAAGGGATGAACTAGCGTCAGGTTTGTCCGCGTAACCCGAACCCCTCTCGGGAGCGAACGATGCGTACTCGTGCTCTGCTCGCCTGCGCCACGGGACTGGTCCTGCTGGTCGCCGGCTGCGGCGGTGGCGGCGGAGGCGGCAGCTCGCCGCAGCCCAGCGCCGTGCCCAGCCCGGCCAGTCCACCGCCCTCGGCCGCCCTGCCGCCGGAGGCGGCCCCGTCGCCGACACCCACCCGGCCGCCGAAAACCCCGCTGCGGGCGTTGCCGGCCAAACTGCCGGCCGGCCTGGTCCGCACCACCGGAGTCGAGCAGGTGGCGCTCACCTTCGACGACGGGCCGGACCCGGCCTGGACGCCGAAGGTGCTGGACCGGTTGAAGGCGGCCAAGGTCAAGGCGACCTTCTGCGTGGTGGGCACCCAGGTCCGCAAGCACCCCGAACTGGTCCGGCGGATCGTCCGGGAGGGCCACCAGCTCTGCAACCACAGCTGGAACCACGATCTCGACCTGGCCCGGCGGCCGGTCGCCGAGATCCGCGCCGATCTGGTCCGCACGAACAAGGAGATCCGGCGGGCGGTACCGGACGCGGAGGTGCCGTTCTACCGGCAGCCGGGTGGCCGGTGGACCGCCGAGGTGGTACGGGTCGCGAAACAGCTCGACATGCGGTCGCTGCACTGGACGGTCGACCCACAGGACTGGGCCAAGCCGACGGCCGCCACGATCCGGAAGCGGGTGAAGCGCTCCGCCCGACCCGGTGCGGTGGTGCTGCTGCACGACGGAGGCGGCGACCGGTCCGCCACGCTCGCCGCCTGCCCGAAGTTGATCGCCGCCCTGAAGCGCGACCACGGCGTCACCAAGCTCCACTAGAACCGTTCTGACCTGCGGCTTTACGGGGCCTTGTGGCTGGGGCCATACCGGTTTGGTCGTCCGGTGCCACATCACGTATGCTTTCCAAGCCTCCGGCGGGGCCGGATGGGAGCAAGTCCGCTCAACGTTGCGAGTGTGCAATGATGGCGGGGCCGCCCTCATCGTCTAGCGGCCCAGGACGCCGCCCTTTCAAGGCGGTAGCACGGGTTCGAATCCCGTTGGGGGCACGGTCCGGCTTCGGCCGGATGCAACAACAGCTAGGTCCTGTGGAGCAGTTGGAGTGCTCGCCGCCCTGTCAAGGCGGAGGTCGCGGGTTCAAGTCCCGTCAGGACCGCAAGCGCTGACGCCGCGCACCACGCGCGGCGTTCCGCGTATCGGGGCATGTGACCCATCCGGCAGTGATCCCGTCGGCCGGGTAGCATGAGTCCGAGCACCAAGGCCAGGTAGCTCAGTTGGTACGAGCGTCCGACTGAAAATCGGAAGGTCGGCGGTTCGACCCCGCCCCTGGCCACATAGCCTTTCGCCGGGCTTAGCAACGCCGACCAGCGATTCGCCGGTCGGCGTTTTGCTTTCGGCATGACCGGGCCGAGTCGGCCCCTTGAGCGCGACGGCGGCTGGCCCCGGTAGGCCCTAGAGTCTCCAGCATGGTCGAGCCCGCCTACCTGGCCGCCGTTCGCGAGTCGTACGACACGGTCGCCGAGGAGTACGTCCGGATCGTGCCGGACCGGTTCGCGGGGGATGCGCTGGGCCGCGGGATGCTGGCCGCGTTCGCCGAGCTGGTGCGGGCCAACGGCGAGCGGCCGGTGGCCGACCTCGGGTGCGGCCCCGGCCACGTGACCGCCCACCTGGCCGCGCTCGGTGTGCCGGTGTTCGGTGTCGATCTCGCCCCGAAGATGGTGGAGATCGCCCGCCGGAGGTACCCGACCCTGCGGTTCGAGGTCGGCTCCATGACCGGGCTGGATCTCCCCGACGGGCACCTCGGCGGCATCGTCGCCTGGTGGTCGATCTTCCACCTGCCTCGGGAGGCGCTGCCGGCGGTGTTCGCGGAGTTCCATCGGACGCTGACCCCGGGCGGCAGCCTGTTGGTCGGTTTCCACGTCGGCGACGAGGACCTTCATCCCGAGCACGCGTACGGCCACCCGGTTTCCTACCGTGCCTATCTGTCGCCGCCCGACGTCATCTCCGATCTGCTGCACCAGGCTGGCCTGGTCGTCGCCGCACGGTTGATCCAGGAGCCCGTCCCGGGCCAGAAGCGGCCGCAGGCCTGCCTCCTGGCCGGCAAACCCGGACGGTCCTAGCGCTGCGTTCGGTAAGCGTTACCGAAAGCTGCGTACCCGGGCATCAGCCGGTATGGTCCGGGCCTATGGGACAGGGGATGGCCGATCCGACCGACATCCAACAGGATCACGAACGGTTCGCGCTCCGCAGCACCCTGCTCGTCCCCGCGTCCGCAGCGCAGGCGTACGACGTGTTCACCGGGAACCTCGCCGACTGGTGGGTGACCGAGTACACCTGGTCCGGGCCGGCCCTGCTCGCCGAGTTGGGCATGGAGCCCCGGGCCGGCGGGATGCTCTACGAAGTCGGCCCCTACGGCTTCCGCAACGACTGGGGACGGGTGCTGACCTGGGACCCGCCCCGCCGACTGGTCTTCACCTGGCAGATCGGCCCGGACCGCGCACCGGTGCCCGATCCGGCGCGGGCCAGCGAGGTCGAGGTGCTCTTCACTCCCGACGGGCCCGGCACGCTGGTCGAGGTCGCGCACCGGCACTTCGACCGGCACGGCACCGCCGCGGAGGGCTACCGGCAGGCGCTGACCGCCGGCTGGCACGAGCTGCTCTCCCGGTACGCCGCAACACTGATCCACAGCCCGGCATGAGGCGCCCGGGCCGGGTCGCCGCGCCGGCCGGCGGCGACGGTCAGGCGGCCCGGTGGCGCAGCGTGGCCACGGTCGAACCGGCGAGGGTGAGCAGGCACTCCGGCAACAGCCCGTCCGCCGCCGCCGCACCGAACAGCGCCTCGGCGGTGTCGAGGTCGGCGTTGGCGTACGCGCTGACGAAGCGGGCCACCCACCGGGCGTCGTACTCAGCCTGGTCGATGCCGGGAAAGTCGAGGGCACAGGCCCCGGGCGGGACCGGATCGCCGACCATCGTCGCGGCCAGGCACCACGCCACCCCGTACGCGCCGGCGAGGCCGGCCCGGTCGACGACCGCGTCGAAGGTTCCCACCACCGCGTCGGGGTCCCCGTCGAGCGCCGAGCGGAGGATGGCAGTGGCGTCGTCGAGCGTCTGCTGTGGCGAGTCAGTCACCCAACGCACGGTAGGGGTGCCGGTCAAGGAGCCACCTTTGACTACTCTCCGTACATGACGGAGGCGACCTGCGGATAGACCGGCCTCCACGCTCCCACCGCCCAGCGTGGCACGTTAGTCTGCGCAGCGGACCTTCGCCGGAGGAAGGACGACAATGCACATGTCACGCGGGTCGCGGACAGCCATCGTGGCTGCCTGCGCCACGGCCCTGCTCGCCACCAGCGCCTGCGGGAACGACCAGCCCGAGGAGGCGAACACCCAACAGGTGCGCCTCTACGGCACCGACGGCAACATGAACAACTCGTACCCGGACGAGTTGGCGGATCGGGCCGAGCTGGTCAACGGCATGAAGGGCACCACGCCGCTCACACCGCTGCCGGAGGACTTCAAGAAACGGCTACTGTCCGTGGACCCGGAGCTGAACGGCTTCCTCTACGCCGCCGAGTCGTACGACGCGGTGGTGATCAGCGCGCTCGCGGCGCAGCTCGCCGGCACCACCGACCCGGCCGCCATCGCCAAGCAGATCGTCGGCGTCACCAACGGCGGAACCCGCTGCACGACGGTGTCCCAGTGCCTGCGGCTGGCCCGCAACGGTCAGGACATCGAGTACCGCAGCGTCTCGATCACCCGGGCCGGCTTCACGGACGCGGGCGAGCCGGCCACCGCCAGCTACGCCACGCAGCACTTCGACGGGCAGCAGCTCAACGACGCCAAGTCGGAGTTCGTCGGTGCCGGCGACGAATCGGCGGCGAGCACGAAGGCACCGCCGAAGGGCAGGAAGCAGTCCGTCGCTCCGTCGAGCGACGCGCCGCTCGTTCTCGGTGGCCTGCTGCCCAAGACCGGTGACCTGGCGCTGGCCTATCCGCCGCTGGGCGCCGGTGCGGCGCTGGCGATCAAGGAGATCAACGCCGCCGGTGGGGTGCTCGGCGAGGACGTGGTCTGGATCGACGGCGACGACGGCACCAACCCGACGGTCGCCAAGGCGACCGTGGCCAGCCACATCGACGCCGGCGTACACGTCATCATCGGAGCCGGTGCCTCCGGAATCTCCGCCGCGGTGCTGCCCGACGTGGTGGAGGCCGGCCTGGTCCTGTTCTCCCCGTCGAACACCGCCGCGAGCCTGACCACGGCAGACGACGAGGGTTTCTACTTCCGCACCGCACCGCCGGACGGCCTCCAGGGCAGGGCGCTGGCCGACGTGATCCTCCGGGACGGACCGCAGAAGATCGCGATCGTGGCGCGTAAGGACTCCTACGGCGAGGGCCTCCAGGACATCGTCCGGGCCGAGCTGGAGCGGGCCGGCTTCGGTGGCGACAAGGTGAAGCTGCTCGGCTACGAGCCCGGCGAGGGCACCGAGCCGCCGCCGATCAACTTCAGCGACGGCGCCAGGCAGATCAAGGCGTTCGGCGCCGACGCCGTGCTGATCATCGGCTTCAGCGAGTCCGCCGAGGTGATCAGGGCACTCGCGGACGCCAAGGTGCCGCTGGCGGCGCTGGCCCGCTGACCGGCATAAGACGACGGCCGCACCGGATCCGGTGCGGCCGTCGCAGTTTCGGGGGCCGCCTCAGCGCCCGCGCCGCCGCTCCAGGAACTCCGTCATCCGGCGGCGCTTCTCCTCGTCCTCGAAGAGCACCGCCTGGCTGACCAGGTCCAGGTGCGGGTGCGCGGCGGGTGGGGCGTCCACCGCGAGCTTGGTCAGCCGCAGCGCCAGCGCCGATCCCTTGGCCATCTCGTCGATCAGGTCGTGGGCCGCCGGCAGCAGCTCGTCGGGGGCGGTCACCACCCGGTTGACCAGGCCGATCCGCAACGCCTCCGCAGCATCCACCCGTCGCCCGGTGAACAGCAGCTCCTTGGCCCGGGCCTCGCCGACCAGCGCCGGCAGCCGGTGGGTCGCGCCGGCGCCGGCCAGGATGCCCAGCCGTACCTCCGGCTGGCCGAAGACCGCCCGCTCCGTGCACACCCGCAGATCGCAGGCGTACGCCAGCTCGGCGCCGCCGCCCAGCGCCGGGCCGTCGACGGCCGCCACGGTCGGCATCGGCAGCGCCCGGATCCGGGCGAAGGCCGCCGAGTTGATCGCGGCGAGTGCGTCCAGCCGGCCCCGCTCACGCAGTTGGGCGATGTCCGCCCCGCCGGCGAAGATCCCGTCGCTGCCGCCGGTCAGCAGCAGCATCCGGGGCCGGGCCTCCAACTCGGCACAGACCTCGTGCAGCGCGGCGATCAGGTCGGCGTCGATGGCGTTGCGCTTCTCCGGCCGGTCCAGGGTGACCACCAGCCGATCCGGGCGCTCCTCGACGCGCAGCCCACTCACCGCGCCGCTCCCGTCGCCGGCTCGGTGCTCGTACCCGGCCCCGGCCGCTCGGTGTCGTCCGAGCGGACCCCGTCGACCCAGCGGTAGAAGCCCTGCCCGGACTTCTTGCCCAGCCGACCCGCGGCGACCAGCTCCACCAGCAGCGGCGGCGGGGCGAACCGATCCCCGTACGCGGCCTGGAGCGTACGGGCGATGTCGAGGCGCACGTCCAGACCCACCAGGTCGGTCAGTTCCAGCGGCCCGACCGGGTGCCGGTAGCCGAGCACCATCGCCTTGTCGATATCGGCGGGGCTGGCCACCCCGTCGGCGACCATCCGGATCGCCTCCAGCCCGAGCGTCACCCCGAGTCGCGACGTGGCGAAGCCCGGCATGTCGCGTACCACGACGGGGTCCTTGCCCAGCCGGCCGGCGAGCGTGACGGCCGCGTCGGTGGTCTCCGGCGCGGTGGCCGGCCCGACCACGATCTCCAGCAGGGCCATGGCCCAGACCGGGTTGAAGAAGTGCAGCCCGCAGAAGCGCTCCGGCCGCGCCAGTTCCCGGGCGAGGTCGGCGATCGGAATGCTGGAGGTGTTGCTGCCGAGCAGCGCCGGTCGCAGCGCCTCCGCCTCGGTCAGCACGGCCCGCTTCAGGTCGAGCCGCTCCGGCACCGCCTCCACGATCACGTCTGGGGCCTCGGCGACCTCGGCCAGCCCGGCCCGCAGGGCGATCCGTCCCCGGTTGGCGGCGGCCTGCTCGGCGGTCAGCTTGCCGCGCTGCACGGCCCGGTCCCACAACTGGGCGAGCCGCTCCACCGCCGCGCCGCCACGCGCCCGGTCCACCTCGACCAGCTCCACCGCATGGCCGGCACCGGCCGCCACGTACGCGATACCGAGGCCCATCGTGCCGGCCCCAACCACCACGAATCGTTCAGTCATTACGACACCACCGCACAGTAACGATCCGCTCGCCGATACCGCTGCCGGCGTGCGGGATCGCCGCCACGCCGGAGCCGGTACGTCCGCTCCGCTCAGTCATGGTGCGACCCTATGCAGCACCGACCGCGGCCCGATGCGTGGGGGCCGCCGGGAACGGGTACAGACCGCCGACAACCCAAGGGAAGGACGAGCAGATGAGCCAGGAGACCGTGGACGGCGCGGGCGCCGAGGAGACCGTCGAGACTCGCGGCGACGAGCGCGTCGAGCTGCTGCGCGCCGACACCAACAACGACGGCCGCACCGACGTGTGGGTCGTCGACACCGATGGTGACGGCAAGGCCGACCTGTTCCAGTTCGACACCGACGGTGACGGCAAGGTGGACGTCACGATGGTCGACATCGACGAGGACGGCCAGCCGGACGCGGTCGTCGACGGCGACGGCGGCCTCCCCCCGGAGCAGCTCCCCCCGACCGTCCAGGTCTGAGAGATAAGGAGGGGCCCCTTGTCAACGCCTCCGGTACCGCAAGGGGCCCCGGCCACCACCTGCCGCCGCCCGCCGGCTCAGCCGGGCAGCCGCAGGGTGGCGAGATAGTACGGGGCGTCGCGGTCGTCCACGTCGGCCAGTTGCCAGTCGGAGCCACGGACCAGCTCGGCGAGTTCGTCCGGCGAGCAGACCAGGTAGTCGAACCAGGGCGTACCCAGCTCGCGGTAGCGCAGCCGCAACCGCAGCTGGCCGCCGAGCCGCCCCCGCCGTCGGTTGAGTTCGTGATAGCCGGTGTGTACGGGGTCGCGGGTGCCGTACGGATCGGTGCCGTGGGCGATCACCTGCGCGCCGGGGCGGGCCATCGCGGCCAGCGCCGCGAGGAAGGCGGCTGCCCGCTCCCGGCCCTCGATCAGGCCGAGGTTGTTGCCGAGGAGCAGGAAGGTGTCGTACCGCCGCCCACTCGTGGCGTGCTCGTCGACCGTGCCGTGTACGAGGTCGCGGACACCCCGGCGACGGCACACCTGCAACGCGCCGGCCGAGACGTCCAGCCCGGTGACCGGTACGCCGCGCTCCTGGAGCAGCAACGCGATCCGCCCGGCGCCCACGCCGACGTCCAGCGTCGCGCCGCGGACCCGGTCCACCGCCCGGTGGTCGTGCGGTTGCCAGTCCTCCGGCCCGGCCAGGTAGTGCGCGGCCGGCGCGCCGTTGACCAGCCCGTCGTCCCGCTCGATGACCTCGATGACCGGACGGGGTAGCCGCCCGCCGGCCAATGGCCGGGGACCGACCCCGGTGGCCACGGCCAGCGCGTCGCGCAGCAGTTCCCCGAAGACGTCACCGATCCGTGGCTCCCCCGTCACATCCTTCACGCTATCCGGCTGCTCAGTCAGCCGCACCGCCCGTATCCTGAACGATGTGACGATGTTGGATCGCCTCTCGGCGGAGAAATACATTCTCCTCACGACCTTCCGCAAGGACGGCCGGGCGGTGCCGACCCCGGTCTGGGCGGTCCGCGACGGCGACGCCCTGGCGGTGTGGTCGGCGGCGGACGCCGGCAAGGTGAAGCGGATCCGCCGCAGCGGGGAGGTCACGGTGGCACCGTGCGATGTGCGCGGCCGGCCGCGTGGCGTGGCGGTGCCGGCTCGGGCGAGCCTCTACGACCCCGGAGCCACCGAGCGCATCCGTGGCCTGATCAAGCAGAAGTACCGGGTGATCGGCCGGCTCAGCCTGCTCGGCAGCCGGCTGCGCCGTGGCGAGGGCGGCACGGTGGGGATCCGGGTCGAGCTGACCACCTGAGGCGGCCCGGGCGGCCTCGGTTCGCAACGCGATTGCCGCGCCAACGTGCCCCGGGCATGACGAAGGGCGGCGGAAGGAATCCGCCGCCCTTCGAAAAAGCCTGCTATGCCAGTCGGTCAGTCCCCCTGACGCTGCTGCGGGATCTGGCCCTGCAGCAGTGCCCTGACCTCGGACTCCCGATAACGGCGGTGGCCGCCGAGGGTCCGGATGGCGCTGAGCTTGCCAGCCTTCGCCCAGCGGGTCACCGTCTTCGGGTCGACACGGAACATCGACGCCACCTCGGCCGGCGTGAGTAGCGGCTCTGGTTCGTGCGTTCGCGATGCCATCGGTCACTCCTCCACATGGATAGACATCGGCCGGGGTCCCGCCGGCCGACGCGCCTCCCATGGTCCGGCTAGTCCCCGATGTCCGACATGGGCCGAACGGCCGAACGTCCCTAGACGGACGGATGAACCATGCCCGATTTATACTACTTTTACACGCCAGAAAGTACTTAATTCGGACTCATGATCACGGTTCGTGATGCGTCAACTACGAGGCTGCCTCGCGTTCTGGTCCGAATTCTGGACATCGAGGACTAGTTGCAGCGCTCCAGAAGTTGCACCGCGCGCCAGCGGGCGACGAGCTTGTCGTACGCCGCGGAAGCCTCCTCCGCCTCGCCCCGGGACAGCCCGCCGAGCCCGGCCGCGACCAGTTCCGGCGAGTCGTCGGCGGCCAGCGTCTCGTCCGAGAGCAACTCGACCAGCCCGCCGTAGTCCAACTCGACCACGGAACGTGGGTGGAACTCCTCCAGCCACCGGGCGGCCTCCTCGACCGCCTCCGTGATCGGCGCCTCGCCGACCGACTTCCGCAGCACCGACAGCGCCCGGGACGAGCGGCGACGAGCCTTGGAGATCTCCGTCCGGAACCGCATCGAGCGGCGTCCGGGCGCGGTCACGTGGTTGCGTTCCTCCGCCTCGAACAGCACGAACCAGCGCAGCGGCACACCCCAGGTCGCGATCTGCTCGTGCAGCCGGGGCACGCCGTGCTCCAGCACCCGGGCCCCGCTGCGCCAGTCCTCCACCACCGCCTTGGCCTGCCCCGCCAGCACCGGCGGGACGAACGCGTCGGCCAGCACCGCCGGCACCCCGTCCCGCGCGCTCAGCGCGGCCTCGGCCACCCGGATGCGCAGGTTCCACGGACACACCAGCAGCGTCTCGTCGGTCTCCAGCACGTACGCCTCGTCCGGCAGGTCGGGCAGCCGGGTCCAGCCGGCACCCAGCGCCTCGATCACCGACGTACGCTGCCGGCCGGGCCCTTCCACCGGCGCCACCGCCCGCCCCTGCTCGACGTAGCGCCGCCAGTACGACTGGCGATCCCGGTCGAAGGCGGTCAGCGGCTCGTACACGCGCAGGTATGAAGCGAAGAGCGACGGCACGGCGCGATCCTCCCACGAACCGCAAGCCGAGCGGTGCTCGGCGTGATCCGGGACGGCGGCCCGGGCGCGTCCCGGACGGGTGGGCAGCCCGGCGGGAAACGGCGCTGCGGCGCTGCCCGCAGGGCGGGACGGTGCCGCCGGGAGGGCAGCCTGGCCCCGGCCGATACTAGGCTCGCAGCACCGGCAGCATCCCGCCGGCGTACACCAGGTCCGCGCCCCACAAGGGCGCCCACCGACACAGGAGCCAGTCATGGGCGTTTTCGCCACCACCGACGACCCCGAGTCCACGGGTCATGAGCAGGTCGTGTTCTGCCAGGACAAGCAGACCGGCCTGAAGGCGATCATCGGGATCTACTCCACCGCGCTCGGCCCCGCGCTCGGTGGCACCCGCTTCTACCCGTACGACAGCGAGGAGGCCGCCCTCGCCGACGTGCTCGACCTGTCCCGCGGCATGGCGTACAAGAACGCGCTGGCCGGTCTGGACCTGGGCGGCGGCAAGGCGGTCATCTGGGGCGACCCGGAGCAGATCAAGAGCGAGGCGCTGCTGCGCGCGTACGGGCGCTTCGTGGAGTCGCTGAGCGGCCGGTACTACACCGCCTGCGACGTCGGCACCTACGTGGCGGACATGGACGTGATCGCCCGCGAGACCCGGTACGTCACCGGCCGCAGCGTCGAACACGGCGGGGCGGGCGATTCCTCGATCCTCACCGCCTGGGGCGTGTTCCAGGGCATGCGGGCGGCGGCCGAGCACGTCTGGGGCGTACCGACGCTGCACGGCAAGCGGGTCGGCGTGGCCGGCCTGGGCAAGGTCGGCAGGTACCTGGTCGGCCACCTGCTCGACGACGGCGCCGAGGTGGTCGCGACCGACGTGAACCCGCGGGCGCTGGACTGGGCGCGCACCACCCACCCGCAGGTCACGCTGCTCGACGACGTGACCGCGCTGGTCGCCGCCGACATCGACGTGTACGCCCCGTGCGCCCTCGGCGGCGCGCTGGACGACGACACCGTGCCGGCGCTGCGCGCGAAGGTGGTCGCCGGGGCGGCCAACAACCAGCTCGCCCACCCGGGCGTCGAGAAGCTGCTCGCCGACCGGGGCATCCTCTACGCGCCGGACTACGTGGTGAACGCGGGTGGCGTGATCCAGGTCGCAGACGAGATCGAGGGCTTCGACTTCGACCGGGCCAAGCTGCGGGCCACCCGGATCTACGACACCACCCGGGAGATCCTCCGGCTCGCCGACTCCGACGGCGTCCCGCCGGCCGTGGCGGCGGACCGGCTGGCCGAACGGCGGATGGCCGAGATCGGCCGGCTGCGCACGATCCACCTGCGCTGACGACGCGCCGCCGAGGGCGCGGGCCGGTTGGTCCCGCCCTCGGCGGTCAGGCCGGGCTAAACTGAAGATACGACGCGTTCGTGAGGATTTGCCCCGTGTCACGACCGTTCCCGGCATCGCTCCTTACCGGGTACAATGGGTGACGACTGCACGACCGCAACGCGCGGTTGCGGTCGACGGTAACCCGAGGTGCCGAACGGTGGCATCCCCATGTACCGTAAGAGCCACGAGAGATGCCTGACGTCATCGGGGCCCGCCTTCGGGCTGCCCCGCATTCTGTGCGAGGGGGTCGAGCCATGGGGCGCGGCCGTGCTAAGGCCAAGCAGACAAAGGTGGCCCGGGAGTTGAAGTACCACTCCCCGAACACCGACCTCGCCGCCTTGCAGCGAGAACTCGGCGGCAGCGGCAAGTCGGACCACAACTTCGACGACGACTACAAAGAGTATGTCGACGATGACGAGGACCACGCCGAGGACGACCCGGACACCTGGGTCCGTCCGACCCGCTGACCCCCGGTCACATCTGAGCACGCGGTAACTCCCCGCGTGCTCACGCATGTGCCGGCTACCGGCGGCGGCGTACCATCCGACGCACCAAGGGGCCTGCCATGCCCGGACAATGCTCCGACGGCGTGGCAGGCCCCTTGGTGCCGGCCCGTTCAGCGGGGCCGGTTGTTCCAGTTGTAGAACGTCGGGATGTTCTCGAAGTGGTTCCAGGCGCAGACCGCGCTGGCACCGTCACCACCCACCACCTCCGCGCGCAACCGTCGCGCTACCTCGGCCTCGTGGAGCAGGGCGGTGAGCCCGGCGGCGGCGTCCCGCACCCGGTCGGCGACCCGGTCGGGCTCGTCTCCCGTCACGCGCTCAGGCTCCCGGTGACTGGTGGTCTCGGGCATGCTCCAACACTCCCTCCAGTAGGCGGATCTTGCTGTTGCGGCAGTGCTCGGTCTCCGTACCGTCAAAACGCCCCAGCTCGAAGTAGCGGTTGGCTGCGTGGCCCCCGCCACAGAAACCGAAGTAGGGGCAGGACGACCGGCACGCCTCCACCCCGGTGATGAACTCGCCGACCCAGGCCGTGCCCTCCGCGTCGGCGAGGATCGCGGCCAACGGTGTGGTGAGCACGTTCCCGCTGCTGAAGTCGCCGTAGCGGGGGTCGGTGAAACCGGCCAGCTCGGGTGAGAGCACGACGACCGAGCCGTCGTACGCCACGGTCGGGATCGGGTCGAGCCGGCGGGGCAACAGATCGCCCTCCGTGCCGTCCAGCACCGCTGCGGCGTATCGCAGCGACCACTCGACCTCCCGCAGGTGGATCCTGGGGTCCCGCCGCCAGGCCGAGACCAGCTCGGCCCAGAACCCGGTCACCGAGACAGCATCGTGGGAATTGTCACGCGTGTTGACTCCCTCGGTCTCCTCGATGTTCACGCCGAGCACCTCGCAGCCGAGGTCGAGGCAGTAGTCGTACAGCTCCGACGCCCGGCCGGGCGAGGGGTCGTTCACCACCGCGAGCGCCGAGAACGGCAGCCCGTGCCGGCGCAGCGCGGCCACCCCACGGACGATCCGGTCGTACGCCGGCCGGCCGGCCCGGGTGACCCGCTCGCCGTTGCGCTCCCGCGGCCCGTCCACGCTCACGCTCACCCGCATCTGGTGCGCGGCGAAGAACTCGCACCAGGCGTCGTCGATCAACGTGGCGTTGGTCTGGACGTGATGCTCGACCTCGGGCCCGAACGGCGCCATCAGCGCGGCCAACTGCTCCCGCCCGGCGGCGAGCGGTTCCCCGCCGTGCCAGACCACCGAGAAGCGCTCCGCCGCCGCCCAGCGGTTCACCGACGCGGCCACCGCCTCGGCGACCGCGACCGGCATCCGCCGGTCGACCGCACGGAACGGCAGATAGCAGTACGCGCAGTCGAGATTGCAGAGGGTGGTGGGCTGCATCACGACGTACGACGGGACGGTGGCCAGGCCCCGCATCCCGTGCAATGACCGTCCCCGCGCAGCCATCGCCCTCCTCCGGGCCGGTTGACGGGCTGCGGGCACACCCCGGTATGGGCGCGCCTCACAGCTCTGAGGGTGCCCTTCAGGCTAGGCGGAGACGGCCACTCGGGTGAACCCCTGATCAGGTGGCTGGACGATCAGCGCAGTGTGATCAGCCGCGGGTGTGCTGGCCGACCATCCGCACCTCGCCGGTGCCCTCGATGATTTCGCCGGCCTGCCAGGCATCCACCCCGCGACCGGTCAGCGTGGCCAGCGCACGGTCGGCGTCCTCGGCCGAGACGATCGCGAACATGCCGACGCCCATGTTGAAGGTCGCCTCCATCGCCGGGTCCTCGATCCGGCCCTTGGACTGGAGCAGGTCGAAGATCGGCTGCGGCCTCCAGGTCGCGCGGTTGACCACCGCGTCCACGTGCTCCGGCAGAATCCGCACCAGGTTGCCGGGGATGCCGCCGCCGGTGACGTGGGCCAGCGCCCGCACCTCGGCCTCGGCGATCAGCTTGAGGCAGTCCTGCGCGTAGATCTTGGTGGGGGTGAGCAGCTCCTCGCCGAGGGTGCGCTGCCGACCGAAGTCGTCGATCACCACGTCCAGCCGCATCCGCGCGGCACCGAGCAGCACGTGCCGGACCAGCGAGTAGCCGTTCGAGTGCAGGCCGGACGAGCGCATGGCGATCACCACATCGCCCACCTCGACCCGCTCCGAGCTGAGGATCGCGCTCTCCTCCACCACGCCGACGCCGGTGGCGGAGATGTCGTACTCGTCGGGGCGCAGCACGCCCGGGTGCTCGGCGGTCTCCCCGCCGAGCAGCGCGCAGCCCGCGTACCGGCAGCCGTCGGCGATGCCGGCACCGATCTCGGCGACCTTGTCCGGCACGACCTCGCCGGTGGCGATGTAGTCCAGCAGGAACAGCGGCTCGGCGCCGCAGGCGACCAGGTCGTCGACGACCATCGCGACCAGGTCGATGCCGACCGTGTCGTGGATGTCCATCTGCTGGGCGATCACCAGCTTGGTGCCGACACCGTCGGTGGAGGAGGCCAGGATCGGGTTCTTGTACTTCGTGGTGTCCAGCCGGAACAGGCCGGCGAAGCCACCGAGATCGCCCATCACCTCCGGCCGGCGGGTCTGCTTCACCTTGGACTTGAGCAGCTCCACCGCACGGTCACCGGCCTCGATCGACACGCCGGCGTCCGCGTACGAGACCGAACGTTTGCGAGCCGGGCGGCCGGTGCCGGCCGTCCAGGGCTGACGGTCGCCGCCAGCGCCGGTCGGGCTGCTTCCTGCGCCGCTGCGCTCGGACACGTGCGTCACGGTTCTCCCCTTTGTGGTTCTCGGCTGCCGCGTCGACGGTGACCGACGCCCCAGCCGGACGGTGCTACGGGCGGTGTGTGCCGCCCGGAGTGGCGACGAGCGGAGGGACGAGCTGCTCGGCGGCGTCGGCGGCGTCGGCCGCGCTGTGCGCGACCCGACGGCCGATTCCTTCGAGCACGTGCTTGCCGATCAGGTTGCCGACGGGCAGCTCGATCGGGTACTCCCCATCGAAACACGCCCGGCACAGCCGGTTCTTCGGCTGCTCGGTCGCGCCGATCAGGCCGGACAGCGAGACGTAGCCCAGGGTGTCCGCGCCGATCGAACGCCGGATGCCCTCGTTGTCGAGGCCGTTGGCGAGCAGCTCGGCGCGGGTGGCGAAGTCGATGCCGTAGAAACAGGGCCAGGAGACCGGCGGCGACGAGATACGGACGTGCACCTCGACCGCGCCGGCCTCGCGAAGCATCCGCACGATGGCGCGCTGGGTGTTGCCCCGGACGATCGAGTCGTCGACCACCACCAGGCGCTTGCCCCGTACGTTCTCGCGCAGCGGGTTGAGCTTGAGCCGGATGCCGAGCTGGCGCAGCGTCTGCGACGGCTGGATGAAGGTGCGCCCGACGTACGGGTTCTTCATCAGACCGGCGCCGTAGGTGATGCCGGACTCCTCGGCGTAACCGATCGCCGCCGGAGTGCCCGACTCGGGCACCGGGATGACCATGTCGGCCTCGACCGGGTGCTCCTTGGCCAGCTGGCGACCGATCTGCACCCGCGCCGCGTGCACGTTGCGGCCGGCGATGGTGGCGTCCGGGCGGGCGATGTAGACGTACTCGAAGAGGCAGCCCTTGGGCTCGGGGGCGGCGAACCGGGTGGACCGCAGCCCCTCCGCGTCGATCGCGATCAACTCACCGGGCTCGACCTCGCGGACCACGCTCGCGCCGACGATGTCCAGCGCGGCGGTCTCGCTGGCCACCACCCAGCCCCGCTCCAGCCGACCGAGCACCAGGGGGCGTACCCCGTGCGGGTCACGCGCGGCGTAGAGCGTCGACTCGTCCATGAAGACGAAGCTGAACGCGCCTCGCAGCTGCGGCAGCACCTCCAGCGCGGCGGCCTCGACGGAGAGATCCGGCCGGCTGGCCAGCAGCATGGTGACCAGCGAGGTGTCGTTGGACGAACCGTCGGTGGCCAGGCCGCGCTCGGCCACCTCGCGCTGAAGTTCCGCGGTGTTGACCAGGTTGCCGTTGTGGGCCAGCGCGATGGTGGTGCCCGAACTGGTGGCCCGGATGGTCGGCTGGGCGTTCTCCCAGGTCGAGGCGCCGGTCGTCGAATACCGGGTGTGCCCGATCGCGACGTGCCCGCGCAGGCTGGCCAGCGTCGGCTCGTCGAAGACCTGGGCCACCAGGCCGAGGTCCTTGTACACCACCACGCCGGAGCCATCACTGACCGCTATGCCGGCCGCCTCCTGCCCCCGGTGCTGCAACGCGTACAGCCCGAAGTAGGTCAGGTTGGCGACCTCCTCCCCGGGGGCCCAGACACCGAAGACACCACACGCGTCCTGGGGACCGGGTCGTTGGGGATCAAGGTCGTGGCTCAGCCGGCCGTCGCCTCGGGGCACCTGCCGCTCCCTCTTACTGGTCTGGACTGGCCGGCGGAACCAAGGGGCTGCTCCGCGCTGGTCGGCCGGGGACCACACTGTCGTCGCCTGACAGTGTACGCGAATCCATGTCGCCACATACAGTCACGTTGTCACCGCTATCCGTCAGCAGCAACAGGCGTCACCCCAGTTCGAGCGGCAGATACCCGGACAGGTCCGCGCGGATCCCGCTCGCCCGTACGCGACCCTCCGTGACCGCCTGCGCCCAATCGAGTCGCCCGGTGGCCACCGCGAGCCAGGTCTCCGGATCCATCTCGACCGTGTTCGGAGGCGTACCGCGGGTGTGTCGCGGCCCGGGAACGCATTGAACTACACCGTAAGGTGGGACGCGCACCTCCACCGATCGGCCGGGGGCACGGTCCGCGAGGATGGTCAACAGGGCCCTGACCGCCGCACGGAGCACCGACCTTTCGGGCGTACGCCCCTCATCGAGAGCCGCCAGCGCCGTCGTGACCGCGGCGGACTTAGGGTACGGAGAGGACACGACGGGACGATACGGCGTGACCGCGCCATGCATCACGCTGGCCCTGGGTCGCGCCGATCCGCCCCGACAAGGCATAGTTGCCGACGGCGTATTCGTACCGTGATGTTCCCCCGCTCGGCACCCGTCGGTCAGGGGAGGTCAGTTCGGAAGGCGGTGGACGTGTCAACACACCGACGAGCCTGGCAAAAGCGGGCCGGTGTGGTCGTGGCGCTGATTGTCGGTGCCCTGCTCGCCGTCCCCGCAACACCCGCTGTCGCCGCCGACATCAATGTTTCACCACGCTCACTAACCGTCAACGCGGGCAGTGATGGCACGGTGACCGTGCGAATCACCCCAACCCTCGATGACAAGAGCGGCGAGGTCAGCCTGACCGGCCTGCCGTCGGGTGTCAGCTGCAGCAGTGGATGCGGCAGCTTCCAGTTCACCGGTCCGCCCCTGTCGCCGAAGACTCAACTGCTGACGCTACAAGCCAATGACGGCGCGCGTGACGCCACCGTCACGGTCACTGTCCGGGTTCAGCCGGACAGCTCCGAGCCTGCCACTGACACCTTCCAACTGACGGTGAAGGGGCAGGCGCCGCCGACTTCGGAGGCGCCGCAGGCGCCGCAGACCGTCCGGTCGATCTCCGGCAAGGTCGTGAACCAGGCCAACGAAGGGGTGTCGGGCGCGTTGGTCCTGCTCAAGGACAGCGCCGGCAGCCAGTACGAGACCCGGAGCGACTCGAACGGGAACTTCCGCTTCACCGGCACCAACAGCCGGCCCATCGCCCCGGGTCGGATCGACCTCGGCGCGAACGCGAGCAACCAGACGAATGTCGTGAACTTCAACGCCGGCCCGGGCCAGAGCATCACCGGGCGGCGGATCACCCTGGCGATCGCGTCCTCGGCCAGCCCGAGCGCCACCCCCTCCTCGACCGAGTCGGCGGTCCCCACCGAGGACCCGTTCGAGGAGGACGCCGCTGGCGAGGAGGAGACCGCCCCCGGCGAGAGTGTCGCGGCGCAGACCCAGGCCGCGAACGAGGACTCCGGCGGCTTCGGCAACTGGCTGCTGATCCTGCTGGGCGGCCTCTTCGTGGCCGTCGGTGTCGGCACGATCGTGCTGCTCTGGATGAAGCGCAAGGAGAACGAGGAGGCCGAGGCCGACGGCGACGCTCCGGCGGGCGCTCCGGCCGGCGCGGTCCCGGCGGCCCGAGGGTCGTTCGCGGGCGCGGACGACCACACCCGAGTGGTGAACCGCGTCGGTGCCGCACCGGACCCGACCATGGTCGGCGGCCCGGGGCTGAGCAACGCGCAGACGATGATGCACCAGCCGGTCATCGACGACGTGCCGCCGGACCCGTATGGCGCCCCGCCGCAGTCCTACGGCGCTGCCAGCGGGCCGGGGCAGGGCTGGCCCGGCGGCGGTTACGGCGACGAGCCGGGCGGCTACGGCGCGCCCGGTTACGGCAACGCCCCGTCCTCCGGTGGCGGCTACGGCAACGCCCCGTCGTCCGGCGGTGGCTACGGCAACAGCCCGGCCTCGGGTGCCGGCTACGGCAGCCGCGACTACGGCGCCGGCAGCGGCGGCGCGGACTACCCGCCGGCGGGCGCCGGCTACAGCGAGCAGCGGTACGACGAACCGACCGGCCGCTACAACGGTGACGAGACCCGGTACCCCGCCCCCGCCGACCCGTACGCGACCGGTCTGTACGAGCCCGGGGCCAGCCAGGGCTACGGCCAGTCCGAGTCCACCGGCTACGGCCGGGGTGAGGCCACCGGCGGCTACGGTCAGGCCGACACGACCCGGGGCTACGGCCAAGGCGAGGCCACCGGCGGCTACGGCCAGGGCGAGCCCGCCAGCGGCTACGGCCAGCCCGACACGACCCGAGGCTACGGCCAAGGCGAGCCCACCGGCGGCTACGGCCAGACCGACACGACCCGAGGCTACGGGCAGGGCGAGCCGACCAGTGGCTACGGCCGTGGCGCGGAGCCGACCGGCGGGTACGACCAGCCGGCCGGCGGCTACGGACAGGAGCCCGCTCAGCGGGGCGGCTACGACAACACGGCCTACGACCAGGGCGGCTACGGCCAGCCCGCCAGCGGCAGCGGCTACGGCCAGGGCGGCGGCTACGGCCAGGAGCCCCCGCAACAGCGCGGTAGCTACGACAACACGGCCTACGACCAGAGCGGCTACGGCCAGCCCACCGGAGGCCAGCCCGGCGGAGGCCAGCCCGGCGGCTACGGCCAGGAGCCCCCGCAACAGCGCGGCGGCTACGACAATGCCTACGACCAGGGCGGCTACGGCCAGCCCAGCGGAGGCTACGGCGACCCGGCGCAGGCTGGACGTGGTCGGGACGCCCAGTCCCAGGACCGCGCCGGCCGCCGCCTGGACTGGCTCGACGACTGACCGCAAAGCCGCACCACCACGCGGCAACCGTTGACAAAGACCGTGGGGCGGCCAATCGGCCGCCCCACAACTCATCACCCCCGACTCACTCGCCCCCGTAAGCCGCCCAATCCGCCGTCGATCTTGCACTTTCGGTCGGGGCGGTGGCCGCCACAAGGGGCATATGGGCGGCCGAAAGTGCAAGATCGACGGCGGATTGGGCGGCTTA
>NZ_POTY01000440.1 GCF_003236315.1 Micromonospora craterilacus
CTCCCGCGGTGCTGCCACCGCCGCAGCTGCTGGTCGTGCCACCGCCACCGCCACCGCCCGTCATTGCCTGACGCTGGATCTCGGCCTGCTCGGCGAAGGTCGGGTCCAGTGCCCAGAGTGAGGCGGTGCCGTAGAGCGCCACGGCCATCGCCAGCCCGGCGGCGCCGTAGACGGTGTACGCCGGGTGCGAGGCCGGCGCGAGGTGGCGGTTTCGCTGGCGGAGGCTCCGGACCGCGTCGTCGGCTGCCGCGGTCCGCCGGGGCACCCGGAGGAACAACACCGTGGTGATCACCGCGAGCCCGCAGACGATGAGCACGAGATACCAGACCGGACGGTCGTTGGCCAGCCCGGCGACGATCCGGAAGACGCCGAGCAGCAGCAACGCGACCAGCAACAGCGGGCCCATACGCAGGGCGGTGCGCCGGTTCGGACCGACCAGCAGACCTCGCCGCTCCAGCCCGTCGCGCATCTCGACGAGGGCGCGGTCGACCCACTCGGTGCCGCGCAGCTGCCGGGCGGTCGTGTGCTGGGCCGCGGCGTAGTGGACGGCCCGGTCGAGCGGGGTGGCCCCAGACGGCAGCGGACCCTCGGCGGTCAGCCGGTGATCCGGTTGCACCCCGATCGAGCCCTGGTTGCGCAGGGCACTCAGCGAGCTCCAGACCGCGAGGTCCTCCCCACCGTTGAGGTAGGCGACCTGCTGCGGGCCGAGCTGGTCGGCGGGCGGTGCGGACCGGCCCGCCAGCAGCGCCATGCGGTGGATCAGGACACCGGTGACGAGTACGACGGTCGCCACCAGGTAGAAGATGAGGAAGGTCCGGCTCGGGACGCCCCAGGTGTCGAAATCTGCTGCGAGACCCATCATGGCCTGCTCCTGTCGCGCGAGGGGAGACGCGGTTTCATTGTGGAGCGGCGACGCCAGCAACCTGGTCCCGCAGGGGGCCAGTTATCTCGTCGTTATCTGACGCGTCAGCTCCGGCGCACGGCCTCCTCGACCAGATCGAGCACCGGGCCGAGGTCGCCGGCCGGGCGTCCCATCGCCAGGTGCAGCACCAGGCCGTCGTAGGCGAGTTCGAGGAAGCGGGCCAGCACGTCGATCGGTACGTCGTCGCGGAGCACGCCGGCCTCTCGCTGCCGGGCCAGGCGTTCCCGGGTCGCCTCGGCGATGGCCGCCGACCGCTCGGCCCACCGCTTCGCGAAGGCCGGGTCGGTTCGCAACCGTCGGGAAACCTCCAGTTGGCTGCCCAACCAGCCTGTGGTGTCCGGGGAGACCGCCCGGGCGAGCAGGTCCCGCATCACCTGCACCAGACCGTTGCGGGCGACCGTCTCCACCATCGCCGCCGCGTCGTCCTCGGCGACGGCGAGGAAGAGGGAATCCTTGTCCCGGAAGTGGTGGAAGATCGCCCCTCGGGACAGCCCGGTCGCCTCCTCGAGGCGGCGGACGGTCGCGCCCTCGTAGCCATGCCGGGCGAAGCAGGCCCGCGCGGCGGCGAGGATCTCCTGCCGGCGGGCATCGAGCTGGTCCTGACTTACTCTGGGCACACCGAGATCGTGTCAGCTCACCCCGGGTAACGCAAACCGTACGTACGGCTTGGTATTGCCGGCCCGGTTAGGATCTGGCGGTGCCGCCGCCCCCCTTCGCCCTGCCGTCCGCGCCCCTGACCGTGGCCGTCGTCCAGGCCGAGCCGGTCCTCGGAGACGTGGCCGGCAACGCCGTCGCCGCCGCTCGACTGACCCGCCGGGCCGTCGAGCTGGGCGCCCGCGTCGTGGTGCTGCCGGAGCTCTTCCTGCCCGCGTACCATCCGCCGACGCTGGCCGCCGACGCCGCCGGCACCGACGTCGCGGCCGACGCGGACGGGCTGGTGGACGATCCGCGGCTGGACCCGCTGCGGTCCGTCGCGGGCGCCGGCGTCGCCGTCGTGGTCGGCGCCGCGGTCCGCCACCCCGAGCGGCGCCGGTGCATCTCGGCGCTGGTCGTCGACCCGGCCGGGGTAATCCGGGTGGGGTACGACAAGCAGCAGCTCTGGGGC
>NZ_POTY01000441.1 GCF_003236315.1 Micromonospora craterilacus
TTCCTGGTGGATGCGGAGTCTCCGCTGGTAGTGACCGATTCTGGCGCGGTCCTGGCGACGGGGTGTGCAAGTCCATCGCTGCCGTCACCCGCCGTCGGCGTCCAACCTGTGGATTCTGCGAAGGGCGTCTGGCGGGGCCTCGTTCAGCTCGTAGGCGAGGATGAGGGCCAACATTTGCCGGAGGTGGTTGCACGTCGTGCAACCGTTGCAACCTCGCTGGTGGTCGTCGGCTGCTTCGCGCACCGAGGCTGCGAGGTGGCCCAGGACGTATCCGCCGCGGATTGCTTCCGGCTGGTCGTCGAGTACCTGACGGTAGTGCTCGACGAGTTCCGGGTCGGGGCGCATGCGAATGATTTTCCCGCAGGAGCCCGTCGTAACGGTCCGGGGGCCGGCCGTCCGCGCTTACCACCGCTGGCCTGCTGGATCTACAACGTGTTCGGCCCTGGTCTCGATTGATGGTTGACGAAATGGCATCGGAGGTTGCTTGACGTCAGGCCGAGATCGAATAGTGCTGGTGTGTGGGTCGATGGTAGGCGTTATGGCTCGGGCGTGGCGGGCGCGTCCCTGAGGTTGCGCTCGAGTTCGCCTGGCAGGAGCTGCCAGGAGGTGTAGGTCCGGGTGTGAAAGGCTGGGTCGCCTGGACGGGCGATGGTTCGTCCAGCGTGGTGGAATCCGGCAGCGTCGTAGTTCATGCGCTTGAAGGCGGCGACCCGCCAGCTGGCGCTGGCCCAGGGCGGCAGGGGACTGCCGTCCAGCCGGAATGGCGTTTCGGGTTTGTCGGCGAGGGTGTCGAGTTCCGGTTGGGACGGCATGTGCGTGCCAGTGAAGTCGAGGGCGACGAGGACGGGTGCGACGGAGTGCCGTTCGTCGTCGATGCGGGCTACTCGTAACAGCGCCATGTTGCCGTTGGCGGCGCGGTAGCTGAGAACATCGCCGGGTTGCAGGTCGGTGACGTGGCGGCTGGGCCGGCGCACCTTCTTGCGCTGCGGCTGGGGGCCGGTCAGTTGTGCGCGGGCCTTTTCGAGGATGTCTCGGCGTTTGGCGGCAAGGCGAGGGTTGTCTGACCACCTTGCGAGGTCGGTCCCGCTGTCGATGGCGGCGATGGCGCGGTCGTGAACGGTGGGGTGGAGGCGGCCGAGCTTGGATTGGGTGACGGCCAAGGCCAGCCAGACCGATGTCGCCTCGTCCGGGTCGTCGAGCGCGTCGGCGTAGGAGTCGAGCATGCGTTGCGTGGCCTCGTCGTCGTCCACGCCGTCTTCGAGCATTTCGCGGTATTCGTCGCGCACGTCGCATGCTGTGTCGTCGGAGAACAGGCCAGGCCCCCAGGCGCCCATGTCACCTTCCTGCGTTCATGTTTTCCAGGTCTGGCCAACCTGCCACAGGTTCTGCCCGCCGTCATCTGGGACTGCGAACCTGATTCCTAAGGCTGCGCCCGTGGTGATCTGGTGCTTCGCCTTTGTGCGGTTCAGGTCAGTGGTGCTGAGGCGGGGGACGGCTTTGACCGGGCTGTCAGCGTCGTAGACGGTGATGGTGTGCTCGTCGAGGGCGGCGGTGACCAGTTTGCGGGCGTGGACCTTGCCGACTTGGATCTTTTGTCCGGCGACTTGGATGCTTCCGTCGATGGACACGATCCGCTCGACGGCGGGCGTGGTTTAGTCCACGACGTGCCCGGCGGTCGGGAACTCCTCACCTTCCTGCCGCAGCATCACCCCAGGAGCGGGCTGTACTCCGC
>NZ_POTY01000442.1 GCF_003236315.1 Micromonospora craterilacus
CACCAGGAGAGCCGGCCGCCGCCCGGCGTGGGCGGCAACGCCTTGTCCCCGGCCGTCTCCGGCCCGGCCGGATCCACCGGTCGGGACTGCGTCGCGGTGGGCGGGCTATCGCTCATGCCGTCACACCTTCCATCAGAGACCCCGCCATGACGAGGTCGAGCACCGTGTTCTCGTCGAGTTCGCCGGCCGGGGCCGTCCGGACGACCCGCCCCTCCCGCATCACCAGCACCCGGTCGGACAGACCGAGCACCTCGGGCACCTCGCTGGAGACCAGCAGCACCCCGACGCCCTGGGCGGCGAGCTGCCGGATCACCTGGTACAGCTCGGCTCGGGCGCCCACGTCCACGCCCCGGGTGGGTTCGTCGAGCAGCAGCAGCTTGGTGTCGCCGAGTAGCCAGCGCCCGACCACCACCTTCTGCTGGTTGCCACCGGAGAGGGTGCGTACCGCCCGGCGGACGTCACGCGGGCGCATCTCCAGGTTCTCGGCGATCCGGTCCGCTGCGGCCCGCTCCGCTCCGACATCGGTGAACCCGAGGCGGGCGTACCGGCCGAAGGTGGCCAGCGTGATGTTGCGGTAGATCGGCTCGCCGAGCAGCAGCGCCTGGCTCTTGCGCTCCTCGGGGGCCATGCCCATGCCGGCTCGCACCGCCGCGCCGACACTGCCCGGTCGCAGCACGGAGCCCGCCATCCGCACGGTGCCCGCGTCGGCACGGCGCGCACCGTAGATGGTCTCCATCAGCTCGGACCGGCCGGAACCGACCAGCCCGGCGATTCCGACGATCTCCCCGGCTCGCACGGTGAGCGACACGTCGGCAAACTCGTTGGCGCGGCTCAACCCGTCGACCTGGAGCAGCTCGTCGCCGACGGTGGGGTCGGCGGGACGGTCCGGGAAGACGTACTCGATGGTCCGGCCGGTCATCCGGGAGACCAGGTCGCGGGTCGGGGTGTCGCGGGCCGGCAGGTTCGCCGCGGTGGTCCGGCCGTCCTTGAGTACGGTCACCCGGTCGCCGATCTCGCGGATCTCCTCCAGCCGGTGCGAGATGTAGATGACCGCGATGCCCTGCGCGGTCAGCTCGCGGATGATCCGGAAGAGGTTCTCCACCTCGTCGTGGGCGAGCACCGCGCTCGGCTCGTCCATGATGATCAGCCGGGCCTCGTGGGAGAGCGCGCGGGCCATGCTGACCACCTGCTTGCCGGCTGCGGGCAGCGCCCGGACCATCCGGCCGGGCGGGATCTCGGCGTGGCCGAGCCGGCCGAGGATCTGCCGGGCCCGGCGGGCCATGTGGCCCCGGCGGACGAAACCGAAGTGGCGGGGCTCGTGACCGAGGAAGGCGTTCTCCGCCACCGACAGATCCTCGACCAGGTCCAGCTCCTGGTAGATGGTGGCGATGCCGGCGCGCATGGCGGCCTGGGGGTTGGCGAAGGTGGTCGGCTCGCCGCGCCACTCGACGACCCCCGAGTCCGGGCGGTGCACCCCGGCCAACACCTTGATCAGGGTCGACTTGCCGGCACCGTTCTGCCCCAGCAGGCAGTGCACCTCGCCGGCGCGCACCTCCAGCTGCACCCCGTCGAGGGCGCGTACGCCCGGGAAGGTCTTCACCACGTCGGTGAGGCGCAGGACCACCTCACCCGCGACGGCGTCGGCGGGGGCTTCGACCAGGGGAGCATCGGTCACGGCGACCTCCTCGGATGGCTGCTCGGTCATGACGCCTCGGCAAAGGCCAAATCGCTGGCGAGAACCGAGGCACCGGCGACACCGGCCCGCGGCCCCAGCTCGGACAGCACCACCGGGAGGTTGCCGGTGGCCAGCGGCAGCGATCGGCGGTAGACGACGCTGCGGATCTCGGCGAGCAGGATGTGCCCGAGCTGGGCCAGCCCGCCGCCGATCACGATCATCGACGGGTTGGTGAAGCTGACCAGCCCGGCCAGAACCCCACCGACC
>NZ_POTY01000443.1 GCF_003236315.1 Micromonospora craterilacus
AAGTCGGGTCGCCCGGGGGGATTTCACCCCCGGGCTCCCACAGAACCGTGCGTAACAGTCTCCCGTTACACGGCTCTTGTCATCCTGATCACCAGAAGCGCGGTGTCCATGCCCAGTGGGCGAAGAGCCTCGGGTGCTGGCGGGTGATGCGCTGCCAGCACTGTTGGGCCTTCCTGAACGGCCGCAGTCGTTTGTACTTCTTGCGGATCCAGCGCACCAGGTAGGCGTTGATGCGTTCCAGGAGTGGCAGCAGAGCGGAGCGGTAGTACGCCCCGTAGTACTGCAGCCAGCCGCGCACGATCGGGTTGATCCTCCGCGCGAGCTCGGCGAGGGTGTGGCCGATCCGCAGGTGAAGCCGCCAGGCGCGGACTTCCCCACTGACGTTCTTCAGGGCTTCCTTGCTGATCGCGGGCAGGAAGTTGGTGAAGTTCTTCCCCTTCCTGCTGCGCGCCTTGCGGGCTTGGAACGTGAACCCCAGGAACGTGAACGACGTGTGCTCGTACGAGCCGCGCCGGTTGCCGTCCTTGCAGTACACGATCTTGGTCTTGTCGGGGTGCAGCCGCAGCCCGACTTCGTCCATCCTGTTCCCGAGTGCCGCCAGCACCTGGCGGGCCTGGCGCTCACTGACGCAGTGCACGACCGCGTCGTCGGCATAGCGTTCGAACTGCACGTCCGGAAAGTTGCGGGCGAGCCAGGTGTCGAACGCGTAGTGCATGAACAGGTTCGCCAGCACGGGCGAGACCGCGGACCCCTGCGGGGTCCCCCGGTCCCGCTCCTGCAAGGTTCCGTCGGGCAGTTGCAGCGGCGCTTGGAGCCACCGCTTGACATACAACGTCACCCAGACGGCGTCGGTGTGAGCCTGGACAGCCTTGACGATGAGGTCCCACCGGACGCTGTCGAAGAACTTCTGAATGTCAAGATCGATCACCCAGTCTTTCTTCCAGCACCGTTGCCGGCACCGCTGGACCGCATCCAGGGCCGACCGCTTCGGCCGGTAGCCGTAGGAATCCTCGTGAAATATTGGATCCACACGAATTCCCAAGTGCCTGGCTACCACGGTCTGCGCGACCCGGTCGGCGACGGTGGGGACGCCGAGCATCCTCGTGCCGCCGCCGTGCTGTTTCGGAATCTCCACCGCTCGCACCGGAGGAGGGAAGTACGTCCCCGACGACATCCGATTCCAGATCTTGTAAAGGTTGCCCTCCAGATCGGCCTCGAAGTCGGCAATGGACTGCCCGTCCACCCCCGGCGCACCCTGATTTCGCTTTACCTCACGAAACGCCTCCCAGACCTCCCACTTCGAAATCACAAACGGCTTCTCTGGTGACTTCAGCTTGTCCATCGGCTCCTCCCGAACAACGTCCGGTTGACCAGACACACACAGCCACGGATGACCCGGCCCCTTCGCTCCACCCCCATTACAGGGGCTTCGGCACTACTACGAGCCGGTCCGCCAGCACGCCTCGCGACGGTACTCAACCCCTTGCGGTGTCAGCCGCTTGAAGCGCTCCCTCTCGCACCCCACACCTGGGGCGACGGTGTCGAGACATGCCTTCCCACGTTCCGTGCAAGAGCAGCAGATCAGGCTCACGTCACCTTCATGCCGGACACCATCTGGCCAGTAAACGGGTATCCGCCAGACTCTTCCCGGGATCAACAAGGCACCCCGGTTTTGATGCCACCTAGAGTTAAATAACGACACGTCGTCAGTGATTCGCTCACGCTCGTCTTCCTGATCCCCACCTGACACTTCAATCAGTGCCTTTTCCACATCGCTCACCACGGTCGCGTTACCCCTTCCGCAGCATGTGGCGGTTTGGAGTCTCCCCCCGCAGGGCGACTCCGAAGGGCCAACCTTCATCTCCTGCACAGCACCGCATAAAGTCGCTCTACCTACATCAAGCTCCTCCTTGCGTTCGTGGCACACCTTGATC
>NZ_POTY01000444.1 GCF_003236315.1 Micromonospora craterilacus
GGGTGCCGCCGCGGGGGCCCTCACCGACGCCGCCGGCCCCGGCCGGGGTCGGGATGGTGCCCCACTCTCCCGGTGCGGGTACGCCCGGCGGCCGGATCGGCCGCCGGCCGCCGCCGGCCTCCGACTCGCCCGGCTCCTTCGCCCCCGGCCAGGGCTTGGCCACCCGCGAGGCGAGCACGAACTCCTTGCGCAGCGGATGCCCCTCGAACTCCGGTGGCAGCAGCAGCGGCCGCAGGTCGGCGTGCCCGGCGAAGTCGATGCCGAACATCTCGTGGGTCTCCCGCTCGTGCCAGGCGGCGCCCGGGTAGACCGCCACCACGGAGTCGACCGTTGGCGTCGCACGCGGCACCCGGGCGCGCAGCAGCACCCCGTGCCGGTGCACGGTGGACCAGAGGTGGGCCACCACGTCGAAGCCGTCGGCCAGCTCGTCGACCGCGGAGAGCCAGTCGAAGTAGTCGCAGGCCAGCTCGGCATCGTCCCGCGCGGCCAGCAGCGCCGCCCGCCAGGCGTCCGGGGGTACGTCGACGGTGGCCCGGGAGTGGGCCTGACCGCCGGAGACCGTCGCGGTGGCCTCGACGGGCGCGAGTAGCGCGACGAGCCGCTGGCCGACCTCTTCCGGAGTCATGTCGCTGATCCTAGGCCGTGTTCAACGAGGGTGGTCGAGCCGAGCCGGAGTACCGACGGCCGCCGGCCGCACCGTGCCGGGGCACGCGGCGGGGTGACGATCCGGGCTTTGCCGGCGGCGGCCCGTTGGTGGCCGCCACGATGGATCGGTGCGCGCTGTGACTGTCATTCCAGGGGTGCCCGGCTCGCTGCGGCTGCTCGACGACTACCCGGAGCCGGCCACCGACGAGGGGTCGATCCTGGTGGAGGCCGTCGCGGTGGGGATCTGCGGGACCGACATCGAGATCATCGAGGGGCAGTACGGCGAGGCCCCGCCCGGCACCGACCACCTGGTGCTCGGGCACGAGTCGCTGGGTCGGGTGCTGGAGGATCCGACCGGCACCCTGCAACCCGGTGACCTGGTGGCCGGGATCGTCCGGCATCCGGACCCGGTGCCCTGCCCGAACTGCGCCGTCGACGAGTGGGACATGTGCCGCAACGGCATGTTCACCGAGCACGGCATCAAGGCGCTGCCGGGCTTCGCCCGCCAACGGTGGCGGCTCCAGCCCCGCTTCGCCGTCGGGCTCGACCCGGAGCTGGGTGAGGTCGGTGTGCTGCTCGAACCGACCAGCGTGGTGGTCAAGGCGTGGGACCACATCGACCGGATCGGCCGACGGGCGGAGTGGCAGCCCCGCACCGCGCTGGTCACCGGGGCCGGGCCGATCGGTCTGCTGGCCGCCCTGCTGGCCAGCCAGCGCGGTCTCTCCGTACACGTGCTCGACCTGGCCACCGAGGGCCCGAAGCCCGCGTTGGCCGGCGCGCTCGGCGCGACGTACCACAGCGGGCCGCTCGACCAGCTCGACTTCGAGCCGGACGTCATCGTCGAGTGCACCGGCGCACCGACGGTCGTCCTCGAAGCGATGTTCAAGGCGGCCCCCACCGGGATCGTCTGCCTGGCCGGCGTCTCCAGCGGAGGCCGGACCATCGACTTCGACGCGGGTGAGCTCAACCGGACCCTGGTGTTGGAGAACAACGTGGTCTTCGGCTCGGTGAACGCCAACCGCCGACACTGGGACGCCGCCGCCAGGGCGCTGTCCCGGGCCGACCGCGCCTGGCTCAGCTCGCTGATCACCCGCCGGGTGCCGCTGTCCGAGTACGCCGCCGCCTACTCCCCGGGGCCGCAGGACATCAAGGTGATCCTCGACTTCACCGCCTGACCCGGCCAGCCCTCGGCGGCTGGCCGGCCCGCGAAGCGCGACAACGCCCCGAGCCGGTCAGGGTGCCGGCGGGCGTACGGGCGGGGCGGTGAGGGAGGCGGCGGAGCGC
>NZ_POTY01000445.1 GCF_003236315.1 Micromonospora craterilacus
ACCATGGGGGGTAGGCGGAGGACGTAGCGGGTGAGGGCCACGCCGAGCAGCTGGCTGGCGACCAGTCCGGCGCGGCGTGGCGCTTCCGCCGGGTCGGCCACCAACCGGGCCACGGCCGCGCCGAGCTGGGTGGCGAAGATCTGGCGTACCCGCTCGGCCCCGCCCGGGTTGGTGCTCGCCGTGCGCAGCAGGGCCGGCAACGTGGTGTCTCCCTCCCAGCGGGTGAAGAAGTAGCTGGCCAGCGCCTCGCCGAGGCGGTCGTGCGGCACGCCGCTCAGGTCCGGCAGCCGCAGGTCGAACTCGGCCGCCGCCGCGAACAGTCCCTCCTTGCTGCCGTAGTAGCGCATCACCATGGACGGGTCGATCCGGGCGTCCGCGGCGATGGCCCGGATCGTCGCCCGGTCGTAGCCGTCGGCCGCGAAGCGGTCGCGGGCGGCCCGCAGGATGGCCGCGCGGGTCGCGTCCGAGCTGCGTGCGCGTCCGCCGCCGGCCGCCGACCCCGCCGCCGGTTCTTGTGCTGCCTGGGGTACGCCTTCCGTCATGTGACCGACGGTATGCCAACGCTTGTTGACTTCTCGATCCGGGGCCGCCTAACGTTGCCAACAAGCGTTGGCCAACAAGCGTTGGCAATCGATGCAGGGAGGTCGTCATGCTGCCCGAACGAACGGATGTCCTGATTGTCGGTGCCGGCCCGACGGGGCTGGCCGCCGCGCTGACGCTGGCCCGCCGAGGGGTCGAGGTCACCCTGGTCGACCAGCGGGAGGAGCCGGCCGTGACGTCGCGGGCGGCGGTCGTGCACGCGTACACGCTGGAGCTGCTGGACCGGCTCGGCGCGGGCGCGCCGCTGGTGGCCCGCGGGTTGCGGTCGGCGCGGTTCAACGTCCGCGACCGGGACCGGGTGCTGGTCAACGTGCCGTTCGACCGGCTGCCCACCCGCCACCCGTACGCGCTGCTGGTTTCCCAGTCGGTGACCGAGGAGGTGCTCACCGAGCAGCTGGCCGCCGTGGGCGTGCGGGTGCTGCGCCCGTACCGGCTGACCGGTCTGCACCACGACGGCGACGGCGCGGTGGCGCGGTTCGACGGCGGGACCGTGCGGGCCCGGTGGGTGATCGGCGCGGACGGCATCCACAGCACCGTCCGCGAGTTGACCGGCATCCCGTTCACCGGCCCGGCCGGCTCCGAGGAGGCGTTCGTCCTGGCCGACGTACGCGTCGACAGCACGCTTTCCCGCGACAGCGCCTCGATCTTCCTCGCCCGGGGTGGCCCGCTGGTCTGGGCACCCCTGCCCGACGGGCGGGTACGGCTGGTCGCCACCGTCGCCGATCCGCCGGTCGAGCCCGACGTCGCGTACCTGCAACGGCTGCTCGACGAGCGCGGTCCCCGCCGGCGGCCGGACCGGGTGCGGGAGGTGCTCTGGTCGTCGCGCTTCCGGCTGCACCACCGGGTCGCCGAGACGTTCCGCGCCGGGCCGGTGCTGCTGGCCGGCGACGCCGGGCACGTGCACAGCCCGGCCGGCGGGCAGGGCATGAACCTCGGCATCTGCGACGCGGTCGACCTCGGCGAGACCCTTGCCGACGTGCTGGCCGGTGCCCCGGAAACCCGGCTGGACGAGTACGCGGCCCGGCGCCGCCCGCTCGCCCAGGAGGTGGCCGGCTTCGCCGACCGACTGACCCGGCTCGCCACCGTGCCACCCGCCGCCCGGCCGGCCCGGGACACGCTGTTGCGCCTGGTATCGGTGCTGCCACCGGTCCGGCACCGGATCGCGTTGCGCCTGTCGGGCCTCAACCAGCGCCGGTCCGCGCGGACGGCGGTTCCCGGTAATCGGACTGGCGGGTAACCACGCGTCCACGTCGCGGCCGGCCGGGTCTACGCTTGCCCGGTGACGGTGGAGCAGCAGGCCCGGGGCGCGAAC
>NZ_POTY01000446.1 GCF_003236315.1 Micromonospora craterilacus
GGACGCTGGAAGACGCTACGCCACACGACCGCCAGCCCCCGCCGAATCGGCGACATCATCGCCGCAGCCCTGCACCTGACCCATTTCGAGTACAAGTACCTACCGCAAAGTCGTTGAGATCACTTTACTGTCCCCTGATTGGTTGGCGCATGGGTGATTATGGTGCCTGTGCGGCGTGAACAGATGATCAGCCTCGGTTGCCTTCGCTGGTCCTCGAGCAGGTGATCAGTCAAGGGGCGGTCGTGCAGGTCGTGGCCCGGACGGCGAGGAGCCGGTGGCCTGTTCGGGGTGTGGGCAGCTCAGCGGCCATGTCCACGCCCATCGCCACTGGCAGTTGGCTGATCTGCCGGTCGGCGGGCGGGCAGTGATCGCGTGGGTCGGGGTTCGCCGGCTGGTCTGCGCAGCGGAGTCCTGCTCGCAGCGGACTCTCCGTGAGCAGGTGCCCGCGCTGGCGCGGCGGTGGGCACGGCGGACCCGGCAGCTGACTGCCCTGGTCGCTGATCTTTCGGTGAGCGTCGTTGGCCGTGCCGGTGCGGCGGCCACCACGGGCACAACGCGGCGGCGGAAAGCATCGACGCGCTCGTCCTCGACGGGCCACCGGCCAATGCGGTCACCCCGACCGTGACCACCGCCATCCATCGCCGTCGGCGCCCTGAATGCGCCCCGCCTCTACCGTAGATCGTGGCTCAAATCGGTGAGTCGACCGCCCGAGGTGGCTTGCAGTTCACAAGGTGCACCCGAGCCATGCGTCGCTGCCACCCTTCTTCGGCCGTGAGCCCCAGGGCTTCCGGCAAGAATTGCCAGTCTGGAAGGTGCTCAGCCCTGCCAGCGCCCAGGGCGCACCTCGTTCGACCTCGCGCCGCATCCACTCAATCGATTGTCAGTAGCCGCGGGGACACGTACGGTGCAAACGTCGCTGGTCAGGGCGACTTCCCCCGTGGTCGCCCTGACCAGCGCGAAACCCTGATGGTGCCCTTCACCGAGCCGGCTGGTGACCGCTGCCGCGTCGGCGAGCACCTCGACCGCGAGCAGCGGCTCCGGGGGCCGCCGACTGATCCGACCACCTTCCGCCGCGTCCGGCGCCCGCCTGCCGGATCGTCGCAGGCGGGGACAGACTGCTCTTAGCCTGGGCGCCTGTAGGGAACACTTCGCTCGAACCGGACAGCTCAGTGGGGTGTTCCGTGCTCGCGCCATGAGCCGGGTGAGGGTGCGCGCAGGAGGCGGTCGATCATGTCCTGGGCGTCGGCTTGGCTGTCGAACTCCCAGCGCAGCGTCTTGCCGGTTTCGCTGTCGCCGTTGCGGGCGATGACCTTCCAGCGGGTCTGGCGGACAAGCCACACGTCGCGGCGCGACAGGCGCCCCCACGCGCCGTTCCACCACCTCCTGACCACCTGATCCATGACCCGAATCGTACGCATGTTCGATCGAGTTGTGGGTGGGTGGTCGGCGAAATAGAAGCTCATTCGCAGCGGTCCTCGGCGCCCCTGCCGTGCGGTTCGCAGCAGTCGGGGCGGTGTCGGTAGACCCGTAGATCGTGTCCCTGCCGGTGGGCGATCTCGGTGGTGACCTCGTACAGGCAGGCCCGCCAGATGACGGTTTCTCCGCCGCCGGTGACGACCTGTCCGTCGCCGGGCCCGCCGCGCAGCAGCAGCCTCATGCCACCCACGGTAGACATCCGGCCCCTGGCCAGGGCCACGGACCGTGGGTGCAGCGGTTGGACCACCTGTCCGGCCGCACTCTGGGCTGCCGTGCTTGCTGACGAGGAAGCGGATTTGGTCAGGACGGCGTGCCGGGCGCGGCCCCGGGTGGCGGGTCGGGGTCGTGGTCGGAGGGGCGGGGCCCTTCCGGCCGGTCGCTAGAAAAGCGCAGCAGGGTCTCGATGCGGGTGACGCGGAAACGGCGACCGTGCAC
>NZ_POTY01000447.1 GCF_003236315.1 Micromonospora craterilacus
GTGTATAAGAGACAGGCCCGGCCCCGCAGCTGACCGTACGCGCCGGCACCCCCGCCGACCTGCCCGCCGTCGCCGACCTCCACCGGCGCGTCGCCCGACACCGCTGCGGACTACTCACCCGCAGCCACCCCCGCTTCCAGCACATAGACGAACTGCCCTACGACGGGCTCACCCTCGTCGAACACCACGACAACCTGGTCGGCTACGCCGGCTGGGACCGCGGCCGCGGCTACGGCCCCGAGGCCGTACTCACCGTCGAGGACATCTTCGCCAGCACCGCCGACGCCGCCCGCACCCTCGTCGGCATCCTCGCCAGCTGGCACAGCGTCACCCCCACCATCCGGCTGACCCCGCTGCCCGGCGACGCCGTCAGCGCCCATCTGCCCCTCGACATCGCCCGCGAACACGAACGCGGCACCTGGATGCACCGACCCGTCGACATCACCCGCGCCGTGGCCACCCGCGGCTGGCCCACGCACACCCGCGGCCAGGTCACCTTCACCCTCACCGACGACCTCGCCGAATGGAACACCGGCACCTGGCAGCTCACCGTCGCCGACGGCGACGCCCACCTGCACCGCGTCACCACCGAAGCGGACCTGCACCTGACCGTGCGCGGCTTCGCCCAGCTCTACACCTCGACCGCCACCGCCCGGACCCTCGCCGAGACCGGCCTGCTGCGACACACCACACCAGACCCGAGCGCCCTGGACCTGCTCGCCGCCGGCCCACCCGCCGAGGCCCTCGACTACTTCTGACCGCCGACCGCCGGCCCGGCGACCACCCCGAGAACGCGCCCGACACCATCACTGCCCGGACCGGCAAACGGCGTCGGCCGGCCCAGGCACACCGCCCGGGCCGGCCGACCACGCCACCGCGCCGCTCAGCTCGCCTCGCGCAACTCCGCCAACCGGGCCTCGATCTCCGCCAACTCGGCGCGCAGCTTCTCCGCCTGCCGCTCGGCCTCCGACCGCTCCGTGGCCAGGATCTGCTCCACCGCCTCGTGCACCCCCGGCACGTCCACCAACGCCACCATCCGCAGCGCCTCCGCCGGCTTGAGCACGTACGGCTTCGCCAACACCTTCGCGCCCTGCTGCGCCGCCACCGTCCACTCACCCTCGGCGTACGCCAGCGTCACCGTCAGCCCAGCCGGCGTCTTCGGCTTCGCCGCCTTCACCGCCCGCCGCGCCGGCTTCGCCTCCACCGTCTCCACCGTCTCCACCTTCGACTCCTCCCGCTCCGCAGACTCGTCTCGCCGAGGCTGCGGCACCCGGTCCAACACGAACTCCGGCTCCGCCACCGCCGGCTCGGCCACCACCGGCTCGACCTTCGGCTCCGCCGGCCGACGCCCCGCGCCCTTCGGCGCCACCGCCAGATCGGCGGGGGAGAAGGGCAACTCGTCGCGCCCGAACCGCACCACCACGAACTCCTCGGACACCGCCGGGTCGGTCAACTCGACCACCTGACCCACCTGCCCGGCGATCTGACCGGCCGCGGCGGTGAACACCACCTTCGGCTTGCGGCCCGCGGCCAACGCCTCCCGGACACCCTGCACCTCGTCATCGGACAAACCCTGGCCCGCCATCACGCCCTCTTCCGTGTACCCACGTCTGATCGCAGCCTTGATACCAGCCGGCTGCGACAGCGCAAAGATCAACCCCCCAGGGCCCGCAACGCCCGGTCCGCGTGCTCGTTCATGCCCAGCTCACTGTGCACCACCTCGATCACGCGCCGGTCGGCACCGATCACGAACGTCATCCGCCGCGTACTCAACGGCCCCAACGGCAACCGCCGCCGCACCCCGAACGCCTCCGCCACCACACCGTCCGGATCAGACAGCAACGGATAGTCGAACCCGTGCAGACGCGAAAACTCCGCCTGCCGCTGCACCGAATCCCGGC
>NZ_POTY01000448.1 GCF_003236315.1 Micromonospora craterilacus
CCGCCCCACTGCGGCTCCGGCCACGGCCCGCAGTACGGGTTGGCGGTGTACCAGCCGGAGTTGCCGGCCCCCTGGGTGATCTGGAAGCCGCTGCCCACGCAGTTGTGGATCGGGTTGCTCTGCGCGATGCCGGTGGCCCGCACGTTGGTGAACGACACCTGGCTGGGCGCCTGCACCTGGAGAGCGTACGTGCCGGCGCCGTCGATGCGTACGTTGTTGAAGCTGATTCCGCTGGTGGCGCCCTCGATCCAGTGCAGCGCCGCGTAGGAGCTGTCCAGGATGTCGGTGTCGCTGACCACGATCGACGCGCCCTGGATCGGCTGGTTCAGCGCGGAGAACCAGATAGCGCCGACCCCGAACTGCCAGTTGTAGTCGGAGTTGCCGTTGCGGATCAGGGTGTTGCGGGCGACCGTGATGGTGCCGGCGACGGCGGTCGGCCCGTTCACCCCGGTGTACCGGTTGGCCACATGGATGCCGCCACCGTTGGTGACCGAGTCGGCGGTCACGTTGTCGGTGATCCGGATGTCCCGCCCGCCGTAGGTAACCAGGTGGTTGGCGAGGATGGTCACGCCGATCGTGTTGAAGGTGAACGAGTTGCCGACGTTCGGCACGGTGTCCGCCCACATGGCGAGCGCGTCGTCGCCGGTGTTGCGGACGAAGGTGTTGGTCACCGTGGAGTTGGTGACCCCCCAGTGGAAGTTCACCCCGTCCGCGGTCTGGTCCAGGATCCGGCTGTTCCGGATGGTGAAGTTGTTCATCGGGCCGTCCATCCAGGCGCCGACCTTGGTGTGCTGCATCCAGACGTTGTCCACCACGGAGTCGGACATCGCTCCGCCGATGGCGTTGACCTGGTCCTCGTCCACCCGCTCCCGGATGTCGCCGATGATGGCGAAGTCGCGCAGCGTCACGTTGCGGCTGGGCCCGCCGGCCTCGTGCGGTCGGATCTCACCGCGGTAGCCGCCGCCGTTCACGTACTTGCCGTAGATGCCGGCGGCGCGCTTGCGGTCGGTGGGGTGCCGGCCGCCGAGCACCGAATACCACGGGCCGGCGCCACGCAGGGTCACCCCGTCGACCACCACGTGATCCCACAGGGTGAAGTTGCCCGACGGGATCCACACCGCCCGCCCCTGCGCCCGGCCGGCGTCCACGGCGGCCTGGAAGCGGGCGGTCGAGTCGGTGGCACCGGTCGGGTCGGCGCCGAAGTCGGTGACCACGTCGATGACGTTGGCCGGCTTGGTGATCGGCGCGGCGACCAGCTCGAAGTCGGCCAGGTCGATGGTGAAGGTCGGCGACTGCGCGGTCGAGGAGACCTGGAGCCGGATCTTGGTGCCGGCCGGGTACGTGGTGCCGAACAGGGTCCGGGCCTCGTCGTAGAAGTGGTGCGGGTTGATGTCGCCCGGGTTGTTGTTGAACGGGTAGCCGCCGTAGTACCAGCCGTACTTCGAGGTGACCGGGACGGCCTTGACCAGGGTGCCGTTCGCCCGCAGGTCGATGGTCGCGTCGCGGCCGGTGCCGGCGGCATTGTCCGGGATGCTGTAGCGGAACGTGATCGCGTTCGCCGGCGCGGTGAGGTTGAACTCGACGTACTCCCCGACCGCGTCGAGGGTGACCGCCTCCCGACCGCTGGCCTCCGACGGGAGCGTGCCGTAGCGCCGGTTCGGGCCGATCCGGGTGCCGTTGTGCGTGGCGTTCTCGGCCTCGTGCTCGATGAACGGGACGGTGGCCCCCCGGCCGGCGATGTCGAACGGGGAGAGCCCGGCGGCGCGGGCCGGGGTCGCGGTGGTGGTGAGCGTGACGACCGAGATCGAAGCAGCGGCGAGCGCGGTGCCGACGAGCGCGGCGACCGCCGTACGTGTCTGGTTTCGGGGCGGGTGGCGGTGGGGCGGGGTGGTGTGG
>NZ_POTY01000449.1 GCF_003236315.1 Micromonospora craterilacus
GGTGGGGCCGGTGGCGGTGCGCGCCCATCTGGCGCCGTTCCTGCCGGGTGACCCGGCGGGCGTACCGGTCGACGGCCGGCCGGCGATCTCGGCGGCCCGGTACGGGTCGGCGGGGATCCTGCCGATCCCGTGGGCGTACCTGCGGATGATGGGTGCCGACGGGCTGGCCCGGGCCACCGGGGTGGCGGTGCTGGCCGCGAACTACGTGGCGGCACGGCTGCGTGGGCACTTCCCGGTGCTGTACGCGGGCAACAAGGGCCTGGTGGCCCACGAGTGCATCCTGGACCTGCGGCCGTTGACGAAGGCGACCGGGGTGAGCGTGGACGACGTGGCCAAGCGGCTGATCGACTACGGCTTCCACGCGCCGACGATGTCGTTCCCGGTGGCCGGGACGCTGATGGTGGAGCCGACCGAGAGTGAGGACCTGGCCGAGCTGGACCGGTTCTGCGACGCGATGATCGCCATCCGGGCGGAGGTCGACAAGGTCGGCTCGGGTGAGTGGCCGGCGGGGGACAATCCCCTCGCGAACGCGCCGCACACGGCGGTGATGGTGGCCGGTGACGAGTGGCCGCACCCGTACCCGCGGTCGGTGGGTGGCTACCCGGCCGGTGTGGACCGGATGGGGAAGTACTGGCCGCCGGTGCGTCGGGTCGACGGCGGGTACGGCGACCGGAACCTGGTGTGTTCGTGTCCGGCGCCGGAGGCGTACGAGGGCTGACGGCCAGCCGGGCCGGGGCGGTCAGGGCCGCCCCGGCTGCGCGCCGACCTGGTCGTGCTGGTCCCTGACCGGGGGACTAGCCTTGGTCGGCGCGGGAAATGTCGTGACGGATCGTGATTGTCTCAGGCGGCGAGCGCGTGTCGGGCGGGGCCGCGGTGCGGAGCGATGCTGCTGCCGTCGGGCAACAGTTCGCCGGTGTCCTCGAAGACGATGACGCCATTGCAGAGCAGGCTCCAACCCTGCTCAGGGAAGCAGGCGATGACCCTGGCGGCTTCCCGGTCGGTAGCTTCGGCGGAGGGGCAGGTGGGTTGGTGCTGGCACATCGGGTTCTCCGGACTGTGGGGGCACTGTGTCATGGTTCACATGACCAGTGACGCACAGTACCAAGCGAAAGCACGCCGCATCGAGCAGGTGTGCGCGTGGTGCGTGGGAAATCCGCTGAACGGATGAGTATGAATCGCCCGGACGTCGTGGAAGCGCTCCCACGGATGGTGGTCGATCCGCCCGCCGCACCCGCCCGGTGCCGGGGTCGGCTCGTCGAACGCGCCCGCTGGGAGTGGCGCCCGACCGACGGCGGCGACCCGGCCGCGCGTACCGAGGAGTTCCTCGCCGCCCACGGCCTGCACCTGCACGACCTGGCCCGCCCGGCACCCCGCCACCACGACCCCGACGGTGTCTGCGGCGCCGCCCTCTACGTCTCCGCCGCGGCCGGCGCGCTGCTGGCCCGGGGCGCCGTCGGCGCGGCAAACCCGGCCGACCTGCCCGAGGTCGCGGTCGTCGTCTACGGCCACACCGACGCGCCTCCGACCGGCCCGGCCGCACCCGCCGGCTGGTGGCGCGGCCCGTGGACCGAAAGCTGGACCCGACGCCAGCACGCCGACGCGGTCGACGCCGTCCGCGAGGCCATCGGCCACGGCGAGGTCTACCAGGTCAACCTGGTCGGCCATGCCGCCGCCCCCTACACCGGCGACCCGCTGCCGGCCCTGGCCCGCCTGGGCCGGCTGCCCGGCGCCCGCTACGGCGGCGTGCTCACCGGCGCCGGCTGGGCCATCGGCTGCGCCAGTCCGGAAACCCTGATCGAGGTCCGCGGC
>NZ_POTY01000044.1 GCF_003236315.1 Micromonospora craterilacus
GGTCACTGATCCCGAACCCCGGCCGGGGCCGGTAGAAACCGGCATTGTCGTCCCCGGCCACCCGGGTCACGATCGGGTGATCCAGCAGCGCTTCGGCGGACGTCCCCGAGACACCGTGCACCCGCAGTTCGACTACCTCGTGTGCCAACGTCCCGCCTCCCGGCAAGTGCTGACCCTCACGGTAGTGACCTGACCTGCAATCTTGGGGTTGTCTCGGCGAACAGCCTCACCCTTCGGCCGCGATTGCCGCAATGGCGGCGCGCGGCGATGGACGCGGTGTGATTTCGCGAATCGCTCGTCACCGAAGGCGACGGCGCCGGTCGCGGGTGTCCACACCTACCGATCGGCGCGCCGCGAGTGACGGCACGGTACGACGGCGTGGGGCGGGGTCATGCCTGCCCGGCAGCAACCTCGGCGGTACTCCGGAGAATGCAGAACTCGTTTCCCTCGGGATCCGCGAGCACCACCCATCCGGTTCCGTCCGCGTTGCGTCGGTCGTCGACGGTGGTCGCGCCAAGCTCGATCAGGCGGCCTAGTTCGGCATCGCGTGGGCCTTCGACTGGACGCAGGTCGAAGTGGATCCTGTTCTTGACCTGCTTTGCCTCCGGCACCTCGATGAAGAGCAGCCGATGCGTCCGGTCCCGAGAGAAGATCATGCATTCCTCGTGTCCCGGCTCGTTCGGATCATCAGGGTCCTCGACGTAGTCGAGGACGGCCTGCCACCAGCGGGACAAGGCATACGCGTCGGCACAGTCGACGCTGGTATGGGAGATGAAGGAAGTCACTCGGGCATCGTTGCAGGACCGGCCGACACGATCGAGTGGATCCTTATCGCCCCGCTTCTCCGGCAGCCTCTCGGAGCGCGGCGACCGCGGTTTGCACGGCCGGTGTGTGCTCGACCGCGTCGTGGACCACCACGTAGATCGACCGGATCGGCGTGGGTCGGACCAGCCGGACGCAGGTCACCCCGTCGGGCAGCTTCGCCGCGCCGAGTGCGGGGAGCACCGTGAGGCCGATGCCGGCTCCGACGAAGGCGAGCGCCGTCGGGTAGTCGTGTGCCTCGACCCGGAAGGCCGGGCTGAAACCGGCGGCGGTGCAGGCCTCGATGAGGTTCGCGCGGCACCAGCCTCGGGCGAAGTCGTTGTCCACCCAGCGCTCGTCGGCGAGGTCGGCCAGGTCCACCTCGACCCGGTCGGCGAAGCGGTGCCCGGCGGGCAGCACCGCGACATAGGGGTCGTCGAAGACGTGGTGGGCGGTGAACCCCGAACCGGGGTCGAAGCCGGTGGCCCCCACCACCACCTGCACGTCGGCGCGTTCCTCCCGGCTGTCCGGGATGTGTTCGCACAGTTTCAGGTCGATCCGGACGCCGGGAAGGTCGGTGGTGATCCGCCGCACCACGAGCGGCATCCAGGCAGCGCCGACCGACGCGAAGTACGCGATGGACAGCGCGCCGGTACGACCTGATCGCAGGTCCGCGATCAGCGATTCGGCCTCGCCGAGGCGGGCGAGCACCCGGTCCGCCTCGGCGGCGAGGGCATGCCCGGCGGCCGTGGGCCGCAGGCCCCGCCCCGCTCGGGCGAGCAGAGTGAGACCCGTTTCGCGCTGTAGCGCGGTGAGGTGCTGGCTGACGGCGGAGGGGGTGTATCCCAGGTTGGCGGCGGCCGCCTGGACAGACCCGGACGCCACGACGGAACGGAAAACCCGGAGACGGTGGACGTCGAGCACGCCGCAACTATAAAGCCTGACTGAATTGTTGTGAAGAATTAGTCGCTGGTACTGAACAGTTAGCGGGCTGAGAATCAGCCCATGGCCAGTCCGGAGATCACTGCCCCCACCAGGTCCGCCGCCTCCACCCAGGCCGCCGCCGGGGACACCCACACCCGCACGCCAGCGCCCGCCCGGCCCACCGGACGACCCCGATCCTGGCCGATCGTCGCCGCCGCCGGGACAACGGTGCTCCTGTGGGCATCGGCGTTCGTCGGCATCAGATTCGCCGGGCACGACTACTCCCCCGGCGCCATGGCACTGGGCCGCATGGCGACGGCGTCCATCGCGCTGACCGCGTTCGTGGCACTCACCGCTGCGGCCCGACACGGCAGCCGGCAACCGGGACACGCCACGCCGGCGCCGGACGACGCGGCGCCCGGCCGCTCCGGCCTGCCTCGCGGCTGGACCCTGGGACTCATCGGTCTCTGGGGAGTGGCCTGGTTCGGCGGGTACAACGTGACGCTCAACGCCGCTGAGCGGCTGGTCGATGCCGGGACGGCGGCATTGCTGGTGTCGGTCGCGCCCATCCTGGTCGCGGTGGCCGCGGTCCTCGTCCTGGGCGAGCGGCTCACCAGCCGACTCGGCGTCGGGGTGACGGTTGCCTTCGCGGGCGTGGCCCTCATCGCCGCCGGCGGCTTCACCGGGCACGCCGACAAGGTCGGCGTCGCGCTGGCGGTGCTCTCCGCCGTGCTGTACGCCTTCGGCGTACTGCTTCAGAAACGCCTGCTGGCCCGGGTGGACGCGGTGACGATGACCTGGCTCGGCGCGGTGGCCGGCACCGTGGCTCTGCTGCCGTTCACCCCCACGCTCCTCGGGGAGCTCGCCGCAGCCCCACCGTCGGCCACCCTCGGCATGCTGTACCTGGGCGTGTTCCCGACCGCGGTCGGTTTCCTCACCTGGGGCTATGTCCTGTCCCGCTGGACCGCGGGGCGCACCACCGCCGCGACCTACCTGGCCCCACCGGTGACCGTTCTGCTGTCCTGGACGCTGCTGGGCGAGGTACCAGCGCCGCTCGCCCTGCTGGGCGGCGCGCTCTGCCTCACCGGCGTGGTTCTCGCGACGCGCCGCTGACCACCGGCCCCTCGTCCGTCCCGTGGTGGCCCGGTCACCTCACCGGGCGGGAAAGCGCAGGATGCGGTCGTCACCGTCGCGAAGGTCGCCCCGGCCGTCGGTGTTGGAGGTGGTGACCCAGAGCGCACCGTCCGGGGCCACCTGCACGCTGCGCAGCCGCCCGTACCTGTCGACGAGGTGGGCGGACGGCTCGCCGAGCCGATCACCGTCGAGCGGCACGACCCACAGTCGTTCACCACGCAGCGCGGCGATGTAGGCGGTACCGGCGGTGATCGCGATGCCGGACGGGGATGCCTCGCGCACCGGCCAGGTGACCAGCGGGTTGGTGTAACGGCCCCCGGCGGTGTCCCCTTCGCCCTCGACCTCGGGCCAGCCGTAGTTGCGGCCAGGCTCGATCAGGTTGACCTCGTCGACGTCGTTCTGCCCGAACTCGGTGGCGAACAGTCGCCCCTCGGCGTCCCAGGCCAGGCCCTGCACGTTGCGGTGGCCCAGGCTGTAGACCGGGGAACCGGCGGTGGGGTTGCCGGGTGCGGGGTCGCCGTCGGGGGTGAGCCGCAGGATCTTGCCGGCGGGGCTCGCCGGGTCCTGGGAGCTGGCGGTGTTTCCGGCGTCGCCGGTGCCGACGTACAGCATGCCGTCGGGGCCGAACGCGATGCGCCCGCCGTTGTGGTAGGTCGCCTTGGCGATGCCGGCGAAGACCACCTCGGGCTCACCGCCGCCGAGCCGGAACCGCACGATGCGGTTGTCGTCGGCCGCCGTCAGGTAGGCGTAGACCAGGTCATCGGTCGCGAAGTCCGGCGAGACGGCGAGGCCGAGTAGTCCGCCCTCACCGGCCGAGGCCACACCGGGCACCTCGGCGACCTGTTGCGGCGCACCGCTACCCGGGTTCAGGCGCAGGATCCGGCCGGTGTCACGCTCGGCGATCAGGGCGTCGCCGCCGGGCAGGAACGCCAGGCCCCACGGCACGTCGATGCCACGGGCGAGTTCCTCGCCCGCGTCGAGGTCGGGCGCCGCCGTCGGGGAACTGCTCGCGGTGCTTGTCGCGACAGGTCCCGCTGCCGGACCGGAGCCCGTCTCGTCCCCGCTGCTGCCGCACCCGGCGGCACTTGCCGTCAGCACGACCGCCAACACCGATCCCGCCCACCTTGTGTATCGCATTCGTCTCCTTCAACTGTTCCTGGTCCACCGCGACGCCGTGGCCCCAGCCAAGCAGGCCGCGGCGAAAAACCAAGGAAAGCGCAAGGGCAGGGAGCTTCACCGGATCATCGGCGAGCTGAGGAATGCCTACCCGGCCGCAGCCTCCAGCAGGCTGTCGTAGTGCTGCAAGCCGTAGTGGGGCGGCACATCAGCGAGCGACCAGCTGGTGTAGCCGATCCGGGTTCGCGGCAACTCGACGGCGTTCGCCCGGTAGGTGAGGGCGAGCTCCAGTGTCTGGTTCCACGCCGACGCCGGGCACGGATCGAGATTGCCACAGACCAGGTCCGCGGTCGCCGTCTGGTAGCTGATCGGGCCGCCCTTGGCCGCGATGTACGCCCACATCGTGTAGTAATTGTTCGGTCGATCGGGGTACATCGAATTGTTGCCAAGCACGCAACGGGCCCCCAGCGAGGTACGGCAGTAATCGATCATCTGCCGGGTGAACTGGTTGTCCACCGACGATGTCCAGGTGACCTCGTTGATCCGCTGGTACGGGTTGAAGGCCAGGTAGGACCGTGTCCGCTCCCACACGTCGTGCGCATCGATCTCGTCGTGGTGACACTGGTCGTCGGCGGCGCCGGTGTAACCGGCCGCTTCCAGGCCGGGCCGGTTCAGGTTGAGCTGCCCGGTCTGACGGATGTACGGTTCGGCGAACTCGGTCGCGCAACGGGAGATCACCACGTCCAGCAGGCGCGGATGATCGTCGTAGAGCGCCGCCAGCCGGTCCTGCAGGTTCTGATAGGCGTCGCCGTACTGGGCCGTCCAGAAGCGACCGATCGTGCCGATCACGGCACCGCCGGAGTACCACGGAATCGGGCTGGTGCCGCCCAGGGTCTTCGCCCACTCGGGCGCGTGGATGCCGCCGACCACCCGCAGTCGGGTCGACATACCCGCCGCGTCCGCGGCCGCCAGCGCCAGGTCGATCGCCGTGGTGTCCAGGGCACCGCCGTGGTTGGTGCCCGGTTCCTGCTGCGGCTGCAACTCGTTCCAGTTCGCCCGGATGACGAACCCGTCCACCACCGACGCGTAGGCGCCAGTGGCCGGCTCCGCCCGGTCGATCAGCCCGGCCAACGGCTCCTTGAGCGGGACCGAATTCGGTGCCGCTCCCTGGGCCGGGACGCCGACCGACACTGACACCATCAACACGGCGGCCACGACCGCGGGTGCTCTCACGAGGTTTCCTCCTCAGGTACGCCGGAACGTGCCCGCCAGAATAGATCCGAGCAGACCGGCGGAGATCCACCGGACCGGCGGTCCCGGCGCTCATCGACATGATCGCCGAGGACACGAGCGACGTCGATGCAACCGATGCCCTGAGCGCCCTGGTGATTCGCACTCCGCTGGCACAAGGCGTTGGCACCGCTCAATAGCCGAGCAGGGCGATACCCAGGGAGGACCCGGCGGCCGCGAGCAGCACGCTGCCAGTGCCGAGACCGGTGACCGCGCTCACCGGCAGGGAACGGCTGCGCGCCACCGGGACGGCGGCGACTGCGACGAGCGTGATCAACGCGGCCACCACGTGGATCAGCGGATAGCCGATCAGCGCGGCCACCGGGAAGAGGTGCACCCCGACGACGAACGCGATCCAGGCGGGGATCACGTCGCGGCGGCGTAGCGCGGCGAGGACGCCGGCACCGAGCGCGGCGAGCCCGAACTCGATGCCGACCACGATGCCGAAGTTGCGGCTGGTCTCCGCGGTGAACGCCGTTCCGTCCGACCAGTGACGCCAGGCCAGTAGGGCGCCGGCGACCACCATGAGGATGGCGGCGACCGAACCGGCGACGAGTGGTCTCCGCCAGGTCCGCGGCGGTGCCTCCTGCGCCCATCCGTACCAACTGGACGCGAAGAAGCCGAAAACAACAGCGGTCGCCGCCGCGTCGCGGACGTGCTCGGTGATCACTGATCTCCATAGGGATCGGCCGGCTCTGCCATAGGGCGGTACCAGGCGCAGTTTGTGCGGCCTGCCGAGCAGTTGCTCCGGCATCGTCGCGCCAAGTGCAGGGGGTCAAGGCCGCCCAACGCTAGCACCCATGAGCCAGTCGGCTGCACCATGATCATGGCCGGGACGAATGGGCAGTGCAGGCTGAACGCGGTGCGGCACGGTTGCGTGATCACTGGTCGCCCAGCGACACCACCAGTTCCTGCGGCCGGTGGTCGGAGGCGCCCCGCCCGTCGCCGAAATGGTAGGAGTGCACCCGTACCTGCGGTGAGACGAACGCCCAGTCGAGCCGCCACCAGGGCGGCCAGCCAGGGCGGTGTGCCCAACTCGCCGGGTACGGAGACGGCATGGCGTAACTCGCGTCGCGCAGGCCGTCGGGCAGCTTACGCCGGTCGCCCATGGCGGGGGTGGTGTTCAGATCCCCGGCGAGCAGCACCGGATTCGGGTTGGCGTGGACGTCGCGGGCCAGCGCCCGCCACTGCGGCTCCCGCTGGGCACGCTGCGCGCGCATGATCCGGTAGAAGTCGCCGTCGAGCAGGCCGTGCTCGGGTGAGAGCTGGACCGGCAGATGCAGGTTGTACGCCGACAGCACCCGCCCACCGCCCAGGTCCAGGTCGGTACGCAGGGTCTTGTAGCGCCACTCGTCGCCGGCCTCGGCGATCGCCGGCGGCAGGTCGACCGGCTCCAGTGGCACCTGCCGCAGCACCGGCACGCGGGACAGGGTGACCAGTTCGCCGACGACCACCACCTGGTACCCGGGGAACTCGGCGCGCAGCCGGTCGAGAGTCGCCTCCGTCGGCCGGCCCCGCTCGTACCAGTACTCCTGCAACAGGTAGACGTCGGCGTCGGCGTTCCGCAGGACCCGGTACAGCTCCTCGGTCTCGCCGCCCTCGTCCCAGTAGCCGGTGTTCCAGGAGAACACGCGCAACGCGTCGACCGGGGCCGGGCCGTCCCCACCATGCCACCAGCGGACGTTGATTCCGCTCAGTCCCGCACCGAGCAGCAGCCCGACGGCGGCGAGCAACGCCACCGTACGGCGGCGCCGGCTGACCGCCGCGACGGCGCCCAACGTCAGGGGCACGAGGAGGAAGGCCAGCGGTGGCACGGTGTCCACCGCCAGCCAGAGCCACCAGCGCCCGCTGAGCCCCCGGTGCGCGGCGGTGAACGCGAGCCAGAGCGACGCGACGCCGACCAGGACCGCCGCCAGCCAGCGCCGCCGTGCCGGGCCGGCGGGCGACGCCTGGTCGGCGGCGGTGTCGGCCGTCGGGGCGGCTGTCGTCACGCCGACGTCCACCGAGGCGCACCGTCGATCGGGAACGAGGCGTCGTATAGCTGTCGGAAGGGCCGGGACAGCAGCCACTGCGCCGCGCCGGTCGCCACGCCGGCCGTGATCGTCACGTTGACCAGGTAGTGAAGTCCGGCGAAGCCGACCAGGAACAGCACCCCGTGGCGCCGCAGGACGAAGCGGTACATCCCGGCGTCGCAGGCCAGTGAGGCGGCGAGCAACGTGGCCGGCAGGACCGCCGCCCAGGGTCCCCACAGGAACGGCACCGCCAGCGCCGGCAGGGTGAGGAAGGCGGCGAGACTGCCCCAGGCGCGGGAGGCGGTCTCGAAGCCCTTGCCGAAGCGGCGGGCCCGCGCGTACAGGGGAATTCGCAGCCGTCCCCGGTGGAACAGTTTGCGCAGCAGTCCGCGCAGTTCGTGGTCGTGGTCGTGCCGCCCGCGTACCTCGGAGGTGAGCAGCATCCGGTGCCGCCGGGTCAGCCGGTAGCCGTAGTCGACCTCCTCGGTCTGGCGCAGGGCTGGGTTGAACGGCCCGATCTCGTCGTACACCGCCCGTCGGATCACGCACACGGCCGGGAAGAGGAACGAGATGTCACCTTCGGAGCTGATCGACCAGTAGTGGTACTGGAGGCCGCGGTATCGGGAGACCAACGTGTCGTGGAGCAGCGGCTCGGCGTCCTGGATGCCGCAGACCGCGCCGACTGCGGGCTCCGCTTGCAGGATCCGCACCGCGTTGGCGATCGCGTCCGGTGCCAGGGCCAGGTCGGAGTCGACGTAGCAGATCAGCTCGCCGTGGGTGTGTGCGGCACCGACGTTGCGGGCGGTGCCGCAGCCGCCGTTCGCCCCGGTGCTGACCACGCGGACACCGAGGGCGCCGGCTACCGCGACGGACTGGTCCGTGCTGCAGTCGTCGACCATCAGCAGCTCGATGTTCGGGTAGGTCTGGTCGAGGATGGACCGCAGGCAGAGATCCAGGGACTCGGCGTAGTTGTAGTTGGGCACGATCACCGAGACCAGCGGAAGCGCGTTCATCGGGCGGCGACCTCCGGACGGTCGTAGAGCCGGCGGAAGCGGCGGGAGCCCAGCCAGGCGACCACGCCGGAGGCCGCGGCGACCGCGATGACCAGGTTCAGGAAGAAGTGCATCGCGATGAAGTAGACCAGAAACAGCCAGCCGCGTTCGGCCCGGACGAAACGGTACATCGGCAGGTCACCGGCGACGAAGGCGGCGAACGCGGCCAGCGGCACCAGCAGGTAGGCCGGGCCGAGGAGTACGGGCAGCACGAGGGCGAGCACGGACAGCGGGGTGGCGATACTGACCCAGGCGCGCGGGCCGCTGCGCAACCCGCCCGGGAACTCCGGCTTGCGGGCGTACATCGGGATGTGCAGCGCCGTGCGGGTGAACACCTTGCGGACCAGGACCCCGAGTTCGTGGTCGTGGTCGTGCACGCCGCGCACCTTCGGGGAGAGCAGGATCTCGTAGCGCTGCGCGAGCCGCAGGCCGTAATCGGCGTTCTCGGTCTCCCGCAGCCGGGGGTTGAAGGGCCCGATCTCGTGGAAGACCCGGGCCGGGATGGCCAGCAGCGCGGTGTAGAGCGTCATGATCCGGCCCTCGTCGGCGATCAGCCAGTAGGACTGCTGGAGGCAGCGGTACTCCTCCAGCAGGCTGTCCCGGATCAGCGGCACCGGGTCGTAGTTGCCGCAGACCGCCCCGATCGTCGGGTCGGCGGTGAGCAGGTCGACCGCGTTGGCGACCGCGTCGGGGCGGGCCGCGACGTCGGAGTCGACGAAGAAGAGAATCTCGCCCTCGGCGACCTCCGCACCGAGGTTGCGGGCCGCGGCCGGGCCGCTGTTGCTCGGCGTACGCACGACCCGCGCCCCGTGGGCCTCGGCGACCGCGACCGAGTCGTCGGTGCTGCAGTCGTCCACCACGATGATCTCCAGCCGCGGGTACGTCTGCGCCCGCAGCGAGTCGAGGCACAGGTGCAGCGCACGGGCGTAGTTGTAGTTCGGCACGATGACCGACACCAGGGAAGGGTTCACTTGTCCGTCCAGGTCAGCAGGTGTGGATAACGGGCGTTGATCTGTGCCACCGCCAGGATGACGCCGACCAGGACGGCGCACCCGACGATCGTCCGGTCGCGCAGCAGGATCCGGATCGGGTCGCCGCCGGTGCGCAGCACCAGCACCGCCTGGAGGTACCGGAACGCGGCCAGCAGCCCCAGCGGTACGACGAGCGCCAGGACGATCGGCGGGTAGGCGTCGATCGGCGCGTCGACGTGCAGGTACAGCAGGAAGGTGGTGCCGGCCAGGGAGGTGGTGAGGCCGAGCAGGTGGTCGGCGAGCAGCAGGTTGTAACCGTCCAGCGCGGGCCGGTGCGGGGTACCGAGGGCCGCCAGTTCGTGCCGGCGTTTGCCGAGGATGAGCACCAGGCAGCCGCTGAACACGGCGGTCAGCAGCAGGCTGGAGGGCACCGTTTCGGTGGCCGCGTAGCCTTGGAGGACCCGCAGGACGAAGCCAGCGGAGACCACGCAGACGTCCAGCAGCGGCAGATGCTTGAGCCATCTGCTGTAGGCGGTGCTCAGGGCCAGGTAGGCGATCAGCGGCCACCAGGGGATTGCCGGTCCGCCGACGGTGAGCGCGACCAGCAGTGCGGTGAGCAGGCCCGCGTACCCCCAGGCCACCGGGACCGGGACGTGCCCGGCGGCGATCGGCCGGTGCCGTTTGTGCGGGTGGGCCCGGTCCAGGTGACGGTCGGCGATGTCGTTGACGACGTAGATCACCGAGGACGCGAGGGTGAACGCGGCCACCGCCCAGACGCACCGCCACAGGGCCGTCGCGGTCCAGACCGGGGTGTCCACCAGGGCGAGCGGGACGGCCAGGACGTTCTTGACGACGTGGCCCGGCCGGGCGAGGACGAGCAGGTGACGCGGCAGCAGGGGCAGTCGCGCAACGCGTTTGGGGGCGACCGGGGCGACCGGCTCCACCACGGTCTCGGCAGCGGTCATCGGGGCCTCAGAAGAAGATCTTCGCGGCGGCCAGGACGCCCTGCCGCCAGGGGTCACGGCTGGTCCGACCGTCGCGGGCCGGCTGGTCGCGGTGTCGCTCGGCCCGCCACCACTCGTAGGTACGCAGGATGGCGTCCTGGTTGGACAGCTTCGGGTGGAAGCCCAGCCGGTGCCGGGCCTTGTCGATGCTGACGTACGAGTCGGCCATCAGCTTGTGCAGCAGTCGCCCGTAGACGGGTGAGAGGCGGCTGCGTTCCAGCAGGCTGAGTGCGGCGAGTGCCGGCCGGGCGGGCAGCGAGACCACCCGTCGGCCGTGGCCGGCGGCGTCCAGGACCGCCTGGAAGTCCTCCCGGAGGGTGCCGAAGCGTTCGGCGGCGAGGTTGTAGGTGTCGTTGGCGACGTCGTCGTCGGCCTGCAGGACGGTGACCACCGCGTCCACGAAGTCGTCCACGGCGAACATCTGGATCCGGACGTCGCCGCGCCCGAGGACCGGAAAGTTGCGGCCCTCCTCGGCCCACTCGAAGAGCATGGCGAACAGACCCATCCGCCCGGGGCCGAGGAAGGTCTTGGGGCGCAGCATCGCCACCGGCAGGCCGTCGGCCCGGTGCCGTTCGGCGATCTCCTCGGCGGCGGCCTTGGCCGCGCTGTACGTGTCGACCGGCGCGCGCGGGTGCTCCTCGGGGGTGGGCACCTGTTTCGGCAGCCCGTAGACGGCGGTCGAGGAGACGTGCAGGACCCGCGCCGCTCCGGCCCGTCGCGCGGCGTCGAACACGCTGCGCGTGCCGTCGACGATGATCGACCGGATCTGGTCGGCCGGGTAGCTGGGCAGCGCCGCCGCACAGTGGATCACGACGCTGACGCCGGCGAAGGCCCGATCGAGCAGGCCGGCATCGCGGATGTCCCCGACGTGGCTGACCGTCGTTTCGGAACGCAGGTCGACGCCGATTACCTGGTGGCCGTCGGCGGTGAGGCGTTCGGCGAGCCGGGAGCCGAGCATGCCGGCGGCGCCGGTGATGGCGATCACCACAGCGACCCCACCTTCTGCGTGACGAACCGGGTCACCAGCCGGGTCAGTCCCTGGCCGAGCACCTTGTCGAGGGCGTCGACGGCGCGCTGCGCGTCGGCCGGGTCGGTGACCAGCGACGGACCGATGATCAGCGGGTTGAGGCCGTTGAGGGTGTAGTAGGTGAAGATGTCGTGGTCCCGGTAGAGCGCGTTGATGACGGCGCAGGTCACCAGCTTCGCCTTGAACCGGGGGTCGCGGGCCATGCCCGCCGGGGCGAGCCGGGCCACCAGGTCGAGGATCTTCGGTCCGCCGTCGATGTGCACGCCCCAGAGCGCCCCGGCACCCGCCACCCGGCCGACCGCCTCCGGGTGTTCCTTGGCCAGCCGGTTAAGGGCGGGTTCGAGGACGCGCTCCAGCTCGCGAGCCCGCGCCGGGTAGTCGTCCTGCACCACGATGTTGATCGCTTCGATGGCGGTGACGCACTCCTCGCCCATGCCGTAGTAGGTGGTGCTGGTGCTCTGCAGCAGCGCGTCGGTGAGGTTGTCGTACGCCCTGCGGAACACCGGCTTGCGGGCCACGAAGGCCGAGATGGAGGACTTGCCGCCGCCGAAGGATTTGCTGGTGGTGAGCACGTCCGGTATCAGATCGGGGTAGCGCATGAAGTAGAAGAGGCTGCCCGTCTTGCCCCAGCCGGTGTAGATCTCGTCGAAGATGAGCACGATGTCGTGCCGGTCGCACAGTTCGCGTACGCCACGAAGGAAATCTTCGTCGCACCATTGAATGGTGGAGGCGCTGAACGGTTCGACGATGAGGGCATAGACGTCGCCGGGATGCCGCCCGATAGCCGATCGGACGGAATCGAGGTCTCCATACGTGAATGGGACGATTCCCGGAATTGTCGGAAAGTTGAAGTGCGGCTGTCCGGTGAGTCCGCCGGAACCGAGCAGCTTTCCGTGGAAACCGCAGTCCGCGCGCAGGATGGTCCCGCGTCGACCGCCGTGGTACTTGTACGCGAGCTTCACCGCACCCTCCACCGCCTCGGCGCCGGAGTTGGGCAGGAACGACATGGAGAGGTCGCCGGGCAGCAGCTGCGCCAGGTTGTGGCCGAGCGCCGCAAGGTAGGGCGAAAAGTACGTCTTGTGCACTTCCATCCGCCGGCGCTCGGCGAACCGCTGCCGGGCCGCCACGATCCGTGGATGGTTGTGGCCGTGGTTGAGCACCCCCACCCCGCCGGTGAGGTCGAGGACCCGCCGGCCGTCACGCAAGGTCAGGTAGGCCCCCTCGGCGCTCTCCACCAATTCCCGGCCGAACCCGAACGACGTCATCAGATTGACCTGGCTCGCGTTCACGTACTGCCGATAGAGGTCGTGCACCTCACGAACGGTGAACCGCTCGCATTCCTCGACGCTGACGAGATTGGGCATGCCGCGACGCTATCTATTGCCCCGCGATCTTTCCTGAACCGCCGCTGGATGCAACCTTGACTACGCAAGGCAACCCTTGCGTGGCGGGGTTGCCGCTCGATAACTTGGTCGAGGCGCAACACAATTGCCGCCGGTCAATTCCTCCGCACTTTATCCACCAGCCCTTTGAGGTGCTCGTCATGCCGCCGACGGTGTCGGTCATCGTTCCCACCCACAACAGTGCGAAGACCCTGGGTGCGTGCCTTGAGGCGATCCACCGGCAACGGCACCCGGTGACCGAGGTCATCGTCGTCGACGACGCCAGCACCGACGACACCCGCGCGATCGCCCAGCGGTTTCCGTGCCGGCTGCTGGTCACCGACCAGAACGCCGGGCCCGCCGCCGCCCGCAACCGCGGCATCCGGGCCAGCACCGGCGAGCTGCTCTTCTTCCTCGACTCCGACTGTGCACCGGAACCGGACGCGCTAAGCAACGCCCTCGCCATCCTCCGTGACCAGCCGGACGTCGCCTGCGTACACGGCATCTACGCGCTGGAACCGCTGATCGACGACGGTCCCGTCGAGGCGTACCGGCTGACGCACGGGCACTACTGGCGGCTGCGCAACGTCGGGCGGGTACGCACCACCCTCTTCGCGATCTGTCTCATCCGGCGGGAGGTCTTCACCTCGGTCGGCCTCTTCGACGAGAAGCTGCGCGCCTCAGAGGACGTGGAACTCGGCGACCGGATGGGCGACCGGTACGGCATCGTCCTGACCGACACGGTGGTCTGCCGGCACGACGACGACAGCCGGCTCGGCGCACTGCTGCGCAAGCAGTTCCGCCGCTCGCAGCTGCTGATTCCGGTGGCCCTGGCCGAACGCGGGCCGGCCGGCATCCGCGCCAACACCGCGGCGGGCCTGCTCACCGCGGCGATGGTGCCGGCAGCCCTGCCGTCGGCGCTGTTCACCGGTGGCTGGCCGGTGCTGTCCCTGTTGTTCGTCGTGCTGTTCATGGCCGCCGAACCCGGGCTGCTGCGGTTCGTCCTGCGTCAGCGCGGGCCCGCGTTCACACTCTTCTTCTTCGCCGTGCATCTGCTGGTCCAACTCGCTGTCGTCACCGGCGCCGTCGTGGGCGGGTTGCGTCATCTCGCCGACCGCGATTTCGGACCGACCCGGGCGACCACCGCGAAGACGTCCCGATGAGCGGCCGTCGAGAACGCGTCACCCGGCTCTGCTCGCACCTGCACGCACAGGCACTGCACTACCTGCTCTTCGCCTACCGTGGCCGGCAGTTGCTGCGCCGCCGTCCCACGCTCGGCGGCGCACACTGGCCGGCCTTCGGCCTGCCCGGCGAGGAGATCGCACTCACCGTCGACGACGGCCCGCACCCGAGGTGGACCCCGGCCCTGCTCGACCTGCTCGACCGGCACGGTGTGCGGGCCACGTTCTTCCTCGTCGGTGACCGGGTACGGGAACGGCCGGACCTGGCCCGTCAGGTGCTGGCCGCCGGTCATCTGATCGGGAACCACTCGATGTCGCACCCGCAGCCGTTCGCCGCGCTCGCCCGGCACGAGATCCGGGCGGAGATCGCGTACGCCCAGCGGGAGATCGAGGACGCCACCGCGGTCACGCCGCGACTGTTCCGCGCGCCCGGCGGCAACTGGTCGTCGGCAGTCCTGCGGATCACCGCCGGCCTCGGCCTCTCCCCGGTCGACTGGACGGTGAACCCCAGCGACTGGCGCAGTCCGGGTGTCCCCCAAATCGTCCGGACACTGTCGCGCACCCGGCCCGGGCAGATCATGCTCTGCCACGACGGCGGCGGCGACCGGTCGCAGACCATCGCGGCTCTGGCCGAGGTGCTCCCGAGGCTGACCGACCGCGGGCTTCGCTTCGTCACCGTCCCGGACCAGCGGTAGCGGACGTGGAGACCGCGAAGGCATTCCCGAGCGGGACGCCACCGACCACGCGTGAACCCGTCGATCCACCGGCTGTACCGACCCGCCCCCGCCGCCGTGGGTGTCCGGTGCCCGGACAGAGCCGTCGAGTAGTGCCGAGCCCGGGTTGTGGCATCCCGGCTCCGCCGGGTGGGAGAGACACCTGATGTCGCACGATGAACTGTCCATACTGCTGCTGGGCCCGGTGCGGGCCTGCCGGGGAGACACCTTGCTGTACCTGGGCACTCCCCGGCAGCGGGAGGTCCTCGCGGTGCTGGCGATGCGGAGCGGCATGGTGATGTCCGTCGCCCAGATCGTCGAGGCGATCTGGGTCGGCCGGCGCCCCGACTCGGTGGAGAACATGGTGCACACCTACATCGGCCGGCTGCGGCGGGCGCTCGAACCGCCCGGTCACCGACCGGCCCTGGCCCGGGTGCTCCGCTCCACCCGACCGGGTTACACCCTCGACATACCGGCCGACGCGGTGGACACCATCCGCTTCGAGCAGGACGTGCGGAGCGCCCGCGCCGCCCGCTCCCAGGCGGACCTGCCCCGGTCGCTCTACCTCTTCCAGCGGGGCCTCGCCCGCTGGTCCGGCCGGGCGCTGCACGAGGCCACCGGCCCGCTGGCCGAGGCCGAACGGATCCGACTGGCCGAGTTGCGCCAGGACGTGCTGGAAGAGGTGACCGGCGTCCGGCTCCTGCTCGGTGACATCGAGAACGTCGTCGCCGAACTGCGCTGGATGCTGGCCGAGCACCCGATGCGGGAACGGCTGTGGGAGCTGCTGCTCATCGCGCTCGGGCAGACCTCCCGGCGGGCGGAGGCGCTCACCGCCTTCCAGGACGCCCGGACCACCCTGGCCGACCGGCTCGGGGTGGAACCGGGACACCGGCTTCAGGATCTACATCGCCGGCTGCTGCGCAGCGAGCCGGTGACCGTGTGGCCGTGGTGGGAGCGGCGGGTCCCCGTCTGAGCGCCGGTCAGGACTCCGCGACCGCGGGGGTGAGCACGAAGAAGGCGTCGGGGGCGCCGTCGCCGGCGTCCGGCGGCAGCCAGGTGGTGACGGCGAGCCCGCAGTCCCGGATCACCGCCACGAACTGCCCGGACCGCTGCACGTCGTAGATCTGCACGAGAATCCTGCCCCGCGAGGTGAGCAGGCCCGGCAACCGGCGCAGCAGGTCGGCCGCCTCCGCCACGGACAGGTAGTAGATGACCTCGCGCAGCAGGATGGCGTCGTACCGGTCCGGTGGGGCGTACGCCCGGATGTCGGCCACCGCGTACGACGCGTCCGGCCGGTCCAGCGACCGGGCCGTCTCGATCGCCCGCCGGCTGATGTCCACGCCGTGGTAGTGCCGGTACCGGCCGCGCGGAAACGAAAGGTTGGCGCTGGTGCCGCAGCCCAGGTCGAGGATCGTCGGGTGCGGCGCCCACGTCTCGATCAGCGACAGCGGCACGGCGCCGTCGCCCGCCTCGTCGAGGTAGCCCCAGAGACCCAGCGCGTACTGGGTGTCCCAGAGCGCCGCGTTCAGTCGTGGGCTGCGGCGCACCAGCGCCCGGACCGGGGCACCGATCCGCCCTGCCATCATCCTCAGCTTCGACACGATGTCACCGACCTCTCTCCGCCGACGTCCAATCCGGCAGCTGGAAACGCTCGCGGTGCCCGGTCAGCCGACCGGTGTCGGCCGCTCGACCGGACTCTGCTGCGGCCCGGCGTCGACGTGCCGGCCGAGCCGGAGCCGACGCCGGTGCAGGTACTGGGCCAGCAGTAGTCCTCCCCCACCGACGGCCACCTCGCTGAGCGCGCAGACCAGTCGGCTGATCAGCACCACCGGGGTGGCCACGGCCACCGGCAGCACGGTGGCCAGCCCGAGCATCAACACCGCCTCGCGTACGCCCAGGCCGTCCGGGGCGACCATCACCGCCAGGCCGGCGACGGTGGCGGCGGCGAACCCCGCCACGCAGATCAGGTACGACCGTACGGGTGGCGCGCCGGCGGCCACCGCGAGCAGCCACAGGTGATGCCCGGAGACGAACCAGGACAGTGACTGGGCGGCGACCGACCGGCGCAGGCCGGACGGGGAGGCGACCACCTGCGGTGGCGGGCGGCGCAACAGCCGGGCCGCCACCGCGATCCCACGGTTGAGCAGGTCCGGGCGGACCACGAGCACGAGCAGCGGGACCGTGGCGAGCAGCAGCCACCAGGTGACGCCCGACAGCAGCGCCGGCCCGGCCGCCAGCGCGACCGTCATCCCGGTCATCGCCACCACCGCCCAGCTCAGCAGGAACACCCCGGCCAGCCGGACCGGCCCCACCTCGATCTCCTTGCCCATCCGCAGCAGCACCGGCAGGGCGACGAAGCGGCCGGGGACGAACTTGGCCAGGAATCCCACGAAGAACAGCCGGTACGCGGTCCACCGGTCGACCGGCGCACCGAGGTCGATGAAGAGCGCCCGCCAGGAGGCCAACCCCAGCAACAACCCGGCGGCGTTGATGAGCAGGGCACCGGCCAGCGCGGCGGCCACCCGCCACGGGTCCAGCTGGCCGGCCAACGTCGCCACGGGCGTCCAGTCCTGGGAGCGGACGAACAGCACCAGACCGATGGTCAGGGCCACCACGAAGACGACGGTGACCGCACGGTTGGCCAGCCGCCACCAGCGGCCCTTCATCGCCGGACCTCCACAGTGGTCGGCCGGGACCCGCCGGCGCGGACCCGACGCAGCAGCGCGCCGGACACCCCCAGCCCCATCCCGACAAATTCGGTCAGGTGGGTGAGCCACCGCAGGCCGGCCGCGTAGAGCAGGAACCGCGGGCCGCGGTGCCGCCACGCGAACGCCAGCAACTCGCGGTCCGCCACGATGGCGGCGCCGACCAGGATCACCGGCAGCGCGGCCAGCCAGGGTGACAGCAGGATCAGCGGCGCGGTGCCCACGGTCAGCCCACTGGAGACCATGCCGACCACCGACCCGAGGTCGACCCGGTGCGGGGTCCGCGCCTCGCCGACCGATCCGGCGGCCGGTCGCTCCCAGCGGGCGGCGACGACCGCACCGGCGTACGTCATCGCGCGGCGGAACAACTCCGACAGGTACGGCCGCAGCCGGTCCACGTCGTCGTGCCGGCCGACCATCTCGTCGCTCACCCGGATCTCGTACCGCCGGGGCAGTCGGGTGCCGAACTCCACGTCCTCCGCGTCACGCAGCCGCTCGTCGAAGCCGCCGACCAGTTCGAAGACCGCCTTGGGCACGGCGGTGAGCGCGAACATCGTGGTTGCCGTCACCCCGGTGGCCCGGCGTCGCCAGAAGTGCTCGAACAACGTCTTGTACGCCTCGACCGGGCCGTCGTCGTAGAGCGGACGCAGATCGTAGATGCCCTGCACGACACCGCAGTCCGGGTACGTGTCGAAGGTGCGTACCGCGACGGCCAGCGCGCCGGGCGCCAGGGCGATGTCCGAGTCGACGAAGAACAGCACGTCACCGGTGGCCCGGGCGGCACCGGCGTTACGGGCCGCCGACACTCCCCGGTTGACCGGGAAGGCCAGCACCGTGCAGGGGAACTCGGCCGCGATCCGTCGGGACCGGTCGGTGCTCGCGTCGTCGACGACGATCACCTCGGCCGGCGGTGGGTGCTGGGCGTAGACCGCCGACAGGCAGTCACGCAGGGTGCGCTCCTTGTTGTAGTTGGGTACCACCACCGACACCCTCACCGGACCCGCCCTTCGGTGCCGTCGACGCCGGTCCGGCCGCCGCTCGGGCGCAGCGCCAGCCAGCCCAGCGCCACGAACCCGACCAGCACGTACAGGTTGGTGTGCAGCAACTCCACGCCCCGGAAGTGCAGATCCGCGCCGCGCAGCCCGACGAGGGTCCAGGCGGCGCTGGCCACGAAGCCGGTCCAGAGCAGCGCGCCGGCCACGACCGCGCCCCGGTCACCGGCCCGCCGGCCGCGTACCACCAGCAGCACCAGGGCCGGTACGCACCACACCCAGTGGTGGTGCCAGGAGACCGGTGAGACGAGCAGGCCGGTCGTCGCGCAGGCCAGCACGCCGAGGAACTGGTCACCGGCCCGGACGCACCGGACCGCGACCACGATCCCGGCCACCGCCGTCAGCGCCGCCAGCGGCAGCCACACGGCCCGTACGTCGGCGGTGTCGCCGAGGCGGGCCAGCGCGCCGTGCAGCGACTGGTTCAGCACCGTACGGGGATCGCCGGTGACGCGGGCGGTGTCGAACAGGCCACCACCCCAGAACCGGACCGAGTCGACCGGCCGCCAGGCGAAGCCGAGCCCGACAGTCGCGGCGAATCCGGCCAGGGCCACCCCCGCCGCTCGCCATCGGCGCAGGCACAGCAGGTACCCCACGAAGATCAGCGGGGTGAGCTTGATCCCGGCGGCGATGCCGACACCGAGACCGCGCCAGCGGCTGCCGGGTTCGCCGGTCAGGTCCAGCAACACGATCAGCATCAGGAACAGGCCCACCTGGCCTACCTGGAGGTGACCGGCCACCGGGAATACCGGCAGCAGCGCCACCGTGCCCAGCAGAACGGCACCAGCGCCGGTACCCGCGCCGGCGGCCCGCAGCGACGCGCGGACCACGGCCGACAACGCGACGACCGAGGCCAGCGACCAGATCCCGATCCCGGTCGACGCGCCGACGTACGCCAGCGGTTGCAGCAGCAGCACGGCGAACGGCGGGTACGTGAAGCCCAGCACGATGCCGTCCACGCCCCGGTGGGTGATGTCGTAGAGCCGCCCGTCGCCACCGGCGGCGGCGATCGCGGCCGCCCGGTAGACGGCGAGGTCGCCCCAGAACCGGCCGGTGCTCCGGTGCACGACGACCGCGGCGGCGGCCACCAGCACCGGCAGCACGATCAGCGCGGCGGCGGGCAGCGCCACACCGGGCCGGCGATCCGACCGAGGGCCCGCCGCCGGCGAGAGGATCGTCACCGAATTCCCCCTTCGAAGGTCGGCGGGAAGACGGTAACAATCGATGTGTCAACGCTTTCTGTAACTGATCTGGATTACCCACGGCCAGCACCGACCCGCGCTGCAGCCGTGTTGCCGCCTGAGGGTGTCGCCACTCGGACACCGGCCGGAGATCATGGACGACTACCATCCTGCTGTGTCGATTGCGACCGGGCCTGGTGCCCGCCGAGGTCTGCTCGATGTGCTCCTCGACGCCGCCGCCCGAACGCCCGACCAGGTCATCGTGCATGTGCGGGAGGACGGCACCGAGCGTACGGTCAGCTTCCGGCAGCTGCGGGACGAGTCGCTGCGGGTGGCCGGCGGATACCGCGCCGCCGGGGTGGCACCGGGCACGCCGGCACTCCTGCTCGCCGACGCCGGGGACGACTTTCAACCGATGTTCTGGGGTGCGCTCGCCGCCGGGCTGGTGCCGGTGCCGTTGCCGCCCGAGCCGAACCGGGTACGGGCGGTCCGGGACCTGCTCGCCGACGCGGTGGTGGTGACCGACGACGCCACCGCCGCGGCGGCGGACGGGCTGCCCGCGCCGGTGCTGCGGCTGGCCGAGCTGCGCGCCGGCCTCCCACCGGACGACCTGCCGACGCCCGCCGGGGACGACGTCGCCTTCCTCCAGTTCTCCTCCGGCAGCACCGGCGCGCCCCGTGGGGTGGAGCTGACCCATGACAACGTGCTGGCCAACCTGGAACAGGCGCGGTTGGCCACCGGCGCGCGCCCGGATGACGTCCTGGTCACCTGGATGCCGTACTTCCACGACATGGGGTTGATCGGCACCCACCTGACGCCGCTCGCCGTCGGCCTCAAGCAGGTACGCATCGGTCCGCTGGCGTTCGCCAAGCGTCCGGCCGTCTGGTTCACCACCGCCCACCGGCACCGGGCCACCCTGCTGTCGGCGGCGAACTTCGCGCTGGCCCTGGCGGTGCGCCGGGTGCCGGCCGAGACCCTCGCCGGACTCGATCTGAGTCCGGTGCGGTGCATGGTGGTGGGGGCCGAGCCGATCTCCGCGGCGGTGTGGCGGTCCTTTGTGGCGCACACCCGCCCGGCGCGGCTCGACCCGGCCGCCCTGCGACCGGTGTACGGGCTCGCCGAGGCGACCCTCGCGGTGACCTTCCCGCCGCCCGGGGAAACGGCCGCCCCGCTGGTGCTGGACCGAGCCGAGTTGAGCCGGGGCCGGGCGGTGCCGACGCACCCCGGCCCGCACGCGGTCGAGCTGATGGATCTGGGCCAGCCGGTGACCGGCTGCGCGGTGCGCATCGTCGACGAACACGGCCGGCCGCTGGCCGAGCAGCGCGTCGGCCAGATCGAGGTGAGCGGCCCGAACGTGGCCCGGGGCTACCACCGGGCGCCGCAGGCCAGCCGGGACACCTTCGTGGGCGGCTGGCTGCGTACCGGCGACCTGGGTTTCCTGCGCGACGGGCGGCTCTGTGTCACCGGCCGGGCCAAGGACGTGGTCTTCGTCAACGGCCGGACCTTCCACGCCACGGATCTGGAGTCGGTGGCCGTTGCCACCCCTGGCCTGCCGGGCGATCTGACGGTGGTGGTCGGCGCCACCGACCCGGACTCCGGTGGGGAACGGATCGTGGTGTTCGTGCCGTGGGCCCGCCCGCCGGCCGAGGCGGCCGGTGTCCTCGCCGTGGTTCGGGCGCGGGTGGCCGAGGTCTGCGGCCACGACGAGGTCCGGGTGCTGCCGTTGCCGCCCGGCGCGTTCGCCCGGACCACCAGCGGGAAGCTTCGCCGGCGCCGGATGCGCGACCGGTACCTGGCCGGCGACTTCGCCGACCGGGAACGGCGCTGGTGCGTACCAGCCAACGGCAGCCCGGCAGACGGTGCGCCGGCCCCCGTCCTTCGGCTGCCGGCCGCCGCCGACGGGCCGTCCCGGCGGGAGCTCGAAGAGCTGATCCGGCAGGTCTGGGCCCGGGTGCTGGACCGGTCGTCCGCCACGATCGGCCTGCACGACCGGTTCCTGGCCATCGGTGGGTCGTCGCTGAAGGCGATGGAGGTGCTCGCCGGGCTGGAGGACGCGCTGGGTGCCACGTTGCACCCGGCGGACCTGCGGGACTGCGCCACCGTCGCGGCGCTCGCCGACCGGTTGGCCGTCCGGCCGGTCGTCCGACCGGCCGCCGCCCCGGCCGTTGACCGCCGCGGCGGCGGGTTGGCGACCATCGCGGTGATCGGGATGGCCTGCCGGTTTCCCGGCGCGGACACTCCGGAGGAGTTCTGGCAACGGCTGGTCGACGGCGTCGACGCCGTCGGCCCGGTCCCGGCGCGCCGGTGGACCTCGGCCGGGGACGCCGCACGGTGGGGTTCCTTCCTCGACGACCCGATGCTCTTCGACGCCGGATTCTTCGGTCTCACCGCGCAGGAGGCCCGGCTCACCGACCCGCACGCCCGGCTCTTCCTGGAGATCGGGTACGAGGCCCTGGAGCGCGCCGGGTACGCCGGACCTCGCCGGCACGGCCACCGGATCGGCGTCTTCGCCGCCGTCGGCGAGAGCGCGTACCCCGAACTACTGGCGGCCGACGGGCCGATCGGCGGGGCGGCGATGCTGGTCGGAAACCTGCGGAACCTCGTACCGGCCCGGCTGGCGCAGGCACTGGATCTGACCGGGCCGGCGTTGGCGGTGGACACGGCGTGCTCGTCGGCGCTGGTCGCGCTGCACCTGGCCGCCCGGAGCCTGGCCGCCGGGGAGTGTGACGTCGCGGTGGTGGGCGGGGTGAATCTCAACCTCACCGAGACCGGGTACCGGATGCTCGACGCCGCCGAGGCGCTCTCCCCCACCGGGCGTTGCCGTGCCTTCGACGCCGACGCCGACGGTTTCGTGCCCGGCGAGGGTGGTGCCGCGCTGGTGCTCCGCCGGGCCGACGACGCGCACACCGACGGGGATCCGGTGCTGGCCGTGGTCGCCGGGACCGCCGTCGGCAACGACGGGCGCTCGCTGAGCCTGCTCGCGCCGAACCCGCACCGGCAGTGGGAGGTGATCGCGGGGGCGTACCGGGAGGCGGGGATCGACCCGGCGGAGGTGTCGTACGTGGAGGCCCACGGCACCGGCACCGAACTCGGCGACCCGGTGGAGGTCCGGTCGCTGGCCACGGCGTACCCACCGCCCGCCGACGGGGTGCCGCGCGGGCTGGGCTCGGTGAAGACCAACCTCGGCCATCTGCTCAACTCGGCCGGGCTGCCCGCGCTGGTCAAGGTGATCCTGGCGCTGCGGCACCAGCACCTGCCGCCCTCCCTGCACCACGCCCGGCCGTCCGTCCGCTTCGACCTCGCCGAAGCCGGTTTCGCGGTGGTCACCGAGGGACGGCCGTGGACCGCACCCGGCCCGCTGGTCGCCGGAATCAACGGGTTCGGTTTCGGCGGGACGAACGCGCACGCGGTCCTGCGGGAGGCCCCGGCCGTTCCACCGGGCAGCGCCCCGGCCGAACCCGGATGCCACCTGGCCACCCTCACCGCGCACTCGGCGGCGGCGCTGGGCCAGGCGGCTCGGGAACTCGCCGCACACCTCCGCGCCCACCCGGAACTCACCGAGGCCGACGTCTGCGCCAGCGCCGGTACGGCCCGTGACGACGCCCCGTACCGGCTGGCGGTGCTCGCCGACGGGGACCTGGCCGGACGGCTCGACGCCGCCGCCGACACCCCCGCCGACGGGCCGGTCGGCCGGCGGCCCCGGACCGTGCTCGTCTTCCCCGACGACGGCGCGGCGCTGCCGGCAGCGGCCGTGCGCGACCTGCACGACCGGCTGCCGGTCTTCCGGGCCCTGTTGGCCGAGGCCGCCGCCGCACCGGTGGCCGGACGCCCGCTGCTCTCCTGGTGCCTGACCGGCTCGGCACCGGATCCGCAGGTCGCGGGGCCGGTGGCGGTCGCCGTCGGACTCGCCCTCGCCGGCCAGCTGGCCGCCTGGGGCGTAGTGCCGGACACCACGATCGGGTACGGCGTCGGTGCCCTCGCGGCCGTCGCCGCCCGCGGCGAACTGGAGCCGGCCGAGGCCGTCCGGCGCGCCGGCGCGACCGCACGGTCGGCGGAGCCGGCGTGGCACGCGGCGCTGCGGCGGTTGCGCCACGACGGCTACGACACCGTGATCGACCTGGGGGCGGGCGGCCGGCTCCACGCCGCGCTGCGGGCCACCGACGATGCCTGTCCCGATCCGGTACGGGTGCTGACGGTGCTGGACGTCGCGGCGCAGCCGGCCGCCGGCACCGGGGCGCTGCTGGCGGCGGTGGGACGGCTGTGGACCCTCGGTGGACCGCTGGACCGGTCCGCCCTGTACGCCGGCCGGCGGCGAGTGCCGGTGCCGACGTACCCGTTCCAACGGCGGTCGTACCCGCCGTCGGCGCCGCCGCAGGCGGCCGTGCCGCTGCACCGGGTCGCCTGGCGGGATGCGCCGCTGGGCGCCGGTGAGCTGCCGGCCCGGGTACGGCTGCGCGGTCCCGGCATCGGCGGCGAACTCGCCGCCCGGCTCGCCGCGACGCTCGCGGGTCGGGGCGTCACGGTGCAGGCCGCGCCGGAGCCGGTCGGCGACCTCGCACCACCGGAGGTGACCGTGTGGCTGGCCGGGCCGGCGGTCGACCCGCCGGACGTGGCCGCCCTCGACACCGCCGTGGCCGGGCAGGTCGACGCGGTGCGGGCGCTGCTCGACGAGCCGGCCGAGCATCTCGGCCGGCTGCTGGTGCTCACCGAGGACGTCCAGGTCACCGGCAACGTCCAGGTCACCGGGGCTGCCGAGCGGCCCCGGCCGGTCCAGGCGGTGCTGACCGGACTGTGCTGGGCGATGGCCGACGAGCGTCCCGACCTGCCCGTCCAGGTGATCGATCTGTCCAGTGTGGACAGCGTGGCGGTCCGGGTGGAGTCCGTGTGCCGGGAGTTGTCCGGCTGCCGCCTCGACGACGCTACGGACGGCGGCGCGGGCACCGGCGAGCACCCGTTGACCGGGGTGGCCTGGCGGGCCGGACATCGGCTCGGGCGCCACCTGGTTGCGGCAGCGGACCGGGACGACCGGTCCGGCGACCCCGACGACCGGTCCGCCGAGCCGGAGACCGGACCGACCGACGGCGTACACGTGATCGTCGGCGGCGGTGGTGGGATCGGCGCCGAGTTGGCCCGTACCCTCGCCGGCCGGGGCCGCCCCACCCTGCTGCTGGCCGGGCGGTCGGAGCAGGCCCCGGACGGCCTGCTGGCGGAGTTGACCGCGGCCGGCGCCACCGCGCGGTACCAGCGTTGCGACGTGACCGTGCCGGCCGACGTCGACGCGCTGCTGGCCGGGGTGTCCCGGGTGGAGACCGTCTGGCACGCCGCCGGGACGGTACGGATCGGCACCCTGGCGGCGAAATCCGTGCCGGACATCCTCGCCGTGCTGGCCCCCAAGGTACGCGGCAGCCACCTGCTGGCGGAGGCGTTGCGCCGGCACCGCCACGACCGGGCGACGCTGGTTGGCTTCTCGTCGGTCAGCGCGGTGCTGCCCGGCCTGGCCGGGGCGGTCGGCGACTACGCGGCAGCCAACGCCTTCCTGGACGCCTTCGCCGCCGCACAACGGGCTGCCGGCCGGCCCGCCCAGGCGGTCGGCTTGGCGCCGATCACCGACACCGGCATGGCGGCCCGAAGCGGCGCCGCGGCCACCGCGGGCCGTGGCACCGCCGGCGCGTTGACGGTCCGGGCCGCGCTGCGGGCGCTACAGGCCGCCCGGGGTGTCGACGCCGCCCACCTGGTGGTCGCGGACCTACGCCCCGGGCCGGCGACCGTCGCCCCCACCGCCGGCCAGCCGGCACCGGGTCGGCCGGAGGTGGACGAGTTGTCCCGGTTGCTGCGCCGGCTGCTCGCCGAGCCGCTGCACCGCCCGAGCGAGGAGATCGCCGACGACGTCTCGTTCCTCACCCTCGGACTGGACTCGCTGGCCGCGGTGGACCTGGTCAAACGGTTGGAGGACGAACTCGGCCGGCAACTGCCGGTCACCCTGTTCTTCGAGTACACCACCGTCGCCGCGCTGGCCGGTCACCTGGCGGAGTCCGGCGCCGCGCCGACGGCACCGGCCGACGGGCCCACGCCGCCGGCTTCTCCCCCGGCACCGGTGGTGGCGGGGCCCTCGCGGTCGGCGGCGCCGGTACCGGTCGCCGACGGGGAGCCGTTTCCGCTGACCGCGGTGCAGCGGGCGTGGTACGTCAACGAGCGGCTGCACCCGACGGTGGCCAGCTACGCCTTCGTCCGGCAGACCGTCACCGGGCCGCTCGACGCGGACCTGCTCGGCCGGGCGCTGGCCGGTCTCGCCGCCCACCATCCGATGCTGCGGGTCCGGTTCGTCCCGGCGGCCAGCGCCGGCGCCCCGCGCCAGACGATCCTCCCCCCGGCGGCCGCCTCGGGCCCAGCCGCGATCTCCTACGAGGTGCTTCCGCTCACCGGGCCGCTCAGCGAGCTGGAGGAACGACTCTGCAACACCCCGGTCGACCTGACCCGGCAACCGCCGCTGCGGGCCGTCCTCGCCCGGGAGCACCCCGACCGGTCCCACCTGCTCCTGGTGCTGCACCATGCGGCCGGGGACGGGTTCAGCCTCAACCTGCTCAGCGAACAACTCTGGGCCGACTACACCGCGCTGGCCCGGGGCCGCGTCCCCGCCCTGCCGCCCGCCTCCCCCGGGTTCGGCCGGTACGCCCTCGATGTCGCCCCGCCCACCGACACGGATCTGACGTACTGGCGCGAGACGTTGGACGGTCCGGAGTGGACGCTGCGGCTGCCGTACGACGGCGACCCGTGGGGGATGCCCGCACCGCCATACGTGACGCACCTGGGCGAACTCGACGACACGCTGGTCGCCCGGCTGCGTGAGCGGGCCGCCGAGGCCGGCGTCTCCGTGTTCCACCTGCTCCTCGCCGGGTACGTGCGTTGTCTGGCCCGGTGGAGCGGGCAACGGCGGGTGCCGGTGAGCGTGGCGCGGGCCGGCCGGGACGCCCGGTTGCCGGGTATCGAGCGGATCGTCGGCCCGTTCGCCGACACCCTGCCGCTGCTGGTCGAGGTGGATCCGGCCGAGCCCGCCGGACAGCTCGCCGACCGGCTGCGAGAGTCCTGGACCGTCGCGCAGCGACACGGTTCGGTGTCCAGCCTCGACCTGGCCCGGCTGCTGCGCCCGACCGGGCACGGCCCGCGCACGGCCAGCCCGGCCGGGTTCAGCTTCGCCCGGTTCCCGGTCACCGCCGACCCGGACTGCCCGGTGACGATCGCCCCGACGGCGGCCGGTTCCGGTTCCGCCGCCACCCAGCTCAGCCTGCTCTGGTGGGAGTCGGGGGCGACGCTACAGCTGTCCTGGAACTTCCCGCCACGGCTGTTCCGACGGGAGACGGTGGCCCGGCTCGCCGCCGAACACCACCAGGAACTGGTCGACCTCGCCGCCGGGCCACGGCAGGGGCACGTCGACCTCCGCCGACCAGCGGCCGACGACGGAGACGTCACCGGGCGGATCCGGGCCGTCTGCCGGCGCACCCCGGGCGCGGCGGCCCTGACCGACGGCGACCGGACGATGACCTACCGGGACCTGGACCAGGCCGCCGACCAGGTGGCCGAACTGCTCGCCACCCACGGGGTACGCCCCGGCCAGCCCGTCGGGATGCTCACCGCACCCGGCCCGGAGTCGGTCATCGCGGTGGTCGGAATCCTGCGCGCCGGAGCCGCCTGGGTGCCGCTGGACGCCGCCCATCCCCCGGCCCGCCTCGACGGGCAGCTGCGCCGCGCCGGAGCCGGGGTGGTGCTGCACGACGACGCCGGTGCGGCCACCGTGGCCCGGCTCGCCGGCCCGGTCCGGCCGGTCCGGCTCGGGGCGGATCCACCCGAGGTCCCGGCGGAGCTGCCGGCGACCGGGTCCGCGCCGGACGACACCGCGTACGTGATCTTCACGTCGGGGTCGACGGGACAGCCGAAGGGGGTGCCGATCACCCACCGGTCGATGGTGAACTACCTCGACTGGGCGATCGACACCTTCGGCTACCGACCCGGCGACCGGCTGGCCCAGACCTCGTCGATCTGCTTCGACGCCTCGGTCCGGCAGATCCTGGCACCGCTGCTGGTCGGGGCCACTGTGGTCACCTTCCCCCGGTCGGTGCTGCGGGACCCGCAGGCGCTGCTGTCCCGGATGGAACGGGACCGGGTCACCGTGTGGAGTTCGGTACCCACCCTGTGGGAGCGGATCCTGCGGGCCGCCGAGGAACGGACGGTGCACGACGGCGTGCCGCCGGACCTCGGCGCCCTGCGCTGGGTGCACGTCGGCGGGGAAGAGCTGTCGCCGGTGCCGGTACGACGCTGGTTCGACCTCTTCGGCGACGGCTGCCGGATCACCAACCTGTACGGCCCCACCGAGGCGACGATCAACGCCACCTGGCACCTGATCGACCGCCGTCCCGACGACGCGGTACGCCGGTTGCCGATCGGCCGGCCGATCGGCGGGGCGCGGGTCCGGGTCGTCGACCCGGACGGGCACCCCTGCCCGCCCGGCGTGGCCGGTGAGCTGTACCTCGGCGGGGTCGGCATCGCCCCCGGCTATCTGGGTGAGCCCGAGCTGACGGCCGCCGCTTTCGGGCAGCACGGCGGCGAGTGGTACTACCGCAGCGGTGACCTGGGCCGGGCGGCCCCGGACGGCACGCTGGAGTTTCTCGGCCGCCTCGACGACCAGGTGAAGATCCACGGATACCGGCTGGAACCGGGTGAGATCGAGGCGGTGCTGCGCACTCATCCGGAGGTGGCCGCCGCGGTGGTGCTGCACCAGGCCGAGCCGCACCCACGACTGCACGCCTTCGTCGCACCCGCACCGCAATCCGGACCGACCGTGGCGCAGCTGCGGGAATACCTCGCCGACCGCCTGCCCGAGCAACTGGTCCCGGCCCGGATCCACCTGCTGGCCAGCCTCCCGCTGACCCCCACCGGGAAGGTCGACCGGGACCGGCTCCGGTCACACGGCGGTTTCGCACCGGCCGCCGGCCCGGAGCGCCTCCCCGCACCGACCGGCCAGACCGCCGTAGCCACCGGAACCAGCACCGGCACCGGCACCGGCAGCGGCACCGAGGCGAGGCTGGCCCGGATCTGGGGCGAGCTGCTCGACCTGCCGACGATCGGTCCCGACGACGACTTCTTCGCCCTCGGCGGCGACTCCATCCTGGTGCTGGAGGTCTTCGCCCGCGCGCAGGACCAGTTCCCGGCCACGCCGAGCCCGACCGTCATCTACCAGCACCGCACCCTCCGCACGCTCGCCGCCGCGATCGACGCTGCCGTCGATGCCACGGCACGCACCGCCGACACCACGGTGGTAAGCGATCCGGGTGAGCCGTACCCGGTGACGGCCACCCAGCGCGGCTTCCTGCTCGCCGACGCCGTCGCACCGGGCGCCGGCACCGCCTGGCTGGCCCGGCTGCGACTGCGCGGCCGGCTGCGCCGCGAGGTCCTCCAACGCGCCGTCGACCTGCTGGTGGCCCGGCACCCGATGCTGCGTACGGTCTTCCCCGCCGGAGCCCGGCCCCCGCTCCAGCAGGAGCTGCCCCCGTCGCTACGCCTACCGATCGGCTACCAGGTGCTCGCCGGCCCCGACGAGGTGGCCGCCCAGGTCGCCGAGGAACGCCAGCGGCGCTTCGAGCCGTGGGCATGGCCGCTGCTGCGGCTGCGGCTGCTGGCGCTCGCCCCCGACGACCACATCCTGCTGGTGCACGCCCACCACCTGATCGGCGACGGTTACAGCGCCGCCCTGCTCGGCCAGGAACTGTTGGCGGTCTACCACCGGCTGGTGGCGGATCTCCCCGGCGACCTGTCCCCGCTGCGCACCCACTTCCGGGAGTACGTCGCGCTGCTGGCGCGCCGCGCCGCCGGCCCACCCGAGCCGAGCGCGCACACCTGGTGGGTCGGCCGGTTCGACACGCCGTACCGGCCGCCGGTGCTCGCTGCCCGCCCCGACTCCTCCGGCACACCGGCCGTGAACGGTACGCCGATGGCGGGCCTTCCGGCGGTGTGCGGCTTCACCCTGGACGGGGCGGTGGTCAGCGGACTGCGCCGGCTGACCGCCGACGCCGCGACCACCCTGTACGCCCCGGTGCTGACCGCGTACCACCGGGCGGTGGCCAGCCTCACCGGGCAGGACGACCTGGTCGTCGGCCTGGCGCTGACGGGTCGGGACCATCCGCTGCCGGACCTGCACCGGATCTTCGGTCCCTGCGCGGCGATGCTGCCGTTGCGTCTGGGCGGATCGGCGGGCTTCGCCGAGCAGCTCGCTCGGGTCGCGGCCGAGGTCGCCGCCGCCCGGCGGCACGACGACCCGCCGTCGATCGCGGCGGCCGTGCCCGCCGGACCGGGCGGAACCCCCGCCGGCGCCCAGTTCTTCTTCAGCTTCCTGGACTTCGCCGCACTCGGTGGGCCGTCACCGACAGCGGCCGGCGTGCCGTCGTCCACGGCGGTCGGTGCCGGGACAGACCGGCTCAGCCTCGACTGGGACGAGGAGACCGAACTGACGCCGCCGCCTCTCGGCACCGACCTGTTCCTGACCGCGCGCCCCGGACCGGACGGACTCCGCATCACGCTGCGCGGCTCGCCCAACACGGTGACCCCGGCCGAGCTGGGCCGGCTCGCGGACCGGCTGCGCGCCGACCTCACCGCCGCGGCCGCCGACAGTCCGCCCGCCGGGCGGCAGGCCACAGTGAACGAGATCGTGCCGGCGGCGACGGCTGGCCCGGCGCGGAGACTCAGGTTGGCCGCGGCCATCGTCGGTTACCTGCCGCCGCCGGCGCAGCTCGCCGCGATCGCCGGGTTGCCCGCCGACCGCCTGCCCCGGGCACAGGTACGCGACCTGCTCTTTCCCGACGGCCGCCCGCGGCTGCTGGAGGAGCTGACCACCCCGCTGGGTGTCTCCGGCTTCGTCTGCCTGCCCCGGTTCGCCGACGAGCTGACCGCCGCCGGGGACGCCCTCGCCACCGAGACCGGCGAGGCGGTCGACCTGGCCGCCAGCCTCGGTGCTCGATGCGTGTCGCTGGCCGGCATGATTCCCGCCCGTACCGGCTACGGCGTCGGTGTGCTGCGGCGTACCCGCAGCGGAGTCGCGGTGACCACCGGCCACGCGGCCACCGTCGTCTCCGTCGTCCGCACGGTGGAGGCCGCGCTGGCCGCCACCGGACGAAGCCTTGCCGGCCGCAGCCTCGCTGTGGTCGGTCTCGGCTCGATCGGGTTCTCCTCGCTACGGTTGCTGCTGTCCCGGGCGGAACACCCGCCCGCGCGGCTCGTGCTCTGCGACGTCCCAGCCGCCGCACCCCGACTCGTCGAGCACGTCACGCGGCTGCGGGCGGACGGCTTCGCCGGTGACATCGAGGTGTGCCCGTCGGCCCCGGGAATCGCCCCGGCCGGCTACTCGGCGGAGGTGATCGTCGCGGCGACGAGCGCGGCCACCGAGCCGATCGAGGTCGACCGGCTGGCACCGGGAACGATCGTGGTGGACGACTCGTTCCCGCCCGCGTTGGACACCGGGCGGGCCCTGGCCCGGATGCGCCGAGACCGCGACATCCTGGTGGTCGGAGGTGGGCTGCTGCACGTCGGCCAGACCCGCCGCGACGTCCCGACGGAGCTGCCACCGGCACCGGCGGCCATGTCCGGGGCCGCCCTCGGGCTGCCCGGGACGATCGCCTCCTGCCGGCTGGAGTCGCTGCTGTGGACGGCCGCCCCGGACCTGCCGCTGGTGCACGGCCTGGTGGACGATTCGACCGCGGCGGCGTATGCGCAAGCGCTGACCGGGGCCGGGATCACCGCCGCGCCCCTGCACCTGCTGCACCACCTCGTCGAACCGGACCTGCCCGGGATCCTGCCCGCGACTGTCACCTGAGGCGACCTGCCGCCACCAGGCCCCGGGCGCTGGCCCGAGCCGCAGTTTCAGACCTCGGCGGTGATCGGCTTGTACGCGGTGACCAGTTCCCAGGTGCCGGGCAGCACTTTCACCTGTTCGAAGCCGACCTCGGTGAGCAGCGTGGCGTAGAAGGTCACCTCCCGTAGCCGGCTGACGCAGTTGTCGACACCGATCAGGAAGTAGCTCCAGAAGAACTGCATGGCCAGGCGGTCCGGGGTACGGAACTCTTCGCAGATCAGCAGCAGTCCGCCCGGCTCCAGGGCCGCGTACGCCTGCTCCACGAGGTGTCGGGCCACCTCGTTGGGCCAGTCGTGCAGCACCCGGACGAACGACAGCGCGTCGTACCCCCGCGGGAGTGGCTCGGCGAGGAAGTCGCCACCGACGAATCCCAGCCGCTCCGGGTGGCCACGGGCGACCCGGGTCGCCGCCACCAGCGGTGCCACCGCGGGCAGGTTGTACACGTCGGCCCGCAGCTTCGGCGCGGTGTCCAGGATGTGCGCGGCCAGTGTCCCGTCGCCGCCGCCCACGTCCAACAGCCGCTGCCGGTCGGGCCAGAGCCGGTCGGCGTGCTGCCGTACCGCCTCGATCACCGGGCCCAGCCCGACGGCCATGCTGCGTTCGAAGTCGGCGGTCTGGACGTCGGTCTTCGGGGGCCAGGCGAAGTCGTCGTCGCCGATGCTGACCTCGCCGCGGAGACTCTCGGCCAGCCGACCGTGCAGCTGCCGCCACGGGTAGCGATCCCGGTCCCGCTCGATCGCGGCCGGGCCGACCACCGCCTCGACCGCGTCGCGTAGCCCGGGTACGGCCCGATAGCTGGCCGCGCCGATGGCCTCGGCGGGCTCGTCGTGGGTCAGGAAGCCGAGGCTCTCCAGGCAGTCCAGGAACTTGTACAGCCGAAGCGGGTGCACCTCGAACCGAGCCGCCAGCGTGTCGAGACGAACCGGCCCGGACTCCAACGCGTCGAGCAGCCCCAGGTCGAGCGCCGTCCGCAGCACGTCCATGGCCTTGGAGCCGTTGGCGAGCAGGCTCATCAGTGCCCGGGGCGAGAGCGTTACGGTCATCGGCCCAACTCCTTGTTCAGCGCGTCCATGAATTCGTCGATCTCGTCGAGGCTGTTGTAGACGTGCGGGCCGACCCGCAGGTAGCCGCGCCAACTGCAGATCAGGTTTCGGGCGGCCAGCCGCCGCTTGACGGTCTCACCGTCGGGCACGTCCAGGCACACCACGCCGCCGCGCCGGTGGGCTTCCCGAGGGCTGACCACCGTGATGCCCGCTGCGTCGGCCCGATCCAGCAGCCGCTGGGTGAGCGCCAGCGAATGCCGTCGAATGGCTGCCCCGCCCACCTCGGCCAGCAGATCCAGGGCGACCTGGGAGACCAGCGAGGTCAGTGGGTACGGCGTGCCACCGGCGAACCGGCGCGCACCCGGCGCCCAGCCGGTGGACGGCTGGAAGGTCAGCGCCCGGTCGCCGGCCTGCCACCCGGTCGCCGCCGGTTCCAGCTGCGGCACCAGGTCCGGCCGGACGTAGAGGAACGCGGTGCCGACGCCGCAGAGCCACTTGTGTGCGCCACCGAGGACGACGTCGACGCCGAGCGTGGTCACGTCCAGCGGCACCACTCCCACGGTCTGGAAGGCGTCCACCACCACCAACGCGCCGACCTGGTGGGCGCGGGCGACCAGCCGGGGCAGGTCGACCGTGGCGCCGGAGGTGAAGCTGGCGTGCGGCACGCACACCAGCAGCGTCCGCTCGTCGATCTGCTCCTCAAGGGCGTCCTGGTCGAGCCGGGGGCCACCCGTGCCGGCCACCGTGAGGCGGGCGCCGTAGCGGCCGAACGCCCGGAAGACGAACGGCACCGTCGGATACTCCAGGTCGGTGACGACGACCCGGTCGCGGGGTGGCCGGTAGTCGAAGCAGGACGCCACCCGGGCCAGCAGGGTGCTCAGGTTCGCGTCGGTGACCACGCTGCCCGGGGGCGCGCCGAGCAGGGCGGCCAACCCGTCGGCGTACCGGTCGAGGCCGACGTGCCAGTCCTGCCACACGTCGTCGCGCCAGGTGCGCAGCGTTTCCCAGTAGCCGCGCAGCACCCGCTCGGCTCCCCTGGGGACCGCGCCGGTGGAGTTGTTGTTCAGGTAGACGCATTGCTCCAGCAGCGGGAACTCGGCGCGCAGCGCGCTGTGTGCGGCACGGTCGAGGCAGCTTGGGATG